>JBDTML010000375.1:0-3288 GCA_039934255.1 Acidobacteriota bacterium | reverse complement strand
GCGTTCTCGTCCTTCGCCTTCACGTCGCCCCCGGCGGCGACGAGCGCCTCGAGAACTTCCGACCGCGGCTTGCTCTCCGGTTGGTTGCCGCAAAGCTGCGCGGCATGGAGCATCGGATGAGGATCGCCCTTCTCGTGCGCGTTCGGTGACATTCCGATCTTGAGGAAAATGCCGACGGCGTCGAGGTTTCCATCGGAGATGGCGTGGACGAACATCCCCTCGGTGTACTCGTAGCCGAGCTTTCCCAGGGCGAGTTTTGGCGGCGAGCCGAGTCCGGCCCCGGGCTCCGCGGGCTCCTCGACCTCGGGCTCGAGCTCCACGACGCCGCCCTCCACGACCGCAGCCTTCACGTTGGCGTGAAAGTGCCAGATCTGTCCGACCATCTTCGACTGAAACTCGGCGTCGACGCGCCCCTTGCCGTAGCGCCGGAGATCGATCGTGGGGCGCTCGAACCCCATCCGGCCGCTCGCGGGAAGCGCCGCGTCGTACGGGACCGCGCGAACGGTGTCCGAGCCCACGTGCCAGAGAATCCGGACGGCGTGAAGCCTTCCGTCCCGCGCGAGCTCGCTGAGCCGCGCGACCGTGCGCTCGCCTTCCACGGGGCGGTCGGAGGCGAGGATGACGAGCCAGTGTTCGGACGGATTCTTCGGGTCGGCCTGCTCGGCGACCGCGACGTTTCGAAGAATGGTCGTCTTTCCGTTGACGGTCAGCGTTCCGAGAGCGTCATCGCCCCGGGTGGGCAGCGACAAAACGACCGGGAGCAGGAGAAACCACGATCTCTTCATGTGGCCAGTATAGAAAGCGGTGCCCGCGGGCGGGCAGGGCATTCAGGCCGGCTCGCCGCGTTCCACGGCCTGAGTGATCAGGCCTTCGGTCTCCGCGGCGGCGGGATCGGTGCGCAGGAGCGTCGCCACGACGGACTCTCCGCGCTCGGCAACCGCGCGTTCGATGGCCTCGTCGTTCGCCCGCCAGCCGACGGCGCGATTGCCCCCCTGCTTCTGCGCGAGCCGGAGAGCGGCGTCCACGAGCGCGAGGTGGTCGCGAAACGACGCGAGGTGCGGGTGCGCGCGGACGAGCGGCTCGATCGAGAACCCGATGGAAAGCGTCACGGGGCGCGCGTCGGGTCCCGCGCGCACGCCCTGGGCGACGGAGGACCGGAGGCGAGCGGCGAGCGCGCGCGCCTCGCCCGCGAAGCGGATGCGCGCCACGATCAGGAACGCCGTTTCGGTCCAGCGCGCGACGACCGTCCCGCCCCGCACGAACGGCAGCAGGGCGCGCGCCGTGTCGCGGAGAAGCGCGTCGCCTATCTCGCGTCCGCCCGCGTCGATCCGGTCGAAGTCGTCGATCTCGGCGAGGATGAGGGCGGCGTGCTCGGGTGGCGGATCGCCTTCCCGCACGGCTCTTCGCGCCGGCGCGAGCAGCGTGCCGATCGCGGCGTCGACGAAGCGCTGGTTGTGCACGCCTGTCAAAGCGTCCGTGAGCGACGTCTCGGCCAGGAGCGCCTGCGCCGCCTTCAAATCCTCGTCTCTCTTCCTGAGTTCGTCTTCGAGGGCCCGCATCGAGGCGGCCGTCCGCCGCGCGAGAAATCCCCGGATGGCCCATCCGATTCCGGCCCCGGCCAGCAGCGCGACTCCGAGGAGCAGGGCCGAGCCGCCGGAAAACGTCACTTGAAGCCACGCACCGCGTGCGGGCGGTAGGGCGCCTCGAGTGCGCAGACCTCGTCTCCCGCGAGGGTCACGTCGAGCGCGGAGAGCGCCGTTTCGAGATGCTCGATCTTCGTCGCGCCCACGATCGGCGCCGTCACGGCCGGGCGGGAGAGGAGCCACGCGAGCGCGACGGCGGCGGGCGGAAGGCCGCGCGCGGCGGCCACTCCTTTCACGGCCTCGATCACGGAGTCGTCCGACGGTTGGTCGTAGAGGTTCCGCGTGTACTCGTCCGACGCAGCGCGAGCGGTGGCAGCCTTGTCCGCCGCGTTCCTGCGCGAGCCCGCGAGCAGACCGCGCGCGAGGGGCGACCACGGGAGGACGGCGATTCCCTCCTCGGCGCACAGGGTCATCATCTCGCGCTCCTCCTCGCGGTAGAGCAGGTTGTAGTGGTTCTGCATGGACGCGAACCGCGCGGCGCCTCGCGTGTCCGAGAGCGCGAGGGCCTTCGCGAAGCGGAAGGCCGGACCCGAGCTCGCGCCGATGAAGCGCACCTTTCCCTGCCGGACGAGGAGCTCGAGGGCCCCGAGCGTCTCGTCCATGGGCACGACGGAATCGAAGCGATGGATCTGGTACAGGTCGATCGTATCGACGCCGAGCCGCTTCAGGCTCGCCTCGCACGCCTGCACGACGTGCTTGCGCGACAGCCCGCCCATGTTCGGTCCGGCCGACATGGGGAAGTTCACCTTCGTCGCGAGGACGATTTCCTCCATCCGCCCGTAGGTCCGGAGAGCCCGGCCCGTGACTTCCTCGCTGACGCCGAGCGAATACATGTCGGCCGTGTCGAAGAAGTTGATCCCCGCCTCGATCGCGCGGCGGAAGAACGGCTGTGCCGCCTTCTCGTCGAGAACCCAGGGGCGCCATCCCGGCGCCCCGTAGCTCATGCACCCGAGGCAGAGCCGCGAGACCGTCACGCCCGTGCGCCCGAGAGTCGTGTACTTCACGGCGTCACTTCAGCCACCTGGCGAGCCAGGCGTGGACCTCTCCGTACCAGTGCTTCGCGTTCTCGCCCTTGAGAACCCAGTGATTTTCGTCCGGGTAGTAGACGAGCCTTGCGGGGACGCCCTTCGCCGTCAGGGTGCCGTAGAACTCGAGGCCTTGTCCGACGGGCACGCGGTAGTCGCGCTCGCCGTGCAGGATCAGGACCGGCGTCCTGAAGTTCTCCGCATAGCGGTTCGGGCTCCACCTCTCGACGTTCTCGCGGTTCGTGAAGGGCCAGCCGCCGTAGCTGTGGTGCCGTCCGTACGTCGCGTCGGAAGCGAACTGCGCCATGAGGTCGTAGACGCCGGCGTGGCTCACGAGGCACTTGAAGCGGTCCGTGTGCCCTGCGATCCAGTTGACGAGGAAACCACCGTAAGAGCCCCCCGCCGCGGCCATCCGCGTCGCGTCGACGTTTCCCTGCGCCACGAGAAAATCCGTGGCGTTCATGACGTCCGTGAAGGGTTTGTCGGGGTGCGCGCCGAGAATCGACTCGACCCATTTCTGTCCGAAGCTGGACGAGCCGTGAAAGTTCACCATCGCGACGACGTAGCCCGGCGCCGCGAACGCGTGCGGGTTCCAGCGAAACGAGAAGGCGTCGCCGAAA
>JBDTML010000374.1:0-3271 GCA_039934255.1 Acidobacteriota bacterium | reverse complement strand
GTCGAGTGCGTGTAATCGCGAACCGCGAGCCCGAAGTGGCCGACCGGTTCCTTACCCGGCAGCTCGACGACGTATTCACCCGCACCCATGAGCTTCACGATGACGAGGGAGAGATCCGGGAAGCGCAGAGGATCGGCCTTCTTCCGCGCCGCGAGGAACCCCTCGAGCGCCTTCGAGTCCGGCTCGCCCGGAAGCGTGTACCCGTCCGCCGCCGCGACGGAGACGATGCGCTGCCACCTCTCGGGCGAGCGCACGATGCGCCGCAGCGCGGCGAAGCCCGCCTTTTCGAGAAAGCGCGCCGTCACCCCGTTCGCCGCGATCATGAAGTCCTCGATGAGCTCCTTAGGCTGATTCTGTTCGTCGACGGTCAGGTCCTTGATCTCCTCGCCCTCGAAAACCGCCCGCGCCTCGATCGTCTGGAGGTCCAGGGCGCCTTGCGCGTAGCGAAGGCGGCGGAGGCGCTGGGAGACCTCCTCCTGGAGCCGGATCTGCGCGTCGATTCCTGGCGCCGCGGCCATCGTGGGAGGAATGGGGCCGCGTCCGTCCCGCCACGCGTCCACGGCGTTATAGGCGAGCTTCGCCTTGTTGCGCACGAGGGAGCGATACACGTTCGAGTCGCCGAGCGTCCCGTCCGCGTGGACGACGTACTCGATCACGATCGACTGCCGGTCCTCGCCCGGATTCAGGGACGAGAGATCCGTCGAAAGCTTCTCGGGCAGCATCGGAAAGATGCCTCCCGACGTGTAGACGGACGTGGTGTTCTGCGCCGCCCGCTCGTCGAGAGGCGTCCCTTTTTTCACGAGCGCGTCCACGTCCGCGATCGCGATGAGCACCTTCACGGCCCCGCCAGGCAGCTCCTCGGCGACGGAGAGCTGGTCGAGATCCCGGCTGTCGTCGTTGTCGATCGAGGCCCACAGCAGGTCGCGCTGGTCGCGAATCGCGGGATCCTTCTCACGCGCAGGCTCGTGGATGCCGTCGAGCTGGGCGAGCGCGGACGGCGGGAAGTCGGGGTTCAGCCCCTTCTCGAGCATGGCGCGGTGCGCGATTTCGGCGAGGTCCGAGCGGTGGTGGCGGACTCTGTGCGTCATGTGTTTATCTTGACACGGAGGGCGCGGCATGGACCGTGCTCACCGAACTCCCATGGTGCAAATGTGACCTCCGAAGAGAATTTCCTTGAAGTGAATACCGGCGGTGGCCGGCGATGCGCGCGCGAGACCGTGACTCGGCGCGAGGGAGCGCCCCGGTTCCCCCTATTCCCATTCAAAGCAATCTCACTTTGGACGCTACTTGTTTGTGCCGCCGGCGGCGCCCGGACTGTCCTGGCCACCGACACTTCCTCCGCGTTCGTCCCTGTCAAGGAAGCCCTCAAGGCCCAGAAGTGGGACGCGGCCGTCGAGGCCGGCGAGAGGGCGGTTCACGCTGCGCCCGGGAGCTCCACGGCGCACCGCCTCCTCGGCCAGGCCTTCGGACAGAAGGCGGTCCACACGTCGCTCTTCTCGCAGATCGGCCTCGCGAAGAAGTGTCGTGCCGAGTTCGAGACGGCTGTCGCACTCGACCCGGGGGATCCCGAGGCGCGCGTCGACATGGTCACCTACTACGCGAATGCGCCAGGATTCCTCGGAGGCAGCCTGGAAAAGGCCAGAGCGCAGCTCAGGATCCTGAACGGCCTCGATTCGGCGCGCGGCGCGCTCATGAACGGCTACGTTCTCGCAAAAGAGAAGAGAACAGCTGAAGCCGAGAAGGAGTACCGGCGCGCCCTGGCCCTGAGTCCGGGCGACGCCGGGTTTCACGTGCGGTTCGGGCACTTCCTGGAGCGCGCAGGCAGAAAGGACGAGGCGCGGGCTTCCTACCGGGAGGCCCTGCGCCTCGACCCCGCTCTCGAGGGAGCGAAGAAGGACCTCGAGCGGCTTGGGGGCTAGAGCCCACCCTTCGCGGCGGCTCGGGGCGGTTATTTCCGGAGCGCCGCCTGCGCCGCGGCGAGGCGCGCGATCGGGATGCGGAACGGAGAGCACGACACGTAATCGAGCCCGAGCCGGTGGCAGAACTCCACGCTCGACGGGTCGCCGCCGTGCTCGCCGCAGATCCCGAGCTTGATGTCCCGGCGCGTCTCGCGCCCGAGCCCGACGGCGATCTTCATCAGCTTGCCGACGCCGGCCTGGTCGAGCTTCTCGAACGGATCGGACGGCAGGATCTCGCGGCGGACGTATTCCGGCAGGAACTTTCCGGCGTCGTCGCGCGACAGCCCGAACGTCGTCTGCGTAAGGTCGTTCGTGCCGAAGCTGAAGAACTCGGCCTCGCGCGCAATTTCGTCCGCCGTGATGGCCGCGCGCGGCAGCTCGATCATCGTGCCGAGTAGGAAGTCCACCGTGACCCCCTCCGCCTCGAAGACCTTCTTCGCGGTCTCGCGCACGATTTTCGCCTGATCGGCCAGCTCGCGAAGATGGCCGACGAGCGGAATCATGATCTCCGGCTTTACGTCGACGCCTTCCTTCTTCACGCGGCACGCGGCCTCGAGGATGGCCCGCGTCTGCATGCGCGTGATCTCGGGGAAGGTGATGCCGAGACGGCAGCCGCGGTGCCCGAGCATGGGGTTCATCTCGTGGAGCTCGGCCACCTTGCGCGCGACGAGGCGCGGGTCGACCCCCGTCTGCCGCGCGACGGATTCGCGCTCCTTCTCACCGTGCGGAAGGAACTCGTGGAGCGGCGGGTCGAGCGTGCGGATCGTCACGGGCCGCGGGCCCATCGCCCGGAAGAGGCCGATGAAGTCCTCGCGCTGCATCGGGAGGATCTTGTCGAGCGCGCGCTCGCGGTCCTCGGTCTTGTCCGCGAGGATCATCTCGCGCATCGCCGTGATGCGCTCGCCGCCGAAGAACATGTGCTCGGTGCGGCAGAGGCCGATGCCCTCGGCGCCGAACGCGACGGCGTTGATGGCCTGGTCGGGCTGGTCGGCGTTCGCGCGCACCTTCAGGCGCCGCGCCTTGTCGGCCCACTTCATGAGCGTCGCGTAACGCTGGTAGACCTCGCTCTTCTTCGGGTCGAGCGAGCGGTCGAGCAGCACCTGGAGGACTTCCGACGGCTTCGTCGCGATGCGGCCTTCGATGACTTCGCCCGTGGATCCGTCGATCGAGAGCCAGTCGCCCTCGTGGATGACGCGTACTTCCTTGTCGCCCACGGGCGGCACCGACATGACGCGCTGCTGCGCGTCGATGCGCAAGGCCTCGCAGCCGACGATGCAGACCTTGCCCATCTGCCGCGCGACGAGCGCCGCGTG
>JBDTML010000373.1:0-12385 GCA_039934255.1 Acidobacteriota bacterium | reverse complement strand
CATCCCGATGCGGACGTTCCGGTGGCTGGATCTCTTCGGAAACTACGCGGGCGCGAGCCTCGGCGCCGCGGCGTGGCTCGCGGCGTCGCCGCACAGCCCCTGGCGGAAGGTTCAAAGATAGCCTCGTGAGGCTACAATGAGCTCATGAGAGTCGTCGGAATCCGTGAGTTCAAGGACCGGCTGAGCGAATACGTCCGAATGGTGAGGCGGGGGGAAGAGGTCCTCCTGACGGAGCGAGGCGAGGTGGTGGCCCAGTTGCGGGGCGCGGACAAAATCCAGCCCCGGGAATACTCGAACGAGGTTGTCGCCGACCTCCATCGGCGGGGTCTCCTCGTGCAGGTGGGCCTGAACGACCCGGCCGCATACCCCAAGCTTTCTCGGGCTCTCCATCGCCGCTCGGCTCTGGATCTCCTCAACGAGGACAGGGGGGACCGCTGAATCTCTATGCGGAGACGAGTGCGGTCGTCGCATGGTGGCTGGGCGAGGTGCGGGCCGCCGATGTCCAGAATCCGCTTGCCGCGGCCGAGGTCGTCATCACCTCGGAGCTGACGCTCGTCGAGTGCGAACGCGTCCTCGCGCGGGCTTCGGCGCTGAAAGAGATCGGCGAGGCCGAGGTGTCAGACCGACGGGCGTGGCTCCGCGGGGCCGTTTCGAAATGGAGTGTGATTCGTCTGGATGCCGGGATTTTGGAGAGGGCGAAACGGACTTTCCCGGAAGAGCCTTTGCGGACTCTGGACGCCCTGCACCTCGCAAGCGCGCTCTCGGCGCGGTCGTCGGCGCCAGGTCTCGTCATCCTCAGTCTCGACGAGCGCGTGCGGCGGAATGCGAAGTCGCTGGGGTTCGCTCTTCTGCCGGCGGCCCGGCGCGGCTCCAAGTCGTGAGCGAGTCGTCACCGAAGGGCTCGTGAAGCAGGCAAGAAAGGGGCTGGCGCTGCTCGTCGTGCTGCCGCTCCTTCTATTCGCCTGTCTCACGACGTCGAGGCACGAGGGGCCTCCGCCGAACGTCCTCCTGATGACGGCCGACTCGCTCCGCGCGGACGGGGTGGATTACGCGCCGAACGGCCGGACGCCGGCGCTCGCGGCGCTGGCCGCGCGCGGAGTCCGTTTCGACCGGGCCTACACGGTGACGCCGTGGACCGCGCCGTCGCTCGTCTCGATCTTCACGGGCCTCTACCCTTTGACGCACGGCGTCGTGAACCGCGACGACACGACGCCGAAGAAGCTCCCGACGCTGCCGCGGCTCCTCGGCGCGCGCGGCTGGACGCTCGCGAACTACGGTTTCTTCACGGCCGTGTCGTACTACCGGAACCTCGGCCTGCCGGAGCAGGCAATCAGCGGGGCCGAAGTGGTCGGATCGCAGGCGCTATCGGACTGGCTGGCGGTGGCGCCGGAGCCGTTCTTCGCGTGGATCCACTACACCGAGCCGCACATGCCGTACGGCGCGAGCGGCTACGAGGCGGCCGAGGCGAAGGTGAAGGGATCGTCGGGGCTCGAGCGCGCGCAGGTCTCGGCGACGCTGCCGGTCGGGGCGGGGTATTCGTTCGAGCCGGGCGACCGCGAGAAGCTCCTGCCGCTGTACGACGAGGACGTGGCGCGGATGGACGCGGACGTCGGAAAAGTTCTCTCGGCGATTGCGAGACGCGGGATCTCGGGGCGGACGATCGTCGTCTTCACGGCCGACCACGGCGAGGAGCTGCTGGAGCACGGCTGGGTTGGGCATGCTTCCACGAGCGGCGACGCGAAACTGACGGACGAGGTGCTGCGCATACCGCTCGTCCTCGCGGGGCCGGGAGTGCCCGAGGGGCGCGAGACGAACGCGCTTGCCCAGAACGTCGACGTGACGCCCACGCTCCTCGACCTCGCGCGTGTGCCGAGGCCGAGGCGGATGCAGGGCGTCTCGCTGGTGCCGGCGTTCGGTGGGAAGACGCCGCGTACGCGCGCGTTTTTCGACACGACGCCCGGCGGCCACCTGACGCCCGAGGGGCGGAAGCTCGAGAGGCTGCAGGGCGTGAGCGACGGCGAGCGGATACACGTCGAGCGGCTCGGCGGCGAGCGGAGGGACGTCGACTCGTCCGTGCCGGAGCTGGCGCGGGACCTCGCGCGGTGGCGCAAGACGCAGGCCCGCGCGCGGGTACAGGTGCTGTCGGAGTTCGGCGGCGCCGTGCGCCCGGACCCGAAGGACGTCGAGTCGTGGTCCGAGGCGCTGGATGTGAAGGCGCCGCCGCCCGACGCGCGGCTTTCGTTCCGCGAGGCGGGGGCGGCAATCCGGCTTGCGTGGGAGGGCCCGCGCCGCGAGGAGCCGCCGTACTGGGTCGAGTACAAGATCGGCTCGGGGCTTCTCTCGGCCAGCGGAGCTTTCGGTGTCGAGGAGCCGTGGATCTCCTTCGGACCTTTCCCCCTCGCGTTCTGGGACGACCTTGCGGGCTACAGCCCCTTCCGCTTCCGCATCCTCGACCCGGCGACGCAGCGTCGCTCGGCGTGGCGGAGCTTCGCCGTCGAGAAGGAAGCCAAGGCAGGCAGGGCGGCGCCGTGAGGCCGGGCAGCGCCGTCACGGGTGCGGTTCTGATTTCGCTCGCCGCCGCGGTTTTCGCGGCGCCCGGCGACGTCGTGGACGACCTTCTCGCCCGAAGCGGAATGGTGCGGGCGGATCTCGGGGCAGCGGCGCTGGCGGTGCCGTCGTCGAAGGCGGACTTCTCTCTGCCGCACCTCGATCCGCTCCGGCGCGAGCCGTTGAAGCTCACGGGTTTCGCGGGCGGCTATCTCGAAGCGGCGCGGCGAAACGGCGGCGGCGCGGCCAGGCTCTTCTTCGACGTCGGCGTCGCACCGCGCTTCCCGGGTCTCGGGCCCGATCCGAATCTCCCCGCCAGGAGCCACGTCACGCTTCCGCTTAGGACGCTCCCTGCGCCGCTCTGGTCGCCGATCAGGCGGCTCGTGGCGGTTCTCGTCGAGGCCGACGCAGAGGTCCGACGCGCGTGGCGCCAGGTCCCGCCGCGAGTGGCCGCTTTGGCCGCCCGTCGAGCGAATCTGACCGACGACGTTCCCGACAGCGAGGTCGCACTTCCCGACGTCGAGGAGGCCGCGCGCGGAATCGACGCCGCGGCGATGGCGCGGGCCGGGCTGAAAGTGGTGGCCGGCGTGGAGCGCGCGGCCCGGGAGCTGTCCCAGGCCGTGAAGAAGGTCGAACCGCAGATGCTGGCGAAGCTCCGCTGGGATGTCGAGACGATCTTCGGCCGCGTCCGCGTCGCGGGGACGGGGAGCGACCGGCACGTCGTGCCACCGGGCGAGAAGCCGTTCCTTCTCCTCGTGGACCTCGGCGGCGACGACGTTTACGTCGGCTCGCACGCGGTGGGGCTCTGGCCGGAGCAGCCGGTCGGCGTCGTCCTCGACCTCGGCGGGAACGACCTCTACGAGGCCGGGCCGAAAGAGCCGTCGCAGGGCAGCGGGCTGGGCGCCGTCGGCGTTCTCTGGGATGCCGCGGGCGACGACCGCTATCGCGCCGTGGAACGGTCGCAGGGCTTCGCGCAGCTCGGCGTGGGCGTCCTCGTGGACGAGAGCGGCCGGGACGACTACAGGCTCGGCTCGGCGGGGCAGGGGGCCGCGCTCTTCGGTGCGGGGCTTCTTGTCGACCGCGCCGGCGACGACCGGTACGAAATTTTGCGCGACGGTCAGGGGTACGGCGGGCCGGGCGGCTGCGGAACGCTCGTCGACCTCGCCGGGAACGACCGCTACGAAGCGGTCCGCGACCCCGCGCGCGCGGGCCGCCCCGACCCGCGGGCCGACGGCAAGGCCGCGACGTCGAACGCGCAGGGCGCCGGAGTCGGCAGGCGCGGCGACGGTTCCGGGAAGGGCTCGTGGGCGGGCGGCATCGGCGCGCTCGTCGACGTCGCGGGAAACGACGAGTACGCAGGCGGGACGTTCTGCCAGGGAGCGGGCTACTGGTTCGGGACGGGGCTTCTCGCCGACGGCGGCGGCGACGACGCGTACGAGGCCGTGTGGTACGCGCAGGGTGCGGCGGCGCACTTCGCGCTCGGGACGCTCCTCGACGCCTCCGGGAACGACCGTTACGCTCTCGTCGGCACGGGGGGCGCGGGGCTCGGGTTCGCTTGGGACTTCGCCGCGGGCGTCTTCGTCGACCTTTCGGGAAACGACACCTACTCGGTGCGCCGCCTCGCCCTCGGAGCGGCGATGAAGCGGTCGACCGGCATCTTCCTCGACGCGGCGGGCGACGACGTCTACGCCTGCGCGGTGCCCGAGGAATGTCTCGGTTACGTGGACGACGACGCGGCGTGGGCCACGCGCGATCCCGCCCAGCCGCGCTGGCACGAAGGCGCGCAGGCCGGGCTTTTCCTCGACCTCGGCGGCAGCGACCGATATCCCGAAGGGCGCGGCGCGAACGGCGCGAAGACCATCGCTCCCCGGAATCTCGGCGCGGGGTTCAGCGGAACAGCGGCGCTGCCGGCGGAGATGGAGGAGGCTGCGGCTCGAAGGAGGAACCCCGGAGCGCTCGCGAAGCCCTACACGAAGTAGGACTTCAGGGCGCTCGAGACCTGACGGCGATCGACCGGAGCCAGCGAGCCGATTTTTCGGATGAACAGACGATTGTCGAGCGTGAAGACCTTCAGCCGGACGATGCATGGGAGCGGGAGCCCGGCGGCGTCCAGCCCCGCGATGTCGACGTCTCCGGGCCAGGCTCGATGGGCTCTGGTCGTGATCATGGCGAGCATCGTGTGGCCCGCCTTGTTGAAAGAGGGCCGACTGAGAACGAGGGCTGGGCGTTTCTTCGTGCCCGGCCGCTCACTGAAGGGAAATGGGACGACGACGACGTCCCAAGATTCACAGATCACGGAAGGCCTTGTCGTCGTCTACAGAGCCCCACTCTTCGAGCGTTTCGGAAACGGCGGAGTGATAGGCAGCGTCGAAAGGCTCGGCGCGCCGCAGAATCGCCTTGTCGTCTTTCACTTCGTAGGCAACCAAGTCGCCCGGTTCGAGGTGCAGGGCCGCGCGGACGGCGTGCGGGATCGTGACCTGACCTTTGCTGGAGAGCCGGCTCGTCCTGGGCTTCATTCTTTACTCTTTACGTAAAGACTAGCTCTGCAAAGACGAGGTGTCAAGGCTCCTCTGGAATGCTTGACAATCTGAGTAAAGAGGATAAATCTTTACTTCGTGAAGAGCACGATTTCCTCCAAGGGTCAGATCACAGTTCCCGCGGCGGTGCGGCATCGACTTGGTCTTTCCCCGGGCACCCCCGTGGTCTTCGAGCTTCGGCGGGAGTGTGTGGTGTTGCGCAAGGGGTCCAAAGGCCGGCATCCGGTGGACGAGGTTTTCGGAATTCTTAGACTGCCGAAGAGTGTCGACGCGACCCTCGACGAGATGAGAGGGCCGCGGCCGCGGCGCGGGTGAGAACCGCGGTCGATTCGTCCGTCCTCCTGGACGTGCTTTCCGGGGACGAGAAATTCGGTGAGGCCTCGCGGCTGGCCCTCAAGGGCGCCTATGCCCAGGGGCCTCTTCTCGCCTGCGACATCGTGTGGGCGGAAGTGAGCGCGACT
The DNA here is from genome assembly GCA_039934255.1 of Acidobacteriota bacterium. GTDB lineage: Bacteria > Acidobacteriota > Thermoanaerobaculia > UBA5066 > UBA5066 > Fen-183. The sequence goes on along the minus strand of JBDTML010000373.1, from coordinate 6,840 downwards.
TTCGGCGACGACCAGCCTTGCGGCCCCATCCTGTCCCGGCTGGGTCTGGAGTTCGAGCCGGTGTCGTCCGCGGCCGCGGAACGCGCCGGGCGCGCTTGGCGCACCTATCGAGCGCGCAAGGGCTCGCGAAAGGAACGCATGATCGCCGACTTCCTCATCGGGGCGCATGCTCTCGATTCGGCGGACAGGTTGTTGTCGCGCGATCGCGGGTTCTTCCGGTCTTACTTTCCAGAGCTGGTCCTCGTCGATCCGTCGGTCCCCTGAGGGATCTCACTCCCGGGTCGAGCCCAGCAGCTCGTGGTACCCGCCCGCCACGTCGATTCCCGCATAGGCCTCCGCGCGCTTGAGCCCCTTCCGGACGAGCGCGGCGCGCGTCTCTTCCTCTTTCCCCAGCCGCACCATCGTCGCGGCCATGCCGGGCACGTCCTCGGGGTCGAAGAAGAGGGCCGCTTCGCGCGCGACCTCGAGGAGCGCGGGAAGGTCGGAGCACGCGACCGGAGTCCTCAGAGCCATCGCCTCGAGGACGGGAAGGCCGAACCCTTCGAAGAGAGACGGGAAGACGAGGAATTCGGCGCCCTCGAGGAGGGCCGTGGTGGCCGCGTCGTCGAGGTAGGGCAGGAGGCGCACGTTCGTCTCGAGATCCAGCGCCTCGATGCGGCCGCGCAGCTTTTCGCGGTTCTCGTCGAGGGCGCCGCAGAGGACGAGCCGAAAGTCGGGATCCTCGCGCGCGACGCGCGCCGCGGCCTCGAGAAGGCGCTCGTGATTCTTGTGCGGCCAGAAGTTCGCGGGATACGCGGCGAAGTCCGCGCGGAAGAGGCCGAGCGCGTCGAGGCGATTCAGCACGTCGCGAGGGTCGAGCGCGGCGCGGACAGGGCCCGCGATGGGCGGCAGAACCGTGATCCTCTCGGTCTTCACGTGCACGCGCTCGATGGCCATCGCCTTGGTCGCCTCGGAGATCGCCACGACGCGGTCCGCCCGCCTGAGGTCGCCCCGGAATCCGATGCGGCGGCGGCGCTCGTCGGGGTCGAAGAACTGCGGATACACGAGGTCCTGAAAGTCGTACGCGACGACGACGTGAGGAAGCCCCGGCTCGTGGAACGCCGCGGTGCCCAGCGGGCTGAAGAGAACTTCGGCGCCGAGCCTCTTCAGCGACGAGCGGTCCGGCGCGGCGAGGTCGAGAAGCGGCTGGAAGAAGCCGTGGAGCCGGCGGCGCGTGCGCAGGAGGCGCCGCGGCTCCTCGACGTCGAGACCGGAGCCGAGCCGGTGAAGAACGGCGCCCCTCTCGAGGAGCGGCGCGACGACGGCCTCGGCCGCGGGCTTGACGAGCAGGTTGATTTCGTGGGCGTCGGGCCGGCCGAGAAGCGCGGCGAGGAGGTCGAGCGTGAACAGGCGCGCTCCGCCGTTGCCGCCGTCCGGCGACAGGGGAGCGAGGTCGACGAAGACCCGCAGGCTCCGCCTCTTTGACATCCTCCTACTTTCCCACAAACTGTCGCTCATGGCGCGTGTCCTCATCTCCGGCATCACCGGCCAGGACGGGTCGTATCTGGCCGAATCGCACCTGGCGGGTGGAGACGAGGTGCATGGACTCGTCCGGCAGTCGAGCCTCATGCAGCGCACGCGGCTGGATTCCGTGCCGGCCCTCGTCAAGGCGCGCGCCGCATCCCGGCTGATGCTTCACTACGCCGACCTTTCTGACACGAGCAGCCTCGTGTCGGTGCTCCGGAACGTCAAACCCGAGGTCATCTACCACCTCGCGGGGCAGAGTCACGTCAAGATTTCCTTCGACCTTCCGGAATACACGGCGGACTCGACGGGACTCGGCACGCTGCGGCTCCTCGAGTCGATGCGGCACGTGGTCCCGGACTGCCGCTTCTTCCTCGCGGCGACGAGCGAGATCTTCGGCGAGGCGAAGGAGTCGCCCCAGACCGAAGAGACGCCCATGAACCCGATCAACCCGTACGCGGCCGCGAAGGTCTATGCGCTGAACCTCGTGCGCATTTACCGGAGCGCGTATGGCATCTTCGCGTGCTCTGGCATCCTCTTCAACCACGAGAGCCCGCGCCGCGGCGAGAACTACGTCACGCGGAAGATCTCGCGCGGAGCCGCGGCCATCGCGCGCGGGCTCCAGAGCGAGCTGCACCTCGGCACGCTGACGCCGAAACGCGACTGGAGCTACTCCCCCGACGTCGTGGAAGGCATGCGCCTCATCGTATCGGCCGCGAAGCCGGACGACTACGTGCTCGCCTCTGGCGTCTCGCACTCCGTCGGCGAGTTCTGCGAGGCGGCGTTCCGGATCGTCGGCCTCGACTACAAGAAGCACGTGGTGCTCGACCCGAACTACGTGCGCCCGGTGGACATCACCGAGACGCGCGGCGACGCCTCGAAGGCGCGGAACGCTCTGGGCTGGGTCCCGAAGACAGGATTCGAGGAGCTGGTCCGGATCATGGTGGAGGCCGAACTGGCCGAGCTGGACGGGCGGGGGGCCGCGGCCTGAGACCGCCGGTCGTCCTCGTTCCCGCGTTCAAGCGGGTCGAGGCCTCGCGGCGGGCGATCGCTTCGCTCCGGGCGGCGGGCGCGGAGCACATCGTGTTCGTGGACGACGAAGGCGCTGCCGGCGGGGCCGACCTCGCCCGTGAGTTCCCCGGCCTGGACGTGATCCCGACGACGACGCCGGTCTGGTGGACGGGTGCGATCGTTCTCGGCATCGAGCGGGCGCGCGCGCGCGGTGCGGAAGCGGTTCTCTTTTTCAATCAGGACGTGACGTGCGCGAAGGACTATTTCGCGAGACTCGGCGAGGGCGTCGACGCGCAGCCGGGCGCAATCGTCGGCAGCGCCGTGATGTACGCGCAGGAGCCGGGGCGCGTGTGGTCGGCGGGCGGATCGGTGGAATGGTGGGGGCGCGGAATTCGCGTCCTCCACCACGGCGCTCCGGCCTCGGAGCTGAAGCCGGAGCCCTTCCAGGCCGACTGGCTCTTCGGAATGGGGACGTACGTGCCGTGCGAGGTCTTCGACCGCATCGGACTGCCCGACGCCGCGCGCTTCCCGATGGCGTGGGGCGATCTCGACTTCTCGTTGCGCGCGAAACGCGCGGGCATCCCCGTCCTCGTCGCACCGCAGGGGGTGCTTTTCCACGAGGTGGGCGACTACGACGCCCGGATTGCCGGCGCGCCGACCGCGCGGCAATACGCGGGCTGGATGGCCGACGACAAGCACAACCTCTCGCTCTCGGCGCACGCGGAGATCTGGAGACGCCACGGCCCGAAGCTCATCTGGCCGCTTTCACTGCTGTTGAGGGTCGGATTCCTGTGCGTGAATTTCTTCCGCATTCGATTTTTTTTCCCCTCTTCCCCTTCAAAGAAATCCTCTTCGGACGTCTCCCGATGAGCGGAGACTTCCCGAGGATTTCTCTGGTGACCCCCTCTCTCAACCAGGGAAAATTCATCCGCGCGACCATCGAGAGCGTGCTCTCGCAGGGCTATCGCGATCTCGATTACCGCGTCCAGGACGGCGGGTCGACCGACGGGACGCTGACGGTCCTGCGCACCTACGAGGAGCGCGTGCCGTTCGTGTCGGAGAAAGACGCGGGCCAGGCCGACGCCATCAACAAGGGGCTCGCGCGTGCCACCGGCGAGGTCCTCGGCTACCTCAACAGCGACGATGTGTTGCGACCCGGCGCGCTTTCGGCCGTGGGCGAGGCCTTCGCGTCCGATCCGGACCTGCTGTTCGTGTGGGGGCGCGCGGGCTACCTGAACGAAGTCGGAGCAAGCGTCTCGCCGTATCTCGTGAGGCCGGACGCGATCGAGCGCCTCGCCGATGCTTGCTTCATCGCCCAGCCCGCGGCCTTCTTCAGAAGGAAGGTGTGGGACGAGATCGGGCCCTTCGACGCCTCGCTGCATCACACGATGGACTACGACTACTGGCTCCGGATTGCCGCGCGCTATCCCGCGTCGCGGACGCGCTTCATCGATCGCGAATTGGCCGGTTGCCGAATGCACCCCGACGCGAAGACCGTCGCGGGCTGGAGCCGCGCGCTCGACGAGATCATGGAGCTCGTGAAGAAGCGCACGGGCTACGTCTCGCTGTGGTGGTGCGTCGCGAAGTGGGATCACCTCACGGACGGGCGCAGCCAGGCCACCGACCCGCATCCCGTTCCGTGGCGGGCGTATCCGCCGGCGATTCTGGAGTTCCTGCGGCGGAACCCGGCGAGGCTGTGGGCGAGGGGGCTGGGAGGGGCTTTCGGGGCGGTGAGAAAGCGTCTCGGCGCTGGCGCATAATCCGCGCCCCCATGGACGCGATCGTCATTCGCGGAGCCCGCGAGCACAATCTCAAGAACCTTTCCCTGACCATTCCTCGGAACGCGCTCGTCGTCCTGACGGGCGTGTCGGGGTCGGGAAAATCCTCGCTCGCGTTCGACACGCTGTTCGCGGAAGGGCAGCGGCGCTACGTCGAGTCCCTGTCCGCATACGCCCGGCAGTTCCTCGAGCAGATGGAGAAGCCGGACGTGGATTCGATCGAGGGCCTGTCGCCCGCGATCTCGATCGAGCAGAAGACGACGTCGAAGAACCCGCGCTCGACGGTCGGGACGGTCACGGAGATCTACGACTACCTCCGCCTTCTCTACGCGTCGATCGGGAAGCCCCACTGCCCGAGCTGCGGCAAGGAGATCGCGGCACAGACGATCCAGCAGATGACGGACCGCATCCTCGCGATGCCGGAGGGCACGCGCTTCATGCTTCTCGCGCCGTTCGTGCGGGGGAAGAAGGGCGAGTACCGCAAGCAGATGGAGGAGATGGTCAAGCAGGGCTTCCTGCGGGCCCGGGTGAACGGGAAGATGGTGGACCTCGAGAGCCCGCCCGAGCTCGACAAGCAGAAGAAGCACACGATCGAGGTGGTCGTGGACCGCCTCGTCGTCAAGCGCGACGACGACACGCGCCGCCGCCTCACGGACTCGCTCGAGACGGCGACGAAGGTGGGGAAGGGGCTCGTCACGGTGGCGACCGTGGGCGCGACGCCCGACGGGCCGACGGCGGACGAGACGCTTTCGACGAGCTACGCGTGCCCCGACTGCGGCACGTCGCTCACCGAGATCACGCCGCGCCTCTTCTCGTTCAACTCGCCCTTCGGCGCGTGCCCCGGCTGCAGCGGACTGGGAACCGTCCAGAAGGTGGACCCCGACCGGCTGATCCCGGATCCCTCGAAGTCCATTCGCGAGGGCGCGATCGTGCTCTACAAGCAGGGCTCCGCGAACTGGCGGCTCCGGCAGATCGAGCACCTCGCGAAGGTGATGAAGTTCTCGCTCGACGTGCCTTACAAGAAGCTCGGGAAGGACGTGCAGGACGTCATCCTCCACGGCTCGGGCGCGAAAGAGATCAAGTGGAAGTGGAAGTCCGAGAAGGGCGAGTACAACTGGTCGTCGGCCTTCAAGGGCCTCGTGCCCCTCCTCGAGGGCAAGTACAAGGAAGTCGAGAGCGAAGAGGCGCGGACCGAGCTCGAGAACTACATGTCGGCCTCGCCCTGCCCGGCGTGCAAGGGCCGCCGGCTGAAGCCCGAGGCGCTGGCCGTGCTCGTGGACGGACGCCCCATCGACACGCTCACGGCCGAGACGCTGGAAGACGCGAAGGCGTTCTTCGACGGCTTCAAGCCCTCGCCGCGCGAGCGGGAGATCGCCGGGAAGATCCTGAAGGAGATCGGGGACCGCCTCGGCTTCCTGAACGACGTGGGGATCGGATACCTCTCGCTGTCGCGAGCTTCCGCGACCCTCTCCGGCGGCGAGGCGCAGCGCATCCGCCTCGCGACGCAGATCGGCAGCAAGCTGATGGGCGTCCTCTACGTCCTCGACGAGCCCTCGATCGGCCTCCACGCGAAGGACAACCGGAAGCTCATCGACACGCTCGTCGCGATGCGAGATCTCGGGAACACCGTCGTCGTCGTGGAGCACGACGAGGAGACGATCCGTTTCGCGGACCGCGTCGTGGATCTCGGCCCGGGCGCGGGCATCCACGGCGGTGAAATCGTGGGTGAAGGCCACGCCGACGAGCTCGTGAACTTTCCGCGCTCCTTGACGGGCAAGTATCTCTCCGGCGAGCTCGCGATCGAGGTTCCGGCGAAGCGGCGCACGGGCACGGGGAAGTTCCTGACGGTGGCGGGCGCGACGGAGAACAACCTCAAGAACGTGACCGCGAAGTTTCCGCTCGGGGTCTTCACGGCGGTGACGGGCGTCTCCGGCTCGGGGAAGTCGACGCTCGTGAACGACATCCTCTACCGGGCCGCGGCGCGCATGTTCTACGAGTCGTCGGCCAAGCCCGGAGCGCACCGGAAGATCGAGGGGCTCGAGCACCTCGACAAGGTCATCGACATCGACCAGTCGCCGATCGGGCGCACGCCTCGGAGCAACGCGGCCACGTACACGAACGTCTTCAACTCGATCCGCGATCTCATGGCGCAGGTGCCCGACGCCCGGATGCGCGGGTACGGCCCGGGGCGCTTCTCGTTCAACGTGAAGGGCGGGCGCTGCGAAAACTGCGCGGGCGGCGGACAGATCGCGATCGAGATGCACTTTCTGCCGGACATCTACGTGACCTGCGACGTCTGTGGCGGGAAGCGATACAACCGCGAGACGCTCGAGGTGCGCTACAAGGGCCTGAACGTCGCGGACATCCTCGCGCTGACGGCCGAGCAGGCCCGCGACGTCTTCGCGAACGTGCCCCCCATCAAGCTCATCGCGGACACGCTCAACGACGTCGGCCTCGGCTACATCCAGCTCGGGCAGCCCGCGACGACTCTTTCCGGGGGCGAGGCCCAGCGCGTGAAGCTGGCCCGCGAGCTGGCCCGCCGGGCGAC
>JBDTML010000372.1:0-11427 GCA_039934255.1 Acidobacteriota bacterium | reverse complement strand
AAGGCCCTCGGCGACGACGACCGGCGGCGCCTCGCCGAGAACCCGCTGCGCGTGCTCGACTCGAAGGACCCGGCGGTCCAGGCGCTCGTCGCCTCGGAGGGCTTCCCGAAGCTCGTCGACCTTCTGCCCACGCTCGACCCGGCGTCGGATGCGCACCACCGGCAGCTCAAGACGCTGCTGGCCGCCCGGGATGTCCCTTTCAAGGAAAATCCTCTTCTGGTCCGCGGGCTCGACTACTACACCCGCACCGTCTTCGAGGTGACCGCGGAAGGTCTCGGAGCCCAGAACGCGCTCCTCGGCGGCGGCAGGTACGACAGGCTGATCGCGGACCTCGGCGGACCCAAGACGGCAGGCATTGGGTTCGCGATCGGCGAAGACAGGCTGATCGACGCGCTCCCCGAACCGTTTCGCCTGGCTGCGATCGACGCCGTGCGTGGCGTCACCCTCGTCCCGCTCGACGAAGCGGACATCGGCGACGCGATGGCGCTCGCGGGAGAGCTCCGGCGGGCCGGAATCGCCGTCGATCTGGTGACGGCCGCCCGGGGTCCGGGCCAGGGGCTCAAGGTGGCCGAGAAGACCGGAGCCGCCTTCGCCGTCCTCGTCGGCGAAAAAGAGCGGGCGTCGGGCAACGTCGTCCTCAAGACGCTCGCGACGCGGTCGCAGGAAGAACTGCCCCGCGAGGGCCTCGGCGCCGCGCTTCGGGCACGTCTGTAAGATCCGCGGCCATGTCCGCTCCCTCCCGCACACCCGCCGGAACTCTCAGGCCCGAGCACGTCGGAAAGACCGTGCGCCTCATGGGCTGGGTCAACCGTCGCCGCGACCACGGCGAACTCGTCTTCATCGACCTCCGCGATCGCTCCGGCCTCGCCCAGGCCGTCTTCGACGCCCGGTTCATCCCCGACGCCGCCCTCCTCGCTCTCGCGAAGGAACTCCGGAGCGAGTTCGTCGTGGACGTGACGGGAAGAGTCGTCGCCCGCGACGGCGACGCGGTGAACAAGGACCTTCCCACCGGCGCGATCGAGGTGCGCGCGACTTCGCTCGCGATCCTGAACCGGGCCGACACCCCACCCTTCCCGATCGAGGACGGCATCAAGGCGTCCGAGGACCTGCGCCTCACGCACCGGTACCTCGATCTCAGGCGCCCGGAAATGACACGGAAGTTCATGACACGGAGCGCGGTCACGATGACGATCCGCGAGGTGCTTCACGGCGAGGGCTTTCTCGACGTCGAGACGCCGATCCTGACGAAATCCACACCCGAGGGCGCCCGGGACTTCCTCGTTCCGTCGCGTGTCCACCCGGGCGAGTTCTACGCGCTCCCGCAGTCGCCGCAGCTCTTCAAGCAGCTCCTCATGGTTTCCGGGATGGAGAAGTACTACCAGATCGCTCGCTGCTTCCGCGACGAGGACCTCCGGGCGGACCGCCAGCCCGAATTCACGCAGGTGGACATCGAGATGTCGTTTCCGAGCGAAGAGGCCGTTTTCGCGCTGATCGAGAAGCTCTTCGCGAAGGTGTTTCCGCCGCTCGGGATCCCGTGCCCGACGACGTTCCCGCGAATCACGTACGACGAGGCGATGGAACGCTTCGGGATCGACCGGCCCGACACGCGCTACGGGCTGGAATTGGGGAACTTCAAGGAACTGGAAGAAAAGATTTCTTCGAAAGTGGAAAGAGTCAAGGGTCTGCGCGTTCCGGGTGGCGGCACCTTCTCACGCAAGCGCCTCGACGACATCGAAAAGGGGGCGCGGGCAGCGGGTGTGGAGTGGTTCTTCTGGGTGAAGACGGCCGCCGCCGGCAGCTGGAATTCCAATTCTAAGAAATTCTTCGACGACGAATCGATTGCGCGCCTGCGGGGCTCGTTCGGCGCAGGCGAAAGCGACCTGGTCCTTCTTGCTGCCGGAAAAGCAAAATCCGTTTTCGATTTCCTCGGTGCGCTGCGAAGCCAGATCGCCCGCGAGGAGAAGCTGATTCCGGAGGGGCGCTACGACTTCCTGTGGGTCACGGGCTTCCCGCTCCTCGAGTGGCACGAGGAAGACGCGCGCTGGTACGCGATGCACCACCCGTTCACGTCTCCGCGCGAGGAGGATCTGGTGTTCCTGGAGAGCGATCCCGGCCGCGTGAAGGCGCGCGCGTACGACGTCGTGTTGAACGGCATGGAGCTGGGGGGCGGGTCGATCCGGATTCACCGGCCCGAGGTGCAGTCGCGCCTGTTCGCCGCCCTCGGGATCGGCACGGAGGAGGCCCGCGCGAAATTCGGCTTCCTTCTCGACGCGTTCCGTTTCGGCGCCCCCCCGCACGGCGGAATCGCTCTCGGACTCGACCGCATGCTCATGATCCTGACGGGCTCGTCGTCCATCCGCGACGTCATCGCGTTCCCGAAGACGGCCTCCGGCTCGGACCTCATGACGGACTGCCCGAATCCCGTGTCGCCGGAGCAGCTCGCCGAGCTCCACATCGCGCTCGCGAAGCCACCGAAGCCCGAGGGCTGAAGAGAAGAAGAATTCTCTGTTTCGGAAAAGACAAGAGAAGAGAAAGAAAGAAGATTTTCTTAGAAGGTAAGAGGGAGAGGGGGGAGCGGGTGCGGACTTCGCGGCGGCTGGCCTCTTTCTCGTTCGTCGCGGCCGGGGCGCGCACGGACGTCGCCGTCGGCGCGGGCGCGTACGCCGGCCTGGACGCGCGCCTCGCTTCCATCGCGCAGGGCCGCTGGTTCCTCATCACTTCTAAGAAAATCTTCCGACTGCATGGCCATTTGCTCTTCGCTGGAGGCCCAGAGAGGGTCTTAAGCCAAAAGCCCCTCTTCGTCCCCGACGGCGAAGCCGCCAAGACCTGGTCCGTCCTCGGGCGCCTTCTCGAAGAGCTGATGCGGCGTGGCCTCCGGCGCGACGGAGGGATTGTTGCGTTCGGAGGCGGCACCGTGGGGGACGTCGCGGGACTCGCAGCCGCCCTCGCGCTCCGCGGTGTTCCCGTCGTCCAGGCGCCGACGACGCTTCTCGCGGCATGCGACAGCGCGCTCGGCGGCAAGACGGCGGTCGATCTTTCGTCCGGCAAGAACCTGGTGGGCGCTTTTCATGCGCCCCGTCTCGTCGTCGTCGACACGGCGACGCTCGAGACGCTTCCACTTCGCGCATTTCGCTCCGGCCTCGCGGAGGTCGTGAAGACGTCGTTCCTCGACGGGTCCTTCCACCGCGCGATGGCGCGCCTCGAGAAGCCGCTGGCCGCGCGCGAGTCCGCCGCGGTGACGGAGGCCGTCCGCCGCTCACTCGCCGTGAAGGCGCGCGCCGTCGGGCGGGATCCGTTCGAACGCACGGGGGAGAGAGCCGCTTTGAACCTCGGCCACACCGTGGGTCATGCCCTCGAGACCGCGTCGGGCCATCGTCTGCAGCACGGCGAGGCCGTGGCCTGGGGGCTCCTTGCCGCCCTTCGCCTTTCGGTCGCCCGCGCCGGGCTCGAGCCTCGGGCGGCCGAAGCGCTGGCGCAGCGCGTCATGCGGCTCGTCTCGCCACCCGTCCCTTCCGCGGCGGCGGTTCGCGGAATGCCCCGCCTTCTCGAGGCCGACAAGAAGGCGGATCGCGCCGGCCTCCACGCCGTGCTCCTCGCCGGGCCCGGCCGGCCGATGCTCGTGAGGGTGGAGAGGGCCGAGGTCGCCGGGGCTTTCGAAGAATCGCTGCGGCGTTACAATAGGGTCGGATGGGTGTCGCCCGGGTTCCCCGCCTGAGGATCGTGACGGCTCTGCTCGTCGCGTTGATCCTCGTTTCCATCGTCCCCCTGGCGCTCCTGCACTTCAACCTGATCGGCATCAACCGGGACGCCCTCGAGACGGCGGAAAAAAAGTACCTGAAAAACAGCTCGGTGACGCTGGCAGACAGCTTCGACACGTACATCACGAACGCGCAATCGCAGCTCAAGAAGATCGCGGACGGGATCCGGCTCGCGAGCTCGATGTCGACGGATCCGTTCTTCTACCTCTCCAAGAAACAGCTCCTGAGGGAGTACTCCGACGCCGAATCGAGCTTTCCCGTCCTACGGGCCCTCGATCGGGACGGCGTCGCCTCCGCCGACTCCGACCCTCTGGACCCCGACGTCGAACGCCCGCTCCGGCAGGCGTACAACGCGGCGATGCGCGGGGAGTCGTACGTGGCCGATCCTATCTTTCCGAAATCCTACCCGGACGGCGCGCTCGTTCTCGCCGTGCCCGTCAGGCCCTCGGAAGGCCAGGAGCCGATCGGCGTCGTCGAGGCCCTGCTCTCGCTCCGGCCCATCAAGGCGAAGCTGGACGAGGAGGGACGGGGCGGCGTGCTCGCCTACGTCGTGGACCGCTCGGGCTCGCTCGTCCTGACGAGCGACGCCTCGGCCTTCAGCTCGAAGGATGTGCATCAGCTCGATCTCGTGAGCGAGTTCATCGCGCATCCCGTGAGGATCACGAAGTCCTACATGCGGGGCGAGGGGAAGGCTGCGCGCCGGGTGCTCGGCACGCTCGCGACGATTCCGACTCCAGACTGGGGCGTCATCGTCGAGAAGGACGAGGAAGCGGCCTACGCGTCCGTCTCGCAGATGAAGAGGGAGTCCTCCAAGATCGCGGTCTTCTCTCTCCTCTTCGCGGCGTTCGTCGCCGTCGTGGCGGCGCGCCTGCTCGCCCATCCCCTCGTCGAGCTCGTCGAGAAGGTGCGGTCGATCGCCGAGGGAAGCTTCAAGCAGCGCGTCGAGGTGCGGGGGGTGAGGGAGCTCGCCGAGCTCTCCGAGACGTTCAACTCGATGTCGGACTCGATCGAGAAGTCGGTCGACAAGCTCAAGCTCGCGGCGAAGGAGAACCAGGAGCTGTTCATCAACTCGGTGCGGACTCTCGCGGCCGCCATCGATGCGAAAGATCCGTATACGCGGGGCCATTCCGAGCGCGTCGCCCGCTACGCCGTCGTTCTTGCGCGCCACATGGACCTCTCGCCGGAAGAAGTGCGCGTCGTGCGCCTTTCGGCCCTGCTGCACGACGTCGGGAAGATCGGCATCGACGACCGCATCCTCCGGAAGCCCACCGCCCTCACGAGCGAGGAGTTCGAGATCATGAAGACGCACCCGGCCAAGGGGGCGCTCATCATGGGGCAGATTCCGCAGCTCAAGGACGTGATCCCCGGCATCAAGTACCACCACGAAAAGTGGTCCGGGGGCGGCTATCCGGACGGACTGAAGGGCGAGGGGATCCCGATGGTCGCGCGGGTCGTGGCCGTTGCGGACACGTTCGACGCCATGACGACGACGCGCCCCTACCAGAAGGCGATGCCCATCAACTACGTCATCACGCAGATCATGTCGTTCGCCGGAAAGTCGTTCGACCCGGCGGTGATCGCCGCGCTCGACAAGGCGTGGTCCTCCGGTGACTTCGAGTTTCTGGGCGAAGACGTTCCTCTGAAGGCCTCTGCTTGAGAGCGTCCAAGGCTGCGGCCCTGCGCTTCTCGTGTGCCGCTCTCCTTGCTTTGGCGGGACTCGCCGGATGCGGGAGCGCCTCGATGCCTCCAAAGGAGAACCCCGGCCTCTCGGACCTCGTCGACTACCGGAGCGGCCTCGCGATGCTGCGGGAGGGCCGGGCGGACGAGGCGATTCAGCTTCTTCGGCGCGCCCGGACGAGCTCGCCGCGGGATCCTCACGTGGCGAACGCGCTGGGCCTCGCTCTCCTCTACAAGAAGGACTACAAGGGCGCCGTGAGCGCGTTTTCCGACGCGCTGCGCCTCGACGGCACGTTCGTCGAGGCGCGGAACAACCGGGGTGTGGCACAGCTTGAAGCGGGACGCTACAGCGAAGCGGAAACGGATTTCCAGGCCGTCCTCGACGGCCCGCCGTCCCCGGAGAAGGTGAACGCGCACTACAACCTCGGGCTCCTCCACAGCAGGCGCGAGTCCTGGCGGGATGCCGAGCGCGAATTCTCGCTCACGCTCGCTGACTCGCCGGACAACGACCGCGCGTTCCGCGCGCGGGGACTCTCCCGCGTGAAACTCGACGACTTCAAGGGCGCGCTGGAGGATTTTCTGACGGTGCTGAAGAACGATTCCCGCGATCCGGTAGCGAACTATCAAGCCGCGGTCTGTCTCCTCGCGAACGGCCGGCGCGACCTCGCCGCGCGCTACATGCAGCGCACGGTCAGCGCCGCACCGGAAAGCGACGAAGGACGCCGTGCGCGCCGATTTCTCGCGAACGAGCCCGCGGCTCCCGGAGTCGAACGATGAGCTTTGCCGATGCCCTCGAAGGCCTCCTCGACGCGCCCGGCGCCCTCGGGGCCGCCTTCATCGACTCGCAGGGCGAGATCATCGCGCGGATCGGGGACGCCGCCGCGACGGAGGTTCTCGGGGCCTATCAGTCCGTCTGGATGGGGGAGCTGCGCCGCGCGGCGGAGCGATCCTCCCTCGGCGAAATCGCCGATCTCACGTTCGAGTTCGCGAAGCGCCGAATCTTGACGACGCACGTCAAGGCGGGCTATTTCGTCCTCGTCGTCTTCGACGCGACGGGACAGATGCACGTGGTGCGCCCCCGCCTCGAGGCGGCCCGCGTGCGCCTCGCCGCCGAGATCTCCTGAGCCACGGTCCTGCTAGTCTCGGGAACTGATGGCCACAGGCGAGCGCGACCGACCGTCCGTCTTTGCCCGCCTGAAGCGCGGGCTCTTCATGACGCACACGGAGCTCCTCGCGAAGATGGGGAGCGCGGTGAAGGCGACCTTCGAGCCGGATCCCGCGGCGCTCGATGCGCTGGAGGAGGGCCTCCTCGCCGCTGACGTCGGGCCCGCGACGGCCGCCGAGCTCGTTGCCGCCGTGAAGGCGGAGGCCGGGCGCCGGGACGCGGCCGAGCAGGACGTCGTCCGGCGCGTTCTGAAGGCGGAGATCACCCGGCGGTTGTCCGTCACCCCCCCCGCTATGGCGGACGCGGCGGCCGGAACGGCGGGCCTTCCTCGCGTGATTCTCATGGTGGGAGTCAACGGCTCCGGAAAGACGACGACGACCGCCAAGCTCGCGGCCCGCGCGACGGCCTCCGGGAAAACGGTCGTGCTCGCCGCAGCCGATACGTTCCGCGCGGCGGCTGTTGAACAGCTCGAGGTCTGGGCCACGCGCCTCAAGATCCCTCTCGTGAAGCACAAGGCGGGCTCCGATCCCGCCGCCGTCGTCCACGACGCCTGCGCGATCGCGCTCGCCCGAAAGGCCGACGTGCTGTTCGTGGATACTGCCGGCAGGCTCCACACGAAGCACAACCTCATGGAGGAGCTCTCGAAAATCCGGCGGGTCGCGGCGCGGAGCATCCCCGGCGCGCCGCACGAGGTCCTCCTCGTTCTGGACGCGGTGACGGGAATGAACGGCATCGCGCAGGCGCGAGAGTTCACGAAAACCGCTGGTGTCACCGGCCTCGTCCTCACGAAGATGGACGGGACGGCCAAGGGCGGCGTGATCCTGGCGATCGTTCGCGAGCTGGCGCTGCCGATCCGTTACGTGGGCGTGGGGGAGACCGCGGACGACTTGCTGGACTTCGACGCGGCTGCCTTCGCGGAAGCGCTCGTCGATGACTGAAGGCGCCCCGCTCGACATCCTGTGGCGCCGGGTCTTCGAGCTCGCCGGCCGGGGACGTTTTTCGACCGCGCCGAACCCGAGGGTCGGGGCGGTGCTCGTGGATGCGGCCGGCCGGGTGGTGGGGGAAGGAGCCCACGCGCACGCCGGGGGGCCGCACGCCGAAGCCGTGGCCCTCGCGGCTGCCGGGACGCGCGCGAAGGGGGCGACGCTCCTCGTCAACCTCGAGCCGTGCTCCCATTTCGGGCGCACCCCTCCCTGTTCGGAGGCGCTCATCGCCGCCGGCGTGTCCCGCGTCGTGTGCTCAACGGAGGATCCTGACCCCAGGACCGCGGGGCGCGGCATTCGCCGCCTCAGGGAGCGCGGCATCGAGGTGCTGGTCGGCGCGCTCGCGGACGAGGCCGAGACGCTGAACGAGGCGTTCCTCAAGTCCATTCGCGCCCGGCGCCCTTTCGTCCACGTCAAGTGGGCCGCGTCGCTGGACGGGCGCATCGCGACGCGGACAGGGGATTCGAAGTGGATCACGGGCGAAGCGGCCCGGAACGACGCTCTCCTCTTGCGCGAAGAGTGTGACGCCATCCTCGTCGGCGCCGGGACCGTCCTCGCGGACGACCCGCTCCTGACCCGCCGCCTGGCCCTCTCCTCGGCCATCACGCCGCATCGGCGGCTCGTCCTGGACGGCGCTCTCCGGGTTCCGGCCACGGCCCGGGTGTTCTCCGCGGCCGGCGGAGAGGTCTGGCTCGTGACGGCGGTGCCGGCGGGCGATCCGCGCCTCGCGCCGTTTCTCGAGAGGGGCGTGCATGTTTTCTCGCGGCCGGCGCCGGACGGAGGTGCCGGCCGTGTCGACCTCGCGGCTCTTCTCGGGGCACTTCAGGCACTCGAGGTGCGGTCCCTGCTGGTCGAGGGCGGGGGAGTGACCGCGGCGTCCTTCCTGGCCGCGGGCCTCGTGGACCGGGTGACCGCGTACATCGCGCCGCTGCTCGTCGGGGGCGCCTCGGCCCATTCGCCGCTCGCCGGCGCAGGATCGGCTTCGCTCGCCGACGCGCACCGCCTGGGGGATCTCGAAGCCGTCCGTATCGGAGACGACCTGAGGGTTTCGGGACGCGTCCTCGCACCCGTCGTCGGGTAGGATCGAGGCATGTTCACCGGGCTGGTCGCCGCCGTCTCCCGCGTCGTGTCGCTCCGGTCCGGGGCGGCCGGTGCCGTGCTTGCCGTCGAGCGTCCGCTGGAATTTGGCGACGTGTCCGTGGGGGAGAGCATCGCCGTTTCCGGAGTGTGTCTGACGGTCGTGCCGCCGGCGAGCCTCGGCCAGCCTCTCTGCTTCGACGTCTCGCCGGAGACACTCTCGCGCTCGGCCCTGGGAGGCGTTTCTCCGGGCGCAGGCGTGAACCTCGAACGCGCGCTCCGGGCTTCCGACCGCCTCGGCGGCCACGTCGTGGCCGGTCACGTGGACGGAACCGCACGGGTGGTCGCCGTTGCGAAGGCGGGCGATTCGTGGACGTTCACGTTCGCATTGCCGGTCGCCCTGGCGCGGTACGCGGTCCCAAAGGGCTCGATTGCGGTGGACGGAATTTCTCTCACGATCGCGACCCTCCGCGAGGGAAGTTTCGACGTGGCCGTCATCCCGCATACGTTCACCGCGACCACGCTCGGCGAGCGCAAGCCGGGGGACCTCGTGAATCTCGAAGTGGACATTCTCGGGAAGTACGTCGAACGGCTCCTCGCGGCGCGGCTCCAGGACACGCAGGAACCAGCCGAAGCGCGCGACGAGCGGTTGCGCGGCCTCCTGACGAACGGCCCGTGAACGAGTCCCCGGCGCCGGGGGCGTACGTCCACGTGCCCTTCTGCGCGCACAGGTGCACGTACTGCTCCTTCGTGGCTCTGGAGGGGAGAGGAGAAGAAGAAGATTTCTTTGAAGGGGTAAAAAGGGAGATTCGCTCGAGGGCAGCCGAGGCAACGGGCGAACTTCGGGACTTCGATACCGTTTACTTCGGTGGCGGAACGCCCTCGTATGTCGACGCGCGCAGGCTCAGCGGCGTGCTCTCCACCATCGAAGAAATCTTTGGTTTCTCTTCGAACATGGAGATCACGGCCGAAGCAAACCCGGATGACCTGAGCCTCGAAAAGCTGTCCGAACTGAAGTCAATCGGCATCAATCGATTGTCCGTCGGCGTGCAGTCGCTCGTGGACGCCGAGCTCGTTCCCCTCGAGCGGCGGCACGACGCGGAGGCTGCCCGCCGAGCGGTCACGGAAGCCGTTCAGACCTTCGGGAACGTCTCGGCCGACCTCATGATCGGCATCCCTGGCCAGACGCTCGAGAGCCTTCTGGGAAGCGTCGACGGGCTCGTGTCGTGCGGGATCTCCCACCTTTCGGTCTACCTTCTGGAGATGGAGAAGGCCCCGCGCCTCGTCTCCCTGAAGAAGGAGCGGCCTGACCTGTTCCCGGACGACGACGAGATGGCGGATCGCTGGGAGGCCGTGGACGAACGGCTGACGGCGGCAAGCCTCCCGCGGTACGAGCTTTCGAACTGGGCGAGGCCGGGGTTCGAGAGCCGCCACAACCTCAAGTACTGGACGCTGACTCCCGTGCTGGGCTTCGGCGTAGGGGCGCATTCGTTCGACGGAAGAATCCGAACGGCGAATACGGGGATGCTGACCGAGTACCTGAGGCGCACGCGTGCAGGCGAATCGACTTTCGCAACGTCCGAGGAGCCCCAGGAGGATCTCCTTAGAAGGAAAGAGGGGCTGATGCTGGGGCTGCGCCTGTCGGGCGGCGTCCCCTATGTCTCGTTCGAAGAAATCCGAAAATCCCTCTCCCCCGATGCGACGGCACGCATGGACGACGCATTTCTCGCGGGATTGTTGGAGAGGCACGCCGACCGCGTGCGCCTCACGCGCCGCGGCGTCCTCCTGTCGAACGAGGTCTTTTCGCTGCTCGTCTAGGTTCCGCTTCGGGGTCAGGCCGCCGTCTTCCGCCGGAACAAATAGAACGCGGGGACACCGAGGGCGACGATGACGAGCCCGGGGACGGTGTAGTAGGGCTTGTAGAGCGCGAGCGCGATCGTGACGTAGCCCGTCGCGACCACGTAGAGGACGGGCACGAGGCGGTCGAGGAAGGATCGCGGCGCGAGCGCGGGGATCGTGCGGGCCAGCTTCCAGCGGCCGACGATCGTGGCGATGTAGAAGACGAGGACCGTCGTGATGACATAGTCCAGAAGATCGCCGTACGTGCCGGAGAGGCAGAGCACGGCCGACCAGAGGAACTGCGCCACGAGGGCGTTGACGGGAATCATCGTCCGGGGAGCCAGCTCCTGAAAAGCGGGAAGAAAGAGGCCGTCGCGGGACATCGCGTAAAGGACTCGCGAGCCCGACAGGATGAGCCCGTTCAGGCAGCCAAACGTCGACACGAGAATGATGCATGCCATGATGATGGCCGGCGTGCCCGCCTCTGCCGAGCCCGCGACGGCGCCGATGGCCGCGGTCGCGACGCGATCCTCGGGTGCGCCGGCGATCCCCGAGAGCGGAAGGGCGTTGAGGTAGCCGATGTTCGCGAGGACGTAGAGCAGCGTCACGAGGCCGGTTCCGTAAACGAGGGCCTTCGGGACGTTCCTTTCGGCGTCGCGGACCTCCTCACCCAGGAACGTGACGTTGTTCCACGCGTCGGCCGAGAAGAGCGAGCCCACGGTCGCCACCGCGAACGCCCACAGGAGGGGAATCTTGAGGTCCCCGGCCGCGGGCAGAGCCCACGAAACGTTTCCGAGCTGCCCGCCGGCGAGGAAACACACGGAGAGCAGACCGACGAGGGAGAGGACCTTGGCAGTCGTGAAGACGTTCTGAAGGCGGGCGCCGTTCTCGACGCTCGTCGTGTTCCACCAGGTGAGGAGCGCGATCA
>JBDTML010000371.1:0-7133 GCA_039934255.1 Acidobacteriota bacterium | reverse complement strand
GCCCGCGCGTCTACGACGGGAACGACCTGGGATCGGCGCCGATCAGCTCGGCGTCGCTTTCGGGCAGTGTCTTCCAGACCGTGATGGACGACAGCCGTGCGAGCTCCTCGGACTCTTTCGCGAGCAGCTTGCGAACTCTCTGAGCAAGCCGCTCGGAGGCCAGGTTGAACAGGGGGTCATTGGCGCACGCGCCGGAAGGCAGCACCGAACCGGCACCGTAAACCGCGTTCGTGTCCCGAACCGCATGGCCGGCGGCGGCGAAGAGCGCGTCGAAACTGGAAGGATCCTCCGACCAGCCGATCCAGACGGCACGTCCGAGCTCCGCGGCGAGCGCCCACATGTCCTCTGGATGAACTCCCTCGGCCGCCGTCGCCAACCGCCGTATCTCTTCCAGCGAGGTCCCCGCCGCCCCAGAAAAGAGCCGCCGCGTCGCTTCGGCGAGCCCGGTGAGCCTGCGGTTCGGGATTCCGCGCAGCCCGAAGGCTTGCGGCGACGCTGCTGCGAGCCGCCGCGACTCCCCACGCACGTCCCCGACACCGTCCGCGTCGACCCAGGTCGCGTCCTGACGCTCGCGTGCGCCGCCGTCCTCGCCAAAGTGCAGGACCAGGTCGTACCGGAACCCGACGAGTTCGTTCTCCTCCCGGCCCCTCTTCAGCTCGATGAACGCGGAGCTCGCGTCCAGCTCGTCGAGGAAATGTCGCGCGATCGCGGGTGCGAGGAGAAGCTCGCGCTCCGTTCGCTCCCGCAGAAGCACGCGCTCCTTCAGCGCCTCCGGGCGCGTGCCGTCCGCGGCGCGGCGGGCCTCGACGGACGTATAGAACAGCCTGGCGAGGGGAAGGCTCCGCAGGTCTCCGAGGAATATGGTGCCGGTCGGCGAAAGCAGCGCGCGCACGCGGTGCAGAACCTTCCGAAGGTACTGCTCGCTCGGGAAGTACTGGGCAACACTGTGCAGGACCACGGTGTCGAACGGCGCGTCCGGGACCTCCTGCAACTCCGTCGCCGCGCACTGGACGAGCCGGACGCGCCGGGCGTCGGCAGGGTTCCAGGCCGCAATCTGCCGCCGGACGTGCGAGAGCGCGGGCCCGGAAAAATCGGTTCCAACGTAAAGCTCGCAATGAGGCGCGATTCGAAGGAGGAGCCGTCCGTCGCCGCAGCCGATCTCGAGAACCTTCCGTGGACGGAACGCGAGGATGCGTCCAACGGCGTATCGCGCCCACGCGTCGATCTCCACGTCCGGGATGGCCTCGTTCGTGTAGCTGCTGCCCCAAACCTGCGTATCCGTCGTCGGGTCTTCCGAAGCCGTGCCTCGACTGACGTCGAAGATCGCGTTCCAGGCGGTCTGCTGAAGGAGGTGCCGCTTTTCGTCGTCCCGGTTCCGAAGTGAGAGGGCGATGGCCAGGCGCGAAAAGGGCACCGTGATACGGATCACACGGGCCGCCGCGACGTCCGGGACTCCGCGGGCGATCGCCTCCGCACGGAGAGCGAGCGCCTCCAGAGCGTTCTTGTCCATGTTCGATCCGCTCATCGCGGCCCGTGACCTCTCACTACGAAATCCACGCAGCCATCGTGAGTGTGCCAAACCATGTCAGGCCTTTCCACAAGACTCCCGTCGGTGCGCGCTGATGATGCCGGACCCTCCATTCCATCAGGCAAAGTGTCGCGGCGAGGATGCCGGCGTTCAAGAGGTTCTTGCGAAGGGCGTTTGCGGTGGTCAACGCAATCGTGTCGATGTTGTAGACGTATCGGATCAGAACGTGCATCAGGGTGTTGCCCACGACGAGGGTGAGCACGAGCGCTGCGACGATGACGAGGTACCGGTTCTTTCGGCGGTAACGCATGAGCGTCGGGGTGTAGAAGAGAGCAACCTGCAGGTCCTTCTGGTGAATCTGGAACCTCGACCAGAGCTCGAGGTAACTCCGCGCCAGCAGCGGCCGGTTGATCGGAAGGCGGAAGTCCATTCCGTAGACGAGGAGGAGGCCGTACGACAGGTGGGCGACTTCGGCGACGCGCGCCACCATCACGAGATAGTCGACGTACAGCCTGACAGTCGGCAGCAGTCCGATTCCGAATCCGGGAACCAGGCGATCCAGGTCCTTGAGCGCGGGGTTCAGGCCGCGGCCAACCGCGGGACCAACCGCGTAGCCGAGGGCAAGTGCGTAGCCGAGGCCGAGCGCGAGATGGACGAGAGCGCGCCGCAATCGCGGTCGGTCCAGACGAGGCTTGAATTGGTCGACCTGCTCGCCATAGAACGGGATGATCGTCAGGTATGGCGGCAGGACGACCAGCGGCGGCAGGAGGACGAACAGTGCGTAGTCGGAGAATCGCTCCTTCGCAAAATCGCGCTGCCAACGGTGCCATGCATACATCACGAGCCGAAGCGAGAACATCATCGAGAAGTCGTACGCTCGAGGAAGGACACGCATCGCTCCGAGAAGCCCAAGGAGCGCGAGGAAACCGGCTCCGACGAGGATGCGCGGCAGGGGTGGCAGCGGAAGCTCGAGGAGTCCGAACCAGGCCAGGAGGAGCCCCAGGGAGAGGAACATCATCGGCGGTCCGTAGACTGCAAGGCAGACGAGCGCGTCGGCCACGAGGACCCAGGGTGCCCATCGGCGCGGCACGAATTGCAAGACGGCCGCCCCGACGAACAGCACCGCGAGCTGGAAACCGAATCTCGCTCCGAACAAGTGGCTGTCGTGTCCCCATGCGCTGGTCAGGAGCCTGTCCGATTCGCGGAGCGTGTACATGATGCAGAGAACGGTTGCCAGGCAGACGCCCGCAACGCCAAGTCCGAGGAGCGAGAGCGTTTCCGGCTGGGGTTGCGCAGGCCCCTCTCTGCGTGCCAGGTTGGGATCGAGCTCGGACATCAGCCGACGAGCACGACCAGCGCGCAGGCCTCGCGGCGCGTTGTCGAGATGCTGACGCTCGCTCCGGAGACGCCTTTCTCGTGGAGCTGTCGCGAGAACTCGCCGCCGAACGCCAGCCCGTCCTTTCCTCCGGAACCCGGCACCAGCTCGACGTCGGTCCATCGGATTTCGCCAGACCAGCCGGTGCCGAGCGCCTTGAACGCGGCCTCCTTGACGGCGAAGTGAGCCGCGAGACAGCGTGAAGGGTCGCGTCGCGCGGCGGCCCGGTCCAGCTCCGCCTCCGAGAAGAGCCGCTTCCGGAGCCGGGCGCCCCGGCGCTCGAGAAGGACGCGGAAGTCGGGCACGTCGACGAGATCCAGTCCGATTCCCAGGACTCTTCCGCCCGCATCCCCGGCTTCTCCCAGGACGTCCGTCACGGGACGAGAACTCGGCGAACCCTCTCGGGCCATTGCTCCGGCCGTGGTCCGAACTGGGAGAAGAGGGCCCAGACCCAGCGCTCGACGCCGAAGCCGAGGCAGCCTGTCCGGGCGAAGCCGTCGCCCAGCCGGATTCCGAAGCTTCGGCCGAAGAAATCGTCGTGGATGTTGAACGACGCCGCGGCGAGCGAGGAGCCGTTGTACGGCAGGCCCAGGCGGAGCTCGAACTTCGCGCGGGTCATCAACTGGTGATACCGCTTCGCGACAAAGTTCGTCGCGAAAAAGTGGTCGTTGGCTGTCTCGACCCAGGCGTCGAGGTCGAGCCTCTCGACAAGCTCTCCGACCTCGCGAATCGCGCGCTCGCGCCTCTCTTCGACCCAGTCGGCCTCTCCGATGAAGACGATTTCCTGCATCGTGAAGTCCCAGCTCCGCTCCAGGCCTGAGAGATTCTTCGACTCGTACCGGAAGCATCGCCCTTTCGCGGTCACCGTCATCGGACGGGAGAGCGTCCGGTCGGCCAGAAGGGCGTATGTGTGGAAACAGACGGCGGGCGAGAGGACGACCTCGGGCGGAGAGAGCAGATCGAAGAAGGCGCGGTCTTTCGGTCGCTGGCTCTGGGCCGAAAGCTCCTGGATCGCGCCGAGATCCTCACGAACGTGGGGCGCGAACGTGACGTGGTGCGGGAACGACGAGAAGTAGTGGCAGCGGTTGAGCGCATCGACCGAAAGGAGCGTCGAGTACTGGTGGGGCTCGGCTTCGAACGGAGACCTGGCGATCTCGGCGAAAAGCGCCGAAAGCCGTTCGGCGATGCGGCAGGCGTCGCCAAGGAGCGCGACCTGGCCGGAACCCTCGGAAAAGAGGAGGCCCGCCCGGGTCAGCTCCTCCCAGACGGGCGTCCGATGCGGAGAGGTCGTCCGGTGCCGGAAGATCGCTTCCGCGGGCACCGGACGGTGTCCTCGGAGGTTCTCCTCGACGAATTCTTTCGCGAGGGCACGAATCGCGTCGATCCGGTTCGCCGAAGCGATTTCGAGGTTGAGGAACCGGCCGTCCTCGGAGAAAGAGTGCGAGACGATCTCTTCGCTCAGATACGGCACTCTCTCTCCCAGCTCCGTCCTGAGATCGGCTGGAATGCCGGAGCCAAGGTCGATCCTGGTCGTCGGAATGACAGGCTCCGGACGCCCGGCTCAGGCCTGCGGCTCCGCGAGCCTTCTGACCGTCCGGGCGATGTCGGCGATTGTGGCGAGATTACTGGGGACGACGTCCACGGGACGCAGCTCGATTCCGAACTCTTCCTCGATGTAGCCAACCAGGTCCAGGAGCCTCACGGAGGCGACGAAGCCGCGGTCGATGAGCAGGTCGTGGTCACCGGGAGGCTCCGCCCCGCCGAGCTCGTCGACAACGTATTGCCGGAGCTGATCTTCGATGGAGACCGGCATTGACGGGAAAGGATAGCATCGAGGGACGCCCCCGATGTGGCGCCTACGGCTTCGGGCGAGGCTCGGAATCGCGGTCGCCGGTGTCGAACGCGACGGGGGTAATCTCGCCCGGCATGATCCCTCCCGCAATGCCCCCCGCCGCGCCTTCTCCACGAATGCGCCGGGCCAGCGCGGCGCTCGAGGCGCTTCTGGTCGCACCGGTGGACGCGGACGACCCCGGCGCGCTCGGGGAGTGGCTCGAGCCGATCCTCGGGTGGCTGAGGAAGCCGGGACCCGGCCCGGCCGCCGCCCAGAAGCTCGTCTTTTTCAGGGAATTTCTCGAGAGCCGGCCGCTTCTCGCGGCCACGCTGGCGGCTCGGCTGCGCGCGCTCCTCGGCGCGACGTCGGCAGTCGAGCTCTTCGCCGAAACGGGGTTGGGCGTGCGGCACAACTTCCTGGGCGAGCTTTCCGACCGCCTCGCAAAAAAGATCCTGCCCTCGGTTCCGAACGACCACCATCTCCGGCAGGTCATCTCGCGCCTCCTGCCCGACGAGGAGGATGCCGACTGGCTCGGGAGCCTGCCCGCCGCGGAAGTCGCCGCCCTTTTCGACGTCGTGTTCCGGACGGGGGAGGCCCATTGGGACGGGTTGCACGACGATCTCGCGGACGCGGCGGATCTTCTGGCCGTGCGCGTGGGTGGGCTCGGCCTCGGTCCGGACGTGCGCGCCCGCGCCGACGACGGAACCGTGGGCGCGTCCCCGTTTCTCCGCCTTCCGCGCAGCGTCAGCCGGGTGACCGATGCGGCGCGACATCGCACGGGATCCGCGGACGCCCTCTCGGGCCTCTCCGCGACGGCCCGAGAAGACATCGCCGCGTGTCGGAGGGTCCTCGGCGTCGTGACCGGCCATCTCGAGACGTTTGGGACGAGCATGGACCTCGTCTTCCGCATCGACCTGCTCGGCCGCGCGCTGGACCGGCTGGAATCCCTCTTCGATTTCCTCGCGCCGGGACCGGGTGCCCTCCCGGACGGGCGCGCGCTTCTCACGGCCCTCGTGCGCGAGGGCGCGCGGGAGAGCGGCGTGGGCGGCCTCGTGAGCGCGAATGCGCGGCTCCTCTCGCGGAAGATCATCGAAAGCGCGGGTGCGACCGGTGAGCACTACATCACGGGGTCCCGCGCCGAGTACCGGCAGATGTGGGGTTCGGCGGCGGGCGGGGGGGCGCTCATGGCCGGGACCACCCTCGTGAAGTACATCCTCCTCACCCTGCCGTTCGCGCCGTTCTTCAGCGGCTTCGCGGCGTCCGTCAACTATGCCGCGAGCTTTCTCCTCATCCAGGCGCTGCACTTCACGGTCGCGACGAAGCAACCCGCCGCCACCGCCGCGACGCTCGCGTCGGCGCTCGAGTCGCGCGGGAGCGATCGCGACACGATCGTCGACCTTCTCGCCCGCACGACGCGCTCGCAGCTCGCCGCGATCGCGGGAAACATCGGGATGGTCGTGCCCGTCGCCGTGATTCTCGGCGTCTTCTGGAACGCGGCCTCGGGTCACGCGTACTTCACGGACGCGGAAGCGCACCACGCCGTGGACGCGCTTCACCCTCTCCGCTCGGGAACGGTCTTCTTCGCCATCCTGACGGGGTTCTACCTGTGGTTGTCGAGCGTCATCGGCGGCTGGATGGAGAACTGGTCGAACTACAACCGGCTCTCGGAAGCGTTCGCGCGCAGCTCGACTCTGGGACGGTTCGTGGGCCGGGACCGGCGCGCCCAGATCGCCCAGCGCTTTCAGAGGAACGTGAGCGGGTTCGGAAGCAACGTCTCGCTCGGGTTCCTTCTCGGCATGACGCCGGTCGTCGCGTCCTTCTTCGGGCTTCCCCTCGAGGTCCGGCACGTGACGCTCTCCTCGGGTGCCCTGGCGCTCGCCGCGGTGACGTTCCCGCTCGAGGCGTTCCTGGGTCCTCCGTTCCTGTGGGCGGTCGCGGGCGTCGCCGCGATCGCGTTCCTGAATTTCACGGTGAGCTTCTCCCTCGCTTTTACGGTCGCCGCGCGCGCGTGCGGCCTCACGAGCCGGGATCTGCGGCGCCTGGTCTTGGCGGTATGGAAGGCCGCGAAGGAGACGCCGGGACGGTTCTTCCTGCCGCCGTCCCAGGAGTCCGAAGCGTTACCCGCCCGGCCCGGCGCGGGCGCGTGAGTGAACGCCCGTACACGCTCGTGTACGACGGCGACTGCCGGCTCTGCGTGCGGTCCGCGGACCTCGTCGCGACGTGGGATCGCGGGGGAACGGTGGAGATCGTCCCCTTCCAGCGCCGCGGCGTCCCGGAGCGTTTTCCGGGGATTCCGGAGAGCGCGTACCGGGAAGCCATACAGCTGGTCGGCCCCGGCAACGAGACGTGGAGCGGCGCGGCCGCGGCCGAGCGTCTCGCGGCGATCCTGCCGGGCGGGC
>JBDTML010000370.1:0-8948 GCA_039934255.1 Acidobacteriota bacterium | reverse complement strand
TTCGTGCCCGATGTGCCCGCGGAGAGCGTGCCCGACTATTTCGCCGATGCGAGCAAAACCTTTGGTCACGGCCTCTGTCCCGTGGCCTGGTACTTCGCTCAAGTCGAGCCGGATGGTCAGGTCTGCTTCTGCGGGGACTTCCCCGATTACTTCATCGGCAACGTGCGGGAGACGACGTTCCGGGAGATCTGGACCGGCGAGCGAGCCGGCCGCTTCCGCGAAAAGCTCGCGAAAGAGCCCCTCCCCATCTGCAGCCGGTGCTGCGGAAACTGGGTTTACGGCGCCTGGACGCGTCCCCCGGTGTCCGAGCCGGTCGCCGCCGCCGCGCCGGCTGCGCTGCCCTCCTTCCAGAACCGGTAAAAGTTGAACCACTGCGTCGGGTACGCGCGCACGACGCCCTCCAGATCGGCGGCCACACGACCCATGATGCGCCGCGCGTCCTCCTCGGGAGAGAGCGACTCGTCCGCGGTGATAGGCCGGCCCCATACGTTGAAGTACGACCCGTCCGGGCTTCGAACGAAGAAGCCCGGCAGGATGGCGCATCGACAGAAACGGGCGAGGAGCGCGGGAGAGCGGAGAAAGGGCGTCGCGCGGCCGAAGTAGGAGACCATCACCTGGTCCTCCGGGTACGCACGGTCGACGAGAAGCGCCACCGCCCGCTCCGCCTCGATCGCCGCGCGCACGCGAAACGCCGTAGCCATGGACGAGCCGATGTCGATCGACTCGACACCGAGGCGCGTCCGCAGGCCCACGCGCATGGCCTCGACGTCGGGGTCGAGCTCCGGCTGGCCGACGACGGCCGGCGTCAGGCCGTGGCCCCGCAGGGTGACGGCACCCATCTCCCAGTTTCCGACGTGCCCCGTCACGAGAAGAAAGCCGCGTCCTTGCTCCCGGATGCTGGCGAGAACGGCGCCGTCCGCCTCGTACGAGGTGACCCTCGGCACGAAGGCCTGGCTTCGGAGCCGCCAGACGTCGATCACCGACCGGCCGTATTCGAAGTACAGCCGGCGCGCGAGGCGTCGCGCCTCCGGCTCCGGAACACCGAGTGCGACGCGAAAGTTCTCGCGAATACTCTCCAGCGTTTCCCGCATGAACGCCATCGCCACGCCGTTCACCGCAAGCGAGATGCCGTGGAGGACCGGCAGAGGCAGCCACCGGGTGCCGAAACGGAGGCCCTGGTACACGGCGCGGTTGGACAACCCGTGAGAGACCCACTTTCTGCGGCCGCGCGGCGCGCCCCCGCCGGGCGTTGGCCCGCCGGCTGCGGGTGCGAGCTTCGGGCCGCCGGCGAGTCTCATGGGTTCGCTCCCTGTGCCGGTCGCCCGACGATGCCGGCGACTCCCTCCGCCAGGAGGACGCCCGAGGCGCTCTTCGCGTCGAGCGGGAAGAATACCGCGGTCACGTCTTGAGGGTGCGCGCGTCGCGCACCCGGCCCCGCCACTCGTTCCGGTGGAGGACCCCGTTCACGAACGTCGAGCGGGCGAAGATCCACGTCAAGCACGCGACCCAGACGGGATGCAGGAGCGTCGAGACGAGCCCAAGGCGCAGCCTCAAGTCGAGGGCGCCGCGGACGACGAGTGTCATCGAGATGATAAAGACAGAAAGAAGAATCTCTTTGAAGGTGAAGAACGCAGGGGTCGCGGCGGCGCCATGGCCCATCGCGCGCTCGATTGCTGCGCCGAGAAGAACCGCGTAGGCCAATACACCTTCCAGGAAAAACAACAGGAGGACGAGCACCGCCATCGGGACTGAGCCCAGCAGCCCGAAGAAGCCGTTCTTCTCCAGCCCTTTCACGATCTCGGGAAAGCCGTGATACATGCGCAGGGAGATCGAGGCGAGCGCGATGCCGAGTCCGGTCCGGCCGCCCGCCTTTCGCGCGTTTCGGCCGAGCTGGATGTCGTCCACGACCGAGGCCTTGAGCGCCTCGTGCCTGCCGATGCGGTCGAAGAGATCGCGGCGGATGAGATTGAAGACGCCTCCCCCACCGCCGAAGCTCCGGGCCGAGGGGACGTTCATGAGCCATCCGGGCAGGTAGCAGAACGCCGCGGCTGGGATCGTCGGGACCATGAGCTTCTCGCCGGGCGTGCGCGCGTCCATCTGCGGAAGGAGCGTCAGAAACTCGAGTCGCCGGCCGTGGGCGTGCTCGAGAGCCCGCGCGAGAAGGTCAGGCGCGAAGACGACGTCCGCATCCGAAAAAACGAGCCAGTCTCCTGGCCGCGTCGCACGCGCCACGCGGGCGCCCGCGTCCAGCGCGTGGGGTTTTCCGAGCCAGTCTGGAGGCGGCTCGACGCCGTCCACGACGCGCAGCGTCTCCGGGAATTCATGCTCGAGGACTCGCAGGATCCGACGGGTCCCGTCCGAGGAGCGGTCGTCGACGACGACGACCTCGAACGAGGGGTCGTCCTGCAGGCACTTGCTGCGTGTCGCTTCCCCGACGCTCCGCTCCTCGTCCCGCGCGGGCACGACGATCGAGACGAACGGCACGCCCGCTCCGCGCCTCGGGGCGGGCGCGAGATCGGGCACGAGCGCGAGCGACAGTGCCGCGTTCAGGGCGCGGAGCCCCCACACGATCGCGATGACGAGGAGAAAGGCCGCGAGCATCGAGGCCGGGTCAGGAGCGCTTCTCGTATGCGCCCAGGCGCGTACCGGACGCGAGCGTCACGGGAACGTCCCGACCCAGATGTCGCACTCACTGACGTCGCGGAGGCAGTACAGCGCCTTCCCGTCCCGAGAAACGCAGAAACGCGTAATCGGGGAGTTCGCCTTCGCGGGGACGAGCACGCGCGAGGCGCGAGTCGCGAGGTCGAGCACGTGGATCTCGCCGCGCTCCACGTAACCGACGCGCCGTCCGTCGGGGAAGAAGCGCCCTTGCTCGGCTTTCGCGGAGAGGAGATCGCACTTGCCCCCGGGAATTTCGCACATGAGCAGCCCGGACCCGGACACGGCTCCCCTCTGCAAGACGAGCAGCTGGCGCCCGTCGGGAGACCAGTCCCACGCCCACTTCCCCTCGATCTCGAGCGGCGGTGCCGACGGCGCGCCCGAGCCCACGGGGGCCGGCGCGAGCGGGACGACGACGACGTGGCTCGTCGACGGCCTTCCGAGCGCGATCAGGGCGCCGTCCGGCGACGGGACGGGGGCGGCCCATGCCGCCTCGGGCAGGCCGACGACGCGGGTCATGTCGCTCCCGTCGGGCTTGATCGTCCAGACGCCGTACGCGCCGCTGCGGTTCGAGTAGAAGAAGATCCGCTGCCCATCCGGCGACCAGCGCGCCCAGCGGTTCCGGAAAGAGTCGCGCGTGAGCTGGCGGAGGCTCGTGCCGTCGGCGGGGAGGACGCAGAGGTTCTCGGTGGCGCCCTGGTTCCGCGTCGCGAGGGTGGAGCCGTCGGGCGAAAGTTCGAGATCCAGGAACATCGCCGAGCCACGCCGAAGCACGGCCGTAGGACCGGCGGGAAGGAGGGTCGCCGGGTCGAGCGTCACCTTTTCGATCGCCATGAGCTCCGCCGGCGCCGTGAACGCGATGCGAGAGCGGGACCGGGCGCCGCGGAAGGATCCGGGAAAGACCCCGGCCCACGTCGTCGGGAGCGTCACGGGCTCGGGCTCCCCGCTTGTCCGCCCGGACCTTTCATCGATCGGAACCCGCCAGAGGTTGAAGCTCCCCCCACGGTCGCTCCCGAAGTAGAGCGTCTTCCCGTCGGGCGACCAGAACGGACTGAGGTCCACGGCGGCGTCGTCGGTCACGGCGACGGCGGTCTCGCCGTTCTTGAGGCCCGCGAGCGGGATCGTGTAGACGTCGCGCTGGGCCGTATCGCCCTTGAGCCCCCAGAACGCGAGACGCAGACCGTGCGGCGAGACCGCGGGCTCGACACCATCGGTCGAGAGAAGTGGCCTCTTCTGGCCCGATGCCACGTTCGCCGCCCAGAGCTTGCTCCGGCTGCGCAGGAGCGGCGAGGTGACCTCCTCGTCGGCATAGGCGATCTCTTTCCCATCCGGCGTCCAGTCCGGCGAGAAGCCGCCCGTCGTCACGCGCCGCACCGATTCGCCGAGGGCGCCCATCACGAATATTCCTCCGCCGTCGCGGTCGGAATGGAAAGCGATGAGGGACCCGTCGGGAGAGAACGCCGGATCCATTTCGTCGGCGGACGAGTCCGCGGTGAGGTTGATCGCCTTGTCGCTCCCGACGCGCTGGATCCAGATGTCCTTGTTTCCCGAGGCGGTGCTCACGAAGGCGACGGTCTCTCCGTCGGGCGACAGCGCGGGCTTGGTCTCGCCCCCGGGCTGCGACGTCAGGCGCTGGAAGGTCAATCTGGGCGTTCCTCCCTGCCCCCTTCCCGGCGCGCGGGTGGCGAGAACCCACGCGGCCCCGGCGGCGAGGCCGGCGACGAGCACACCCGCGACGAGCCCACGCGACCGCTTCCAGAACGGTTCGCGCCCGAGGGGCGCCGCCATCCCGTGCGAGCCCGACAGGGAGTCGCTCGCGAGCGCTTCGAGATCGAACACGAGATCCCGCGCCGTCTGGAAACGGATCGCCTGGTCTTTCTCGAGGCAGTGGCGCACGAGGCGCACGAGACCCGGCGGAACGAGCTGATTCGTGAAAACGAGGTCGGGCGGCTCTTCCTTGAGGATCGCGGAGAGCGTATCCATCCCCGATTCTTTATGGAACGCTCTCTTGCCCGAGAGCATCTCGTACAGGACCACTCCGAGGCTGAAGATGTCCGAGCGGGGACCCGCCGCCTGTCCCCGGGCCTGCTCGGGCGACATGTACCCGACCGTCCCCACGACCTTGCCGGGCTCGGTATTCCCGTCGTTGGAGATGGCGGCGGAACCGGAGTCGTCGGACTCGCCCAGCGTAAGCTTGGCGATTCCGAAATCGAGAATCTTGACGTGGCCGCTTCGGGTCACGAAGAGGTTCTCGGGCTTGATGTCCCGGTGGACGATTCCCTTCTCGTGGGCCGCGACGAGGCCCCGTCCGACCTGCGTCGCGACGTCGAGCGCCTTCCGGATGGGAAGGCTTCCCGGCTGCAGCGC
Source organism: Acidobacteriota bacterium (assembly GCA_039934255.1). GTDB lineage: Bacteria > Acidobacteriota > Thermoanaerobaculia > UBA5066 > UBA5066 > Fen-183. Next base: position 3,923 of record JBDTML010000370.1, on the reverse strand, counting down.
CTTCCGCAGCGTCTGTCCTTCGAGAAGCTCGGTGACCGCGTAGGCGGTCTCGCCTTCCAGGCCCACGTCGTAAAGGGCCAGGATGTTCGGATGCGAGAGAGCGGCCACGGCCTTCGACTCGCGCTCGAATCGCTCGCGCGCGGTCGGGTTCGTCGCGAACCGCGACGAAAGAACCTTCAACGCGACCTCGCGGCCGAGCCGCGTGTCCTTCGCCCGGTAGACCTCCCCCATCCCGCCCTCGCCGAGAGGTGCGAGGATCTCGTAAGGCCCGAGTTTCGTGCGGGAAGCGAGCGTCACAGCGTTTCGGCGATTATGACGCGTCACCTCATGCGTCGGAATCTCAATCTAAACTAGATCCTTGTGCGTTTTTTACATCGGCGGGCGGTCTCCGCCATGGCACGTCGTGTGCTAATTGGCAAAAAGGCACTGTTCTGATCAGGAGGACACGATGAAGTTCATCCCGACCCTCGCGCTCGTTCTCGCCGCGGCGGCCGCACCCTGCGCCGCCCAGACGAACGAGCCGCCGCCCTCGCCGACACCCGGAGCGGTAACGACCGCCCCGCACTCCCCTCTCGCCGAAGACATCATTCGACTCTGGAAGGCGAACCTGTCCGAGGATTTCATCAACAAGTACGTCTCCCATTCGGCGCTCGCGAAGGACCTTACGGCCGACGACGTGATCCTCCTCAGGAACGCCGGCGTCCCCGAGTCGCTCATCGCCTCGGTATCTCTCGGGAGCGCGGCCCCCGCCCCCACCGACGCTCCGACGGGCACTCTCGCGGGCGCTCCGGCGCGGCGCATGGATCCGAAGGAGACCCGCCGCTGGGACGGCCTCGCCCGGCGGAATTCCGGGATCGTGATTTTTAAGAGCCGCTGGGATCCGGGTTATCTGGAGTTCAAGGACCAGACGTTTCGCTGGGTGGACTCCAAAGACGCCTCCAAGAACGTTCTCCTCCCGATCGCCCAGGTGACGGAGCAACAGCTGGCGTGCCTCAAGAAGCCCGGCGGGAACGAGTGCTTCGAGTGGGTCGTGAAGACGCGCAGCGACGAATACCGCTTCCGGGACATCGCGTGGCAGCAGGGCGAGGACGCGAAGGCCGAAGAAATCTTCGCGTACCTGAGCGGGCTCTACCCGAACCTCATCTCCTCGCGCCGGCCGGTGGACTCGAAGTAGGGCGGCGCTTCACTTCCCCAGCTCCGCGTTCCAGTTGAGCACTACCGTCGTCGGCGTCATCGCCTCGCGCCCGAGCGGGGCCACAGTGAGGAAGCGTTTCCCATCGGCGGTCGGAACGAAGCGGCTGCGGGAGACTGCCGTGTCGAACCGCCCCTGGAAAAGCCGCTGCGGCGTGCCCGCCGTGATGCTGCTTCCGGTCTGGATGTCGACGGCCATGACTCGCTGGTCGAGACCGCGGTAGAAGAGCTCCTTGCCGTCGGCCCTCCACTGCGGTTCCCGGCCGCCCGATGTGGAAACCTGCCACTTGCCGCCGGGACCGGGGAAACTCTGGACGTAGATCTCCATGCGTCCGGACTCGTTCGACTGGTATGCCAGGTAGCGGCCGTCGGGAGAGAAAGCCGGGTTCAGCTCGGAGAACTGGGTCTTGAGAAACGGGACCGGCTTCCTGTCGCCGGACATCGGCAGGGTCCAGATGTCCCAGTTCGAATCCTTGCCGAGGCTCGAAAACGCGATCGTTTGACCGTCGCGACTCCAGGCGCCGGCGAACTTGCTCTCGTCGGACTTCAGCAGGAGCTTCTCTTCTCCCTGGCCCTCGGCGGCCTTCTCGAAAAGATCGTCGCCCACCGCGAAGACCATGCGGCGGCCGTCGGGCGACCACAGGGGCAGCGAGGCCCCGTCGGCGCCGAACGTGAAACGGGAGCTGACGTTGCGTTTGAGGTCGCGGACCCAGACGTCGGTCCTGCTGCTGCGCGGATCCGCGAGGTCGAAGGCGAGCCGGTCGCCGCCGGGCGAGAACGCAGGATTATGGTAGTCGCCGGGCTCGCCGACCGTTTCGCCTTCCCTGCCGGAACGGTCCACCCAGAGAAGCCTGTCGCCCCGCTCGCCCGTCCGGTACGCGAGGGTCCCGTCGCGCCCGACCGAGAAGAGCGCGAGACCCACGTTGTCCGTCCCGACGTGCTCGGCGAGCGGAACCGGCTCGCCGGTCGTCTTCAGGGCCTTCGCGTCGAAGGGCTGGGCGACGAGCGTCTTGTCGCGGACGAAGAGGAGGTAGCCGGGGGGCGCGTAGGTGACCATCGTCTGCGCCGGCGCGAGGAGCTTCGTCTCCGCCACATCGAGGGTTCCGATGCGGTACGCGCTGTCTTCGGCCTTCTGCCCGATCGCCATGTAGAGGAAGTGCATCCCGTCCGGAAGGAACTCGGGCCAGCCGACCTGCCCCTCCTTGCGCGAGGCATCTGCCTTGACGGCCGCGACGGGGGTGCCGCCCGTGGCCGGCACGCGGTTGATGGGCTGGTTGCCCGTTCCGTCGAAGAGGATGACTCCAGAGGAGCTCCAGGATCCGTCGGCGCCTCCCGGCGCGTCGCAGATCTTCTGGGGCGGCCCGCCCGAGACCTCGATCTTCTTGAGCTTGCCTTCCGCGAAGAAGCCGAGGAACCGGCTATCGGGCGACCAGAAGGGCCGCGTCGTGTCCTCCGTGCCGGCCAGAGGTTGCGCGACGAGCGCGTTGAGCGGCCGCACCCAAATGCGGCTCTTGCCCGTCGAATCGGTCGCGTTGAAAGCGAGGTACCGGCCATCCGGAGAGATGCGGGGCGCATCGATCGACGTGATCCCCTCCGGATTCGCAATCTCGAAGCGCACGAGGCGCGGGCGCGCGGGCGCGCGCCGGGCGAAGCCGAGGCCGAGGACCGCCGCGGCAAGCGTCGCCGCGGCCACGAGGCCCCACGCGAGCCGCTCGCGGCTCTTTCTCCGGTGGGCGACGGGCGCGGGCAGCCCGACCTGGGAGCCGCCCTCCGCGATCCACTGGAGCTGCAGCTTGATGTCGTGCGCGGTCTGGAAACGGTCCTCCGGGTCCTTCGCGAGGCACGTCTTCACGACGCGGTCCAGCGCCGGCGGCGTCATGGGAGCGACGGCCGCGATCGGCGGCGGTTCGTCCTTGAGGATCGCCGAAATCAGCGCGGCGTGGCTCTTCCCGTCGAACGCCTTCCCGCCCGTCGCCATCTCGTAGATCACGGCGCCGAACGAGAAGATGTCGCTGCGCGCGTCGGCTTCCTTGCCCTCGAGCTGCTCGGGCGCCATGTACTGGAAGGTTCCGAGAATCGTCCCCTGCTGCGTGAGGGATCGCGGCATCTCGGTCGGAAGCGACGTCGCCGAGGACGACGACCTCACGGCGGGCGCCGCCGTCTTCGCGAGACCGAAGTCGAGGAGCTTCACGCCGGACTTCGTCAGCATGACGTTTCCCGGCTTCAGGTCGCGGTGAATGATTCCCGCCTGATGCGCCGCGTCGAGAGCCGACGCGATCTCGATCGCGACCTTCAGGAGCTGCTCGGGCTCGAGCGGGCCGGATGCGAGGCGTTCCAGCAGCGACTGCCCGTCGGCCAGCTCCATGATCAGGAGGTGCCGCGCCGGGGCGTCGGCGGAAGCGGGCGTCTCCTCGAACGAATAGAGGTGCGCGATGTTCGGGTGGTTCAGCGCCGCGAGTAGGCGGGCCTCGCGCTCGAACCGCGCGATGCTGTCCTTGTTCTCGAAGAACTCGGCGGGCAGGACCTTCAGCGCCACCGTCCGATCGATGCGGCTGTCCTTCGCCCGGTAGACCTCGCCCATCCCGCCGGCCCCGAGCGGCGAGAGGATTTCGTACGAACCGAGCCGGTTGCCGGCCGAAAGAGTCATCGAGCCCCCTCCACGAGAAACAAGTGCGAAACCATCCGGCGGCACGCGTACGCGTAGCTCTTGCCGTCGTCGGTGAACACGATCG
>JBDTML010000369.1:0-10046 GCA_039934255.1 Acidobacteriota bacterium | reverse complement strand
ACACGGACTCGAAGCGGATGAGCCACGCCGCGCCCAGCGCGAGCACGGTCGCGAGCACGTCGGCGGCCACGAACAGGGCCTGGAGGCGGCGGGTCTGGCGGCGAATCAAACGGAGTCCTGAGCGGTGATTCTAGCGTCTCCCGGTTGTTTTTCGGGACGGCTACGTGCCGTCTCGAGAGCGGCCAGGAAGCGAACCCTGAAGACGTCGCGCGAAAAGCGCGCGGCGTTCCGGGAGAGGACGGCGGGATCGAGGGCGAGACCGCGAAGGCGGTCCAGTGCCGACAAGAGGCCCGCCGCACCCGGCGGGTCGTACAGGACGCCCGTCTCGCCGTCCCTGACCGTCTCTCTCGCGCCGCCTCGGCCCAGCGCCACGACGGGCGCGCCGCACGCTTGCGCCTCGAGGGGCACGATGCCGAAGTCTTCCTCTCCCGGCATCAGAACGGCCTCGGCGGTCCGGTAGCACGCGCGCAGCATCTCGTCGTTGGGAGTGTCGAGGAATCTCACCGTCTCACCGGCTCGGGCGGCGAGGCGAGCGCGCTCCGGCCCGAACCCCGCGATCGTGAGGGGCAGCCGGCGCGTGTTCGCGGCGTCGACGGCGTCCTCGAGGCGCTTGTACGGCGCGAGCGCCGAGACGACGAGAAGGCCGTTTCGAGGCGTCCCGGCCTGCGGAGGCGTGTGGAAGCCCGTGTCGACGGGCGGGAAGACCACCTCCGCTTCGCGGTCCCAGAGGCGTGCGATGCGGGCCCTCACGTTCTCCGAGTTGGCGAGGAAGGCATCGACGCGGGGCAGGGTCGCGCGATCCCAGGCGCGAAGGGGGCCGCGCGCGAGGCGCGCGGCGGCGGTCACGGGGGCCGGGCGGCCGCGGAAGTAGTCGTCGAACTGGTCGTAGAGGTACCGCACGGGCGTGTGGCAATAGCAGAGATGAAAGGCGCCCGGAGCCTTCTTCGCGTTCTTCGCGACGCAGTGGGACGTCGAGATCACGAGGTCGAAGCCCGACAGGTCCCACGTCTCGGCCGCGACGAAGAAAAGAGGCAGCAGCTTTCGATAGTCGGCGCGCGGCGACGCGAGCTTCTGGAGGAACGTCGTCCGGATCTCGGCGGCCTCGATCTCGGGAGGCTGCGAGCCCGGGAAATGGAAGAGCGTGAAGACCGGCGCCCCGGGAAACATGCGCACCAGCTCGAGCAGGACCTTCTCGCCGCCGCGGGTCCCGGTAAGCCAGTCGTGAACGAGCGCAACCCTCACGAGTCATGCCTCGCTTGGGGAGAGGATGTTTCTTCTTTGATGGTCTCGTACAGAGCCGCGGTGCGCTCCGCCACCGCCCGCCAGGTGAATCGCGCTGCCCGTTCCTTTCCCCCCTTTCTAAGAAATCTTCTCTTCTCTTCATCTCCGAGCAACATATTCAGCGCGCCTGCGATCGACGAGGTGTCGTGGGGATCGAAGAACACCGCCGCGTCCCCCGCGGCCTCCCGGAGCGCAGGGATGTCCGAGCACGCGACGGGGGTTCCCGCCGCCTGCGCCTCGATCACGGGGAGGCCGAAGCCTTCTGCGAAGGATGGCTGAACGAGGATCCTGGCGCCCGCGACGAGGGCGGGCAACTCTGCGTCCGGCACCCATCCAAGAACCGTCGCGCCCTCGGGCAGCACCCGTCCGGGCGCCGCGCCCGCGAGGACGAGCGCGAGGTCGGGATTTGCCGCGCGCACGCGCGGCCACGCGGCGAGCAGCCCGTCGAGGTTCTTGTGCGGCTTGTCGTTCCCGAGGAAGAGAAGGTAAGAAACGCCCATTTTTTCTTTCTTCTCTTCACCTTCAAAGAAATCCCCTCTTACTCCATATCCAATCACGACAACCTTGCCGACCTGCTCAGGTCCGAAAGCAAGAATTTCTTTCTTCGTTTCCTCCGACCCCGCGATGACTGCCGCCGACAGCCGCAGTGCGCGCCCCACCATCCAGCGTGCGTACGCGCGCTTCGCGAACGCCGCGTGCTCGGGCCTCGTGAGATGCATGAGGTCGTGGATCGTGACGACCGTCGCCCGCGGCGGGAAGAACGGAACGACGTAATGCGGGGCGTGGAAGACGTCGGGCCCGAGAGCCGCGATGGCGCGCCGCACGGCCACGAGCTCTCCCAGCGAATAGTGGCGGGCGTCGCAGATCGTGGCGGCGACGCTCCCCTGGAGGAGCCCCTCGTCGCCCGGCAGGACGAGGGCGTGGAGCTCGTACCGGTCGAGCCCCGCGAGACCGCCGAGGAGTCCGCGAATGTAAGTCCCGATCCCGAAGTCGCGCGCCTTGCGGGCGTCGAGAAGAACCCGTTTCTTCCGTCCGGTCACGCGAGCGCCTCTTCGAACAGGGCCCGCATCTTCGCGGCTGCCGCCGCCCACGTGAAGCGCGCGGCGCGCCGCGGGCCTTCGACCGCCGCGCGCCGGCGGAACGCCTCGTCGTCGTGCGCACGTTCGAGGGCCTCGGCGATGTCCGGAACGCTCGTGGGGTCGGGCAGGAGGCCGGCGTCGCCCATCACCTCCGGCAGCGACGACGCCGACGAGCCCACGACGGGCGTCCCCTGCGCCATGGCCTCGAGGGGCGGCAGGCCGAAGCCCTCGTAGAGGCTCGGGTACGCGAAGACCCGCGCATCCTTCAGCCAGCGCGCTCTGTCGCCCGCGCCGAGATATCCCGAGAGCGTGACGCGATGCGCGTGCCTCGAGCGCGCGACCCCCTCCGCGAAGCCTCCCATCCCCCAGCCGTCCCCGCCCGCGAGGACGAGGTCGGGAAATCCCGGGCGGCGGTCCCAGATCGACTCCATCGCCGCGACGAGCCGCACGACGTTTTTGCGGGGCTCGAGTGTTCCCACGTATAGGACGTACGGACGCCCCGCGTTCGCCGCCTCGCCTCCGCGGCCGGGCGCCTCTGGGTCCACGCCGTTGTGCACGACGAACGTTTTCCCGGCCGCGTCCGGGAACGCGGACACGAGGTCTCGCCGCGTGGCCTCCGACACCGCCGCGATTCGCCGCGCGCGCCTCACGGTCGCGCCGATGAAGGGCCTGAAGCCGAGGCGGTTCTTCCGGGAGTGCCATTCAGGGAAGAGGATTGGCGTGAGGTCGTGCACCGTCGCGACGCCGGGAAGTCCGCTGGCGAGGGGCAGGATGCCGAGGCTCCCCAGAAATGCATCGGCTCCGGCGCGGCGCGCCGCCGGGCCGGCGGCGGTCTGCAGCCAGATCGTGCCAGGAAGCCCGAAGGAGGGACATATGGACACGCGGCCCACCAGGGATGTGGGCACGTGGACGGGCCGCGGCGACAGGAGGACGAAGCTGTCGGAGGGCCAGGCGCGCAGCCAGGCGGAGAGCAGCCCGTCGAGGTATCGGCCGACGCCGGTCGGACGCTCCTCGAGCGGGCGCGCGTCGACGGCGATGCGCATGCTTCCATGTTATATTCCGCGGCTCCTCTCCGTTAGGGAGGAGCCATTTCCCATGGATCTGAACCTCGAAGCGGCTTTTGACGAGCCGATTGATCTTTCTCATCAGTTCGACTTTCCGGCCGCGGTCATCGCGCGTCCCGAGCTCGTGTCGCTCTCCCAGGTGTCCTTCGCCGGCCGCCTGGAGCGCCAGGAGCCCGGGTTCGTCCTGAACGGGCGCGTCGTTTTCGACGGCGTCACGGCGTGCGCGCGCTGCCTGGCTCCCGTGCCTTTCCGCCGTTCGAGCGAGGCCTATTGGCGCTTCGCTCCCGCGCACGCGAAGCCGCGGGAGGAAAAGCAGGAGGGGAAACCGGGGCGCGATCCGGAGGACGGCCTCGAGCTCCTCGCGGCGGATCTCGATGTCCTGTATTACGACGACCTCGTCGTTCCCTTCGACCCTCTCGTCGAAGAGCAGGTCCAGCTCGAGCTTCCGCTCAAGGCCCTCTGTCGCGACGACTGCCGCGGGCTCTGTCCGATGTGCGGCGCCGACCGGAACCTCGACCCGTGCGCCTGCAAGCCCCCGGGAGACGAGCGCTGGAAGACGCTCCGCACACTGATCGAACCCGGGAACTGACCCACGAATCCTCGAACTCGCCCTCGCCGCGTGTGACCCTCACAGGAGACCGCCATGCCGAATCCAAAACACCGCCACAGCAAGACGCGCCGCGACTTGCGACGCGCCCACGACTTTCTGAAGCCCAAGCAGACCAGCAAGTGCACGAACTGCGGCACGGAGAAGCTTCCGCACCGCGTGTGCCCCTCCTGCGGGCACTACAAGGGACGCGAAGTCATGAGCGGAGCCGAGAAGGCCTGACTTGACGATCGCCGTCGACGCCATGGGGGGTGACCACGCCCCCCGCGTCAACGTGGAGGGCGCGGTCGCGGCGGCCGTCGACTTCGGCCTCGACACGCTGCTCGTCGGCAAGCGCCGCGAGATCGAATCCGAGCTCCACAAGACCGCCTACTCGGGGAGCCGCGTCGGCGTCGTCGAGGCGGACGAGGTCGTCCTCTTCGACGAGCCCGCCATCACCCCGATTCGCAAAAAGCGCCGCGCGTCCATCCGGATCGCCGCCGAATGCGTCCGCGACGGACGCGCGAAGGGGATGTTCACGGCGGGGCACACAGGCGCCGCGATGGTCGTCGCGAAGATGATCATGGGCGTCGTCGAGGGCATCGACCGGCCGGCCCTCGCCACCGTCCTGCCCGGCCTCGACCGCAAGAGGGTTCTTCTCGACGTCGGTGCGAACATGAATTGCCGTCCCGAGCACTACCGCGAGTTCGCCCTCATGGGCCACTTCTTCGCGCAGGAGGTCCTCGGGATCGAGAAACCGAAGATCGGCCTCATGTCCGTCGGGGAGGAAGAGGGCAAGGGCACGGACATCGTGAAGGAGTCGTTCCGCCTCCTGAAGGAATCCGGCCTCAAGTTCGTCGGAAACGTCGAGGGCCGCGACGTCTACGACGGAGACGTCGACGTGATCGTCACCGACGGCTTCACGGGGAACGTCATCCTCAAGGTCTCCGAGAGCCTCGCGCATCTCGTGGAAGAGGCGCTCAAACAAGAGATCACCCGCAGCCTTCAGGCGTCGATGGGGTTCCTGCTCTCGAAGGACGCCTTCCGCTCTTTCAAGAAACGCCTCGACTACAGCGAATACGGCGGCGCGCCGCTCCTCGGCGTGAACGGGGCGTGCTTCATCGGGCATGGGCGCTCGAACGCCAAGGCCGTGCGAAACGCCATTCGTGCCGCCGACGAGTTCGTCCGGCGCGGAATTCCCGAGAAAATCCGCGAGCGCGCGCTCCTGTTCGCGCCGCCGCCTCTCTCCCGGTAACATTCCGGTTTCCACGCATTCACGGAGGAACGATGTTTCACGCCACGATCGCCGGCACCGGCCGGGCCGTTCCCGAGAGGGTCCTGACGAACGCAGACCTGATGACCATGGTCGAGACGTCCGACGAGTGGATCACGTCGCGGACCGGCATACGCGAACGGCGCATGGCGGGGCCGGGCGACATCCTGTCGGACTTCTGCGTCCGTGCGGCGAACCCGGCGATGGAGGCCGCGGGCGTGGGCCCGACGGACCTCGACACGATCATCCTCGCGACGTGCACCCCGGACCACCCGATCCCCGGCGCCGCGCCTGTCGTCCAGCAGAAGCTCGGCGCGAAGCGGGCCGCAGCGTTCGACCTGAACGCCGCCTGCTCGGGCTGGCTTTACGGACTTCACGTGGCGGACGGGCTCATCCAGTCGGGCAAGGCGAAGACCATCCTCCTCGTGGGCGCCGAGTTCCTGACGCGCTTCACCGACTACACGGATCGCAGCACGTGTGTCCTCTTCGGAGACGGCGCGGGCGCCACCATTCTGAAGGCCACGAAGGCCGACCACGGCGTTCTCTCCACCTCGATCCACTCGGACGGGGAGGGATCGACGTTCATCTCGATGCCGGGCGGGGGCTCCACCTTCCCGCCAAACCGACCCGAGTCGCTGGACAAGGGGCTCATGTACATTCAGATGAAGGGCGGCGAAACGTTCAAGGTCGCGATTCGCTCGATGGTCGACGTCTGCAAGGAAGTCCTCGCCGAGAGCGGCTTCACCACGGCGGACGTGAGCTGGTTCCTGCCGCACCAGGCGAACGAGCGGATTCTCACGGCGACGGCCGAGCGCCTGCAGATTCCGCCCGAGCGCTGCATGAACAACATCGAGCGCTACGGGAATACGAGCGCGGCCTCGATCCCGATCGCCCTCGACGAATATGCGCGCGACGGCCGCCTGAAGCGCGGCGACCTCATCCTCATCACGGCCTTCGGCGGAGGTCTCACGTGGGGCGCCGCGCTCGTCCGCTGGTAGCTCGAGCATCGCTGTGAGCCCTCTGTGAGCGTCGCGTTCCTTTTCCCCGGGCAGGGCTCGCAGTTCGCGGGCATGGGGAGGGATCTCGCCGAGGCATACCCCGAGGCGAGGAGCGTTTACCTGCGCGCGGACGCCGCGCTCCAACCCCTCGGCCTGTCGATATCGAAGGTCTCTTTCGAGGGCAGCGACGAGGATCTCAAGCAGACGGCCGTCACGCAGCCGGCCATCCTCACGCACGCGGTCGCCGTCTTCGAAGTCCTGAAGGCGAGAGGCGTGACACCCACGGTCGCGGCGGGCCACTCGCTCGGTGAGTACGCCGCCCTCGTCGCCGCGGGCGCGCTGACGCTCGAGGACGCCGTCGTTCTCGTTCGGCGAAGGGGGCTCTTCATGCAGGAGGCCGTCCCGGCGGGGCGTGGCGCGATGGCTGCCGTCATCGGACTCGCGCCCGAGGCGGTCGCCGCCGTGTGCGCGGAGGCCGCGGCCGAAACCCGCGAAGTGTGCTCGGCCGCGAACTTCAACTCGCCGGAACAGACCGTCATCGCGGGCAGCGCTGCGGGCGTCGCCAGGGCAGGGGAGATCCTGAAAGCGAGGGGCGCCAAACGCGTTCTTCCGCTTCCGGTGTCGGCTCCGTTCCACTGCGCTCTCATGAAGCCCGCCGAGGCGAAGCTCGCTCCGTTCCTCGCGGCCGCGCCCTTTCGGCCGCTCGCGATCCCGGTCGTCACGAACGTGGATGCGCGGGAGACGACCGACCCCGAGGTCGCGCGGGAATCCCTCCTGCGGCAGGTCTGCTCACCCGTTCGCTGGGTCGAGTCCGTGCAGCGCCTCGGGGCGCTCGCGCCGTCGGCTCTCGAATGTGGACCGGGTACCGTCCTCGCGGGGCTCGCGAGGCGTATCGCGAAGGACTGGCCCGTGAAGACCACGTCCACTGCCGCGGCTCTCGCGGCATTCGCGCGCTGAAAGGAATTCGAAGATGACCGTTTCGTTCTCGCTCGAAGGGAAGATCGCTCTCGTCACCGGCGGCTCGCAGGGCATCGGGGAGGCGATCGCGAAGGCTCTCGGCGCCGCCGGGGCCCATGTCGTCGTGGCGGCCCGGACCGTGGAAAGGGCCGCGGCGGTTGCGGAGGCGATCACGTCGTCGGGGGGGAAGGCCGAGGCCCTCCGCCTCGACGTCGGCGATCCCGCCTCCGTGTCGGCGGCTTTCAAGGCCGTCATCGAGAAGCACGGGAAGCTCGACATCCTCGTGAACAACGCGGGCATCACGGACGACGGCCTCATCCTGCGCATGTCCAAGGAGTCCTGGGACACGGTCATCGCGACGGACCTGACCGGCGTCTTCCTGTGCGCGCAGGAGGCCGCGAAGGTCATGCTCAAGAAGCGGGTTGCGGGCCGCATCGTGAACATCACGTCCGTCGTCGGGCTCATGGGAAATCCGGGCCAGACGAACTACGCCGCGGCCAAGGCGGGAGTCGTGGGGTTCACGAAAGCGCTCGCGCGGGAGATCGGCTCGCGGGGCATCACCGTGAACGCCGTCGCGCCGGGCTACGTCGACACGCCCATGACGGACGGCCTCCTCGCAGAGCAGAAAAAGGCGCTCGTGGGCCAGATCGTCCTCGGAAGGCTGGGAACCCCGGACGACGTGGCGGGGGCGGTGGTCTACCTGGCCTCCGACGCGGCCGCCTACGTGACGGGCACCTGTCTCAACGTGAGCGGTGGGCTCTACATCGGATAGACTCCGCACACTTGAATTCGAGTCCCGGCAGACCCCAGAATGCCGGTCTCGACAGACGAATAAATACGACAGAATTTTCGGAGGATCTTGAGATGGCAGATTCGGTGGCAGAAAAGGTCAAGGGCATCATCGTGGAGCAGCTCGGCGTCCAGGCGGACGAAGTGAAGCCCGAGGCCTCTTTCGTGGACGACCTCGGGGCGGACTCCCTCGACACGGTCGAGCTCGTCATGGCCTTCGAGGAGGCCTTCGGCATCGAGATCCCGGACGAGGACGCCGAGAAGATCCAGCGGGTCAAGGACGCGGTTTCCTACATCGAATCGCACGCGAAGCCCGCCTGATCCGGGCTCTCGCGAACGCGTGTCCGCGAATCCCGCATCCCTGCTCGACGGCCGCGGCCGGCGCCGCGTCGCCGTCACGGGCGTCGGCCTCGTTTCTCCCGTCGGCCTGACGGCGAAGGAGAATTGGGCCAACCTCACGGCCGGCGTGTCCGGCATCGGGATGATTACGCGCTTCGACGCCTCGGATTACGTGTGCCGCATCGCCGGCGAGGTGAAGGGTTTCGACCCGGGCGCCTTCCTCGAGAAGAAGGAAATCAAGAAGTTCGACACGTTCATCCATTACGCGGTGGCGGCGGCGAAGGAGGCCATGACCGATTCGGGCCTCGCCGTCACGCCGGAGAACGCCGAACGGGTGGGCGTGTGCATCGGATCGGGAATCGGCGGCCTGCCTCTGATCGAGGAGACGCATCGGATCGTTCTCGAGAAGGGGCCGCGGCGCATCAGCCCGTTCTTCATTCCGGGTCTCATCGTCAACATGTGCTCGGGCCTCGTCTCGATCCAGACCGGCGCGAAGGGCCCGAATTCGGCCACAGCCACGGCCTGCGCCACCTCGGCACACGCCATCGGAGACGCGGCGAACGTCATCCGCCGGGGGGACGCGGACGCGATGATCGCGGGCGGCTCGGAAGCGGTCATCACCTCGCTCGCCGTCGGTGGCTTTTCGGCGATGCGCGCCCTCTCGACGCGCAACGACGACCCGAAAGCGGCGTCCCGGCCCTGGGACAAGGACCGTGACGGCTTCGTCCTCGGCGAGGGCGCCGGCATCCTCGTGCTCGAGGACCTGGCCCTCGCGAAGGCGCGCGGCGCGGTAATTTACGCCGAGCTCGCGGGCTACGGCATGTCCGGCGACGCGTTCCACATCTCGGCGCCCTCGGAGGACGGTGACGGGCCGTTCCGTGTCATGCGTAACACGCTTTCCGACGCGGGTGTGAACCCCGAGGACGTCGCTTATGTCAACGCGCACGGCACCTCCACGCCGCACGGGGACCGCATCGAGACGATCGCCATCAAGAGGGTGTTCGGCGACCACGCCAAGTCGCTTTCCGTCTCCTCGACGAAATCCATGACCGGACATCTTCTGGGCGCCGCGGGCGGTTTCGAGGCCGGCGTTCTCGCGCTGGCGATGCGGTACGGCGTGATTCCGCCGACGATCAATTACCTGACTCCGGATCCCGACTGCGATCTCGACTACACGCCGAACACGGCGCGCGAGAAGAAGCTTCCGATCGCGCTCTCGAACTCTTTTGGATTCGGCGGGACGAACGCCAGCCTCCTGATGCGCGGCGTCTAGGAAGGCTCCCGCCGGGGCTTCCGGTTCGACCGTTCGAGAGCCCGCGCTGCCACCCGCGCCGTCCCGTCCGCTGCGGCGCTCACGGTGCGCGAGCGGAGCAGAGCCCCTGCTAACATGATTGCGCCAACGGAGGACATCGAGATTCGACGCGTCTACGTTGTTGCGGCCGCCGCCCTCGCGCTCGCGATTCTCGCGGCGGGATTTTTCGTCCTCCGCGCGAGGCGGCCCTTCCTCTCCAGGTTCACGGCCGACGTCCAGCGCCTCGTGTTGCCGGGACGGATCGGCGAAACGCTGGACGTTCTCGCCAAGAGCCCGCACCGGGCGGGCACGCCCGCGAACGCCGCGGCCGCGGACGAGGTCGCGCGGCGCCTCACGGCGGCCGGGCTCAAGCCATGGAGCGACGTGCA
>JBDTML010000368.1:0-1853 GCA_039934255.1 Acidobacteriota bacterium | reverse complement strand
AGCGCGCGCATTCATGGCGCAAACGGCGCGTTCTACACGACCGACGTCACGCTCGTGAACAACGGCAGCTCGGCCGCGAACTTCACGTTGAAGTTCCTCGGCCACGAACAGGACGGGCGAAACGGAGCCGAAGCCACCCGCACGGTGGCGCCGAACTCCATCGTCTCGATCACGGACGTTCTCGGCACCGTCTTCGGCGTCACGAGCGACTACGGCGCGATCCTCTTCAGCGCGGACCAGGCCGCCGTGCGCGTCCTCAGCCAGACCTCCACGCCGCCACCTTCCGGCGTCGGCACGTTCGGCCAGGCCGTGCCCGGCTTCGGGCCCGCGGACGTCGTGACCCCATACCTCACGAAGACTCTCGCGGGCCTCCGCCAGGACTCCTCGTTCCGGACGAACGCCGTGATCGCGAACGCGACCGATCGGCCGACGCACGTCGACCTCACGCTCAAGTCCGCGACGGGCACGACGATCGGGACGGCCGCCTACGACCTCCTGCCATACGAGATGCGGCAGATCGGAGCGGTCGTCACCGCGCTCGGCGCCCCGGACGGCACCGCGAACACGTCGCTCGTCGTTTCCTCCCCGACGGCAGGCGCCCGCATCGCGACGTACGCGGCCGTCATCGACCAGACGACGAACGACCCGCGAACCGTGCTGCCCTAGAAGATTCTGCTGCGGCCGCGTAGCGGGCCGCAGGAAGATCGGAGATTTCTTAGAAGGTGAAGAGAAGAGGGGGTCGCATTCAGCGGCCCGCCAGTATGCCTTCGAAGGCACGAAGGGCGCGCTCAACGTCGGGATCGCCGACGTCCGCGTGCGTGACCATGCGGAAGGACGAAGGCCCCGCGGCCCCCGCGAGTACGCCTCTCGATTGAAGCTTCGCCACCACCCCCGCCGAGTCTCCCCAATCACCTTCTAAGAAAATCATCAAAATGTTCGTCTCGACCTCTGCGGGGTCGATCCGAAGCCCACGAATACCCGCGAGCCCCTCCGCCAGCTTCTTCGCCCGCGCGTGATCCTCCGGCAGCCGCGCGCGCTCGTCCTCGAGCGCGACGAGCGCCGCCGCCGCGATGACGCCCGCCTGGCGCATGCCTCCTCCGAAGAGCTTCCTCACGCGCCGCGCCTCGGCGATGAACGCCTTCGAGCCGGCGACGGCGCTGCCCACCGGCGCGCGCAGGCCCTTCGAGAAGCACGTCATGACGGAGTCGAAACCGGCCGCGAGCTTGGCTTCGGGGATCCCGAGCGCCGCCGCGGCATTCCACAGGCGCGCGCCGTCGAGATGCGTCGCGAGGCCCTTCTCCTTCGCGAGAGCGAGAAGCGGGTCGACGACCGAGCGCGGGATGACGGCACCGCCCGCGAAGTTGTGCGTGTTCTCGAGAGCGAGCACGGACGTGCGCGGCAGGTAGTAGACCGCTTCGGGCCGGATCCACGCCGCCACCTGGTCCTTCGTCATGCGCCCCCGCGACGCGTCGATCGGGCGCGGCAGGAGGCCCGAGAGCGCCGCCATCCCGGCCATCTCGTAGTGGAAGATGTGGCTCTTTCCCTCGAGGATGACTTCCGTGCCCGAGCGCGCGTGGACGCGCAGCGAGAGCTGGTTGCCCATCGAGCCGGTCGGCACGAAGAGGGCAGCCTCGTGCCCGAGCACCTCTGCGGTCCGTTCCTCGAGGCGCCGCACGGTCGGGTCTTCGCCATAGACGTCGTCGCCGACCTCCGCCTCGGCCATCGCGCGGCGCATCTTCGCGGTGGGCTTCGTGACGGTGTCGGAGCGGAAATCGGAGACAGGCGTCGTCATGGCCCCATCATCCCAGAACGAGCGCGGCGAGGGCGAGGAGGAAGCCGAAGAAATCGATCCT
>JBDTML010000367.1:0-4091 GCA_039934255.1 Acidobacteriota bacterium | reverse complement strand
GCTCGCCGTCGACCTTCAGGATGATGCGCAGGACGCCGTGCGTGGACGGATGCTGCGGCCCGAAATTCAGCTCCATCTCCCGGAGTCCGAGGAGCGTGTGGTCGTCCGGTTCGAGCGCCGGTTCTCCGATTCCCGCGGGCGCGCTCACGACAACGTCTTCCTGTTCGGGTCGTCCGGCGCGGGGCCGCCGCCTTCGGGATACCGGTCGGGATAGATGGCCGCGCCCGTGTCGATTCCCTCGACCGGGAAGTCCTTCCGGAGCGGATGGCCGTTGAAGCCCTCCCACGTGAGGATGCGGCGGAGGTCCGGGTGGTCCTTGAACGTGATGCCGAAGAGGTCGAACACCTCGCGCTCCATCCAGTTCGAGGTCTCGAAGACGGCGGTCGCGGACGGGCACTCTTCGCCCTCTTTGACCCCCACCTTCAGCCGGATCCGCTCGTTGCTCTTCTCGAACGAATGCAGGAAATAGACGACGTCGAACCGGGGCTGGCGCTCTTTCCAGTCGACCGCTGTGAGGTCGACGAGATACGTGAACGACTGGTTCTTGAGGTGGCGCAAGGCGTCGAGGATCTTGTCCAGCGCCACATCCACGGTCGTCTCGCCCACGAATTCCTTCGCCGCGACCACGGCGCCCGGCACGGCGGCCGTGAGGCCGACAACGAGCGGTTTCTGGGACGCGTCGGTCGGGACCGGCCCCTTCTTGGCGGCGGCTGCTGCCGGCGCAGCGGGCTTGGCCGGGGCTGCTGCCGGAGTGGCCGGCGCGGCTGCGGGAGCCGCGGGTGCGGCGGCTTCCGCCGGTTTTTCCTCGGTCTTCGGCGTTTCGTCGGGCTTCGGCGTTTCGTCAGCCACGCGCGCGCTCCGCCGTCACGAGACCTGCCTCAGAACGCGCATCTTCTCGATCTTCTTCTGGAGCTCCATGAGTCCGTAGAGGAGCGCCTCCGGCCTGGGCGGGCAGCCGGGGATGTAGACGTCGACGGGGACGATCCGGTCCACGCCCTGGGTGACCGCATAGCTGCGGTACGGGCCGCCGCACATCGCGCACGAGCCCATCGCGATGACCCATTTTGGCTCGGGCATCTGGTCGTAGAGGCGCTTGATGATGGGGGCCATCTTCTCCGTCACCGTCCCGGCGACGAGCATCAGGTCGCACTGTCTCGGGGAGCCCCGGAAAACCTCGGCGCCGAAGCGCGAGAGATCGTGCCGGCTGTCCACCACGGCCATCATCTCGATCGCGCAGCACGCGAGGCCGAACTGCATCGGCCAGATCGAGTTCTTGCGCGCCCAGTTGACGACCCCGTCGAGGGTCGTCGTGAGAATGTTGTCGGGAAGCGAATTCTCCATCACGCCCACGTGAGTGCCCCCCGTCTCCATGCGTAGACGTACCCGACGACGAGAATGACGAGGAAAACCAGCATCTCGATGAGCCCGAAGAGCTTCAGCCGGTGGTACATGACCGCCCACGGGAAGAGGAAGATCGTCTCCACGTCGAAGACGACGAAGAGCACCGCGATGAGGTAATAGCGCACGGAAAAACGGTGATCGAAGGCCTCGGTCGGCGCGGCGATGCCGCATTCATACGGCGAGAGTTTCGTCGGCGTGGGCTTCGAAGGCCTGACGAACGACAAGAGGCCGATCGCGGCCACGGGCAGGATCGCCGCCATGACCGCGAAGTAGAGAATCGGCAGGTAGTTCGCCGTGGACATCCTGACGCACACTCCTTGCAGGACCGCCTCGCTCGCGCGAAACCCTCTTAGGACGGTCGCGGCGATTCTCTTTCCCGGTCTCCTCTAAGTCAATCAATGCGATTGCATTAGGCGAGGCCACTCGAGGAGGGTGTCCTTCACGGTCGAGCCACGGGACGCCAGCAGGACGCGGATCGACTCGCCCATTCCGCCGGGCGCGACGAGACGCGCGATCGCGTTGCGGTCCGCGGCCCGCGCCGCCGACGGGGGCCGATCAGCGGCCTCTTCGAGCTCGGTGCCGATGCCTGCTGCGGACAGGACGCGCGCCTGGCTCACCGGCCCCGCGACGTCGAGGCCGAGAGAGGCGAAGGATTCGGCCAGCTCCGTGAAGTCGACCCACGCCGTGATGTCGCGGCTGCCAGGCTCGACGAGGACGTCTCTCGAAACCTCGTGGGCGTGAAAGGCCTCGAGCGTCCCGTGCAGGCGCGCCGCGGAATAGAGAGCACGCGCAGGCGCGCCGTAGTCGAAGACGAGGAGAAGGCCTCGAGAAAGACGTTCTCCCAAGTCCTTCGCGAACGTCGGAAGCAACGGGCGAATTTCAAGCTGTTGATTTCTTAGAAGGTGAATGCCCCGGCGGCGGAGCGGGTCGAGAATCGCGTCGGCGTCCGGGCAAGGCACATGGATCCAGTCGAACTTGCCTTCGGAGGCCAGGGTCACCCGGCGCTCCAGCAGCTCTTCCCCATCGAAGAAAAGCGCCCTCACCGGCAGCGCGTCGAACAGCTCGTAGCAGACGACGAGACCCGAAAGAGACGAAGAGGGGATTTCTTCGAAGGAAGAAAGCCAGGCGGCGCTGGGGCACTTCGCGGCGGCGACGCTCCGGCGCGCGGCGGACCGCTCGACGCCGATGAGGCGGAATTCCTCGCGGATGCCCCACGCCCGCAACGCCGAATCCGCGGCGGCAAGAAGCTCTCCTTCACCGGCACCAACGTCCACGAGATCCGTCGGAGCGCGTGTTCCGCCCGCCTCTTCGTCTCCCCTTTCTTCTCCCCTCTTCGCAGAAATCTCCTTCTTCTCTTCCTCTTCCCTCAGTCGCCGCGCGATCCGCGCGATCGTCCGCCCGAACGCCGGATGCCAGGACGGCCCCGTCACGAAGTCGCCGGCGCGCCCGACGCGTCCCGGCCGCTCGTAGTAGCCGCCCGCCGGGTCGTAGAGCGCGGCCTCCTGGAAGGCGTCGAACGGGAGCGGCCCTTCGCGCCGGATGCGTTCCGCGAGACGAGCCGCGAGCGGCGCGGATTCCGTCACGCCGGCCGGGGGGCCGCAGACTCCTGCCGGGCCTTCTCGAGGTCGGCGTCGGTCATCATGTCGACGAGACCCGTGAAGGTGACGCCCGGCTTCCATCCGAGGTCGCGGGCCGCCTTCGAGGCGTCCCCGAGCAGAAGTTCGACCTCCGCCGGTCGGTAATACCGCGAGTCGACGCGCACGCGCACCGTCCCGTTCGCTTCCGATCCCGTCTCCTCCGGGCCGGAACCCGACCACGTCAGCGGCCGGCCCGCCCGCGCGAACGCGCGGCCTGCGAACTCGCGCACCGTGTGCGTTTCGCCCGTCGCGACGACGTAGTCTCCCGGCGCGTCTTTCTGGAGCATTCGCCACATCGCCTCGACGTAATCGCCGGCGAATCCCCAGTCGCGTCGCGCGCCGAGGTTTCCAAGATAGAGAACGTCCTGCAGGCCATGCACGATCCGTCCAACCGCCCGGGTGATCTTGCGCGTCACGAAGGTTTCCCCGCGGCGCGGGGATTCGTGGTTGAAAAGAATGCCGCTCGAGGCGTGCAGTCCGTACGATTCGCGGTAGTTCACCGTGATGAAGTGGGCGTATGCCTTCGCGACCCCGTAAGGCGAGCGCGGGTGAAACGGGGTCGTCTCCTTCTGCGGCGTCTCGACGACGTCTCCGAACATCTCGGACGAGGATGCCTGGTAGAAGCGCGGACGGAGGCCCAGTTCCCGGATGGCCTCGAGGATTCGCGTCGCGCCGACCGCGGTGACCTCCGCCGTGTATTCGGGAACGTCGAAGGACACCTTCACGTGGCTCTGGGCACCGAGGTTGTAGATCTCGTGCGGCTCGGCGAGGCGTAGAACGCGATTCAACGAAGAGGCGTCGTTCAGGTCGCCGAAATGGAGCACGAGGTTCCGCTTGGGGACGTGCGGGTCCTGGTAGAGATGGTCGAGGCGCTCGGTGTTGAAGGACGAGGACCGCCGGATGATCCCGTGGACCTCGTAGCCCTTCGCGAGAAGGAGTTCGGCGAGATAGCTCCCGTCCTGGCCCGTGATTCCCGTGATGAGCGCGCGTGTCGAACTGGTCATGGCGGGAGTTTATCGGCTCAAAAGACAAGTGCCCGGACCGTTTTGGTAC
>JBDTML010000366.1:0-8516 GCA_039934255.1 Acidobacteriota bacterium | reverse complement strand
GACGCCGTGTTTGCACTCTTCGTGCCACTTCAAGCACGGGCGGCCACGGGCGCGAGCGCCGCCTCGAAGCGTTCGGACGCAACCTGGAAATCGGCCGCCGCGAGGAAAGCGTCGATGTAATCGGCCCGCTTCGAACCGTAGTCGCCGATGTATGCGTGCTCGAAGACGTCCATCATGAGGACGACCGGGCATCCGGCGAGCTGTCCGCGATCGTGCTCGTCCACCCAGACGTTGAACAGGCGGCGCGCTTCCGAGTCCCAGACGAGGGCCGCCCAACCGATTCCCCGAAGACTGCCGGTGGCGCGAAACTCCTTCTCCCACGACTCGCGCGAACCGAAGTCCCGGATCATCTGCGCCCCTAGAGCGGCAGTCTTTTCCAGGTTCGCCTTCTTCTTTGTCAAATTTCCAAAGTAGAGCTCGTGAAGGCGCATGCCATTCCATTCCCAACCGAAGCGGCGTTTGAGCTCGGACCAGGCCGGTGCCGGCGGGCTCGCGGGAGACGCGGCTCCCAGCTCGTCGTGAAGGGCATTCGCGTTCTTCACGTAGCCGTTGTAGAGCTCGAAGTGCTGCCTGAGAAGCGCGTCACTGAACCCGGGCGTGCCGAGCAGCCAGGTGAAATCCTTTGCCGAGTAGAGAGCCATGGTCATCCCCCTCCAAATCCCTTCAGCACGAAGCGAGCCAAAGCGCGGCACGGCTGTTGCTCAAGTCAAAGTCGGGAGGAAGAACATGCTTTGGACCATCTTCGTGATCCTGCTCGTGCTTTGGCTCCTGGGAATGGTCACGTCCTATACGATGGGAGGATTCATTCACGTCCTCCTCGTGATCGCGATCGTCGTGGTTCTCATCCAGGTCATACAGGGCCGCAGGGTCCTCTGATCGAGCGGTTTGAGGAGCCAACGACCCCGAGCAGGCGCTCGGGGTCGTTGGTTTCGGGACCTCTACGCTCTCGCGTGAGATCCGGAGCCCGGCCGGTCCTCAGCCTTCGTTCTTGACCGTCACGCGGCGGGTCTTGTCGTCGCCCGTCTGCTCGGTGAGGCGCACGCGGGAACCGACGACCACGGTCGCGTCGATCGAAACGGTCGTGTCCCGGGCGTCCAGAGTGACCGAGTGGGTCTTCTTCTCGCCCGTCATGACTTCGATCTTTTTTCCGGGCTCGTACTTCGTGACGGTGCCGACGAACGTCTCGACGGTGCCCTTGATGGTGCCGGCGCCCGTGTCGGTTTTCGTTTCCGTCTTCGCCTCCAGTGTATTGCCGGCCTGCTTCGACTCCACCGTGGTCTTGACCTCGCCCTGCGCCGTCTGGACAGTGGACTCGGACTTGCGCTCGACGGTGCCCGGCTCTTTCGAGCAGGCGTAAGCCGAAACCAGAAGAGCCGCTCCGAGCGCGCTCATGAGAAATGAATACCTGCGTTCTCGCATGACGTAGTCCTCCTGCCCGTAACGTGCAGGGGTCATGCCAGCAGTTATTTCATGCGGCCGCGGGAGCGTTGGCGGGGACCGGTCGCTGTCCGCGTTCGGTGCGGATCGTCCGGCTGAACAGGGAGAGCCGGCGGTCGAAAATGAACTGGAGGAGGAGGCGCGTCCACGAGCGGTGGAAATGCAGGGCCCCGTAGACCTCCGGAACCGCCCGGCGCACCGCCGGCAGCTTGTTCCAGGGCACCGACGGGAAGTCGTGATGCTCGTTGTGATAGCCCACGTTGAGCGCCGGGATGTTGAGCGGCCCGTAGTAGCTCGTCGTCTCCTGACCGTCGAAAACGAGGTAGTGCTCCTGAATCCATCGGGCGCCGAGGGGGTGGAGACCCACGGAAAAGAAGAAGGAAACCGTGAGATAGAGGAGCGCCTTTGGCCCCAGCACGGCCCAGATGGCGGCGTCGTACGCGAGCTGCACGCCGATGTTCACGAACACCCAGGGAGAAAAGAGCGAGATCTCACGCAGGCGCGGCGGCCGCGTGACCTGAAAAATCGGGAAGAGCAGAAGCCACAGGGCCTTGCGCAGGGCCGAGTGCCCGACGAGGCGGGCCTCCCAGCGATTCGGAAGGTCGGCGTCGAGCTCGTAGACACCCTGGTAGGCGTGGTGCTTCAGGTGGTACGTCTGAAAGGAGATCGCGCTCGGCAAAACATGCGGAAGGTTGGCGGCCATGGCGGCAATCCGGTTCCACGTGGCGCTCTTGAACAAGAGGTTGTGGGAGCACTCGTGTATGAGGACCCAGAGAGCGTGATCCAGAAACGCTCCGACCGCGAAGGCCACGACGAGGCCAGCCCAGACGGGAGCCCGACCGAGGAGGGCGGAGAGGGCGGTCTGGATCCCGACGATCCCGATCACGAGAAGGACGCTCCACGGATTGCGGCCCGTGAGCGTCCGGATCTCCGCGTGATTCCGGAGAATCTCTCTCGCGCGAAGCGCATGAGGCTCGCGCTGATCCGAGAAGGAAAAGTCCTCGGCAACTGTGTCGACGGCGGTTTTCACCAGAAAATCTCCCGGGCAGTATCTCCGATGATGGAGCGGATTGAAACTTTTCCGATTCCTCCGCACGGCCGGGTTCAGGACTCGAGCCCGTACTGCCTGATCTTGTTGTAGACGGTCTTGAGGCTGACCTTCAGAATCTCGGCGGCTTTCTTCTTGTCGCCACCGAACGCCAGAAGCGTTCGCTCGAAGAGACGGCGCTCCATCTCCTCGAGGGAATCGCCGACGCGGACCGACACTCGAAGAGGATCGTCGGAATCCGGCGCGATCGCCGGCGGAGCCTCGGCTGCCGGAGCCGGAGGGCGCACGGCCGCGAACACGCCGCTCGAACGGCCCGCCAGAACGCCGTCCACCGTCGTTTCGTTCACCACGGCACCGTCCGAAAGCACGTAGGCCCGATGCACGACGTTGCGCAGCTCACGCACGTTTCCGGGCCACCCATGTTCCTGAAGTCTCTCGATGGCCCTCGGAGAAAAGCTGCGACGACCGCCATTCTCGCTATCGGCGACGCGCTCGAGGAAGTGCCCGGCGAGCGCCGCCACGTCCTCGCGCCGCTCGCGAAGGGGAACGATGTCGAGCGGCAGCACGTTGAGCCGATAGTAGAGGTCCTCGCGAAGCACCTTTTTCTCGACGGCATCGAGGAGGTCGCGATTCGAGCTCGAGATGATCCGCACGTCGCTTCCGATTTCTTCGTTGCCACCGACGCGCCGGAAGAAACGGGTTTCGAGGACGCGGAGGAATTTGACCTGAAGCTCGGGCGGCATCTCTGTCACCTCGTCGAGAAACAGCGTGCCGCCCTGCGCGAGTTCGAAGTACCCGGCGCGCCGCCTGTCGGCTCCCGTGAAGGCACCCTTCTCGTGCCCGAAGAGCTCGCTCTCGATCAGATTCGACGAGACGGCGCCGCAGTTGATCGCCACGATGGCCTTGTCGCTGCGGCGCGAGAGCATGTGAATCGTCTGCGCGGCCGCTTCCTTGCCGCTGCCGCTTTCGCCCGTGATCATGACGGGCGCGTCGGAGCGCGCGATGCGCGCGATGACGGCGCACATCTCGCGCATCGGCGGCGAAACGCCGATCATGGTTCCGAACCGCCCGGTCTCGTCCAGAGCCTTCCAGAGACCGGCATCGACGACGTCCGGATGACGATTCGGGCGCAGACGCTCGAGCACGGCCTCGAGCTGCTCGAGACGCAGCGGCTTGGAAAGGTAGTCGAAGGCGCCTGCCTTCATCGCTTCCACCGCCGTGTCGATCGATCCGTGGCCCGTGAGGACGACGACTTCACGCCGCGCGTCTGCTGTTCGGGCCGCCCGGATGAAGTCCAGCCCGTTTCCGTCGGGGAGCTTCAGGTCCGTCAAGCAGACGTCAGGATCGAATGTCGTGAGCGCCGCGCGCCCCTCCGCCAGGGTGGCGGCCAGCCGCGTCTGAAGGCCCAACTCCTGGAGGAGCTGGACCAGCCCATTGCCGGTCTCGGCGTCGTCCTCGACGACGAGGACCTTCGTCATGTGTTCACCGGCGCCATCGCGATCTCCACGAGTCCCCAGCCTACACGATTGCCGGTATCATGACCCCTCCTTTCACGGCCCCCGTGATCCTCTCGGAGGGGTTGCCCCCGCCAGTTGAAATGATCTGACCTTCTGAGTGAATATGTGTCCGTGGAGACGACCCCTCCCGACCCAGTGCCCGCTCGCGCCTTTTTCGCGGACAATCCCGGGATACCTCCGGACGACCCGAAGAGCCGCGATGCCGGGAAATGGCGTTCGAGACATGAGAGTTCCACCTGCGACATCCTCGTGGTGGAGGACGCGCTGGAAACCCGGGACGCGATGCTCGAGCTGCTCACGGCGGAAGGCTACCAAGCCTCGGCAGCCGCAAACGGCTTCGAGGCGCTCTCGCTGCTCGAGAAGGGCGAAAGGCCTTCGCTGATTCTCCTCGACCTTTTCATGCCCGTCATGGACGGCTGGGAGTTCTGCCGCCAACTCGCCGCGAGGCCGGCCCTTTCGGAGATTCCCATCGCAATTGTCTCGGCCACAGGCCAGGACCGTCCGCTTCCGGAAAGAAAGTCGGACGCCGGGCATTTTCGAAAGCCGATCGACCTGGTAAGTCTTCTGAATACGATTCGAAGGCACTGCAACTAGAACGATCCAGCGAGGGGCAAGATGGCGGACGACGAGCCTGGCACCCGGAGCGGTGCGCGCGGAGCCATCGCCGCGCTGGCGTGCGTTTCACTCGCGTGGGGCGTCCGCTGGTTACTGCATCCGGTACTCGGGAATCAGGTCCCCTTCCTGTTGTTCTTTCCCGCCATCGTCTTCGTTTCCTGGTTCTGGGGTCGAAACGCGGGTCTCCTGGCGGTGGCCCTTTCCGCTTTGTTCGCATTGCGGTTCCTCCCTGGGTTCGAGCTGAGCGCCGCCGGAGTAACGACCGGCTTGATGCTGGGACTCTTCATCCTCGTCGGCTCCAGCATTGCGGTCGCGGTGGCGTTAATGCATCGCGCGAGGATAGATGTCCAGGAAGCGTTCGAGCGCTCTGAACAGGCAGCCGCGCAGTTACGCGCGAGCGAGCAAAGCGTGCGCCTCCTCGCCTCGATCGTCGAGTCGAGTGAAGACGCGATCATCGCCCAGGACCTCGTGGGCCGAATCATCGGATGGAACCGCTCGGCCGAAAGGCTCTTCGGGTACTCCGAGAAGGAGGCGCTCGGACAGTCCATCGAAATGCTCATGCCGCCCGACCGGGCGGACGATTGGCGCCACATCCTGAATCGTGTCGCGAACGGAGAACGGGTCGAGCGCTTTGAAACCAAGCGCCGAGCCCGCGACGGACGAATTCTGAACGTGTCCCTGACCGTGTCGCCGGTTCGAGATGCCGAAGGCCGAATCGTGGGCGCGGCGAAGATCGTCCGCGATGTCACGGCCGAGCGAGAGGCGCAAATCGAGACCGAGAAGACCCGAGAGCTTTTTATCGGCACACTCAGTCACGATCTTCGAAATCCACTGAACGCCATCACAGTGACGCTCCATACACTGAATCGACAAGCCCCCGAGACCGCTCAAAAGGCGATCGCGCGGATGGCCAATAGCGCCGACCGCATGTCGCGCATGATCGACCAGCTCATGGACCTGACGAAGAGTCGTCTCGGAGGGGGAATTCCGATTGATCCGCAAAGCGCCGATCTGGCCCTTGTCTGCCAATCCGTGACCGATGAGTTCGAGGCGCTTCAGCCCGGGCGCACGCGGCTGTCGATGGAGGGGAATCTGACGGGTCGTTGGGACAGCGATCGGCTGGCTCAGGTCCTCGCGAACCTGCTGTCGAATGCATTCAAGTACGGAGCCGCTGGTGTACCGGTCTCCGTCTCCGCCAAGTCTTGCGGCCCGTCGGTCGTCGTGGAAGTGACGAATCAAGGGCCGGAGATTCCGGCGTCGCTCATTCCGGTGATCTTCGATCCTTTTCGGCGCGGCCCCCTCGAGGCGAATAGAGGTGTGATGGGTCTCGGCCTCGGTCTCTACATCGTCCGCGAGATCGTGCAGGCCCATCAGGGCGAGATCACCGCCCGCTCGAGTCCGACCGAAGGGACCACGTTTTCCGTGAGACTGCCTCGCATGAGCGAATCAGTCCTGGCTTCCAGCGGTTCGAGGCCCGTACCCCGAACCACGAGCCCCAAGAGCACCACCGGCGGACGGTAGTCGGCTCGGCGCTTCCTCGCGGCCCGCCGCAAGCGAGCACCTGACGAGGACCTTTGTCACGGCGCAGCCTGCGGAAGGGATGCGATCACCGTGAGATGTGTTGCGTCCTCGTAACCTTCCGCACGACCGCCATGTGCTTCGAACGCCCAGCGCGCGAGCCACGGCCCCAGACCGGCTCCCGGGCGGCTGCGCGCCCGAAACAGGGTGTCTCCCGGCCTGTCGAGAAGGAGCGCGGCACGAACGGAAATCGAAGCCGCGCCGCCGCTCGCCGCGATCTCGACCAGCTCCTCGCCGGGCCCCGCCCAGCGCGCGACGGTGAGGACGACCTCGCGTATCGCGCTCTGGATCTCGTCCTCGAATCCGTCCACGAAGATTCCGTGCGAGGGTCCGGCGATTCGGAGCACGAGGCCTCGAGCCTCGAGCTCAGGCCGGAGGGCCGTTGCCACGCGCGCCACGACGGCCGCGAAGTCGAGGAGGCCGGGATCCCCTGCGTGGGCCGCTCCGATTGCAGAAAAAGCGTCCAGGAGGAGAACGGCCTCGTCGAGTTGCCTGCTGCCCGTTTCGAGGCCGGCGCGGAGCTTTTCCGGGATGTCGTCTTTCGAATGAAGCGCCGCCCGACGGGCGAGCTCGAGGTGAAGCACCGCGGCGGAGAGGGGCGTGGCGAAATCGTGACGCAACGCCCGGCAGGCGCGAAGCGTCGCTCCAAGGCGCACGTGTTCGAACCCCATCAGATTCCACTTCCCTTGAGGACCGTGACGACCGTCCGAAGCAGGATGAAGAGGTCCAGGAGCGGCGTCCAGTGGAAGAGGTAGCCGAGGTCGTAGCGGAGCTTGACCTCCGGCTTCGTCGCATAGGCCCCCATCACCTGAGCGAGACCCGTCAGACCGGGCTTGAGGACATGTCGGAGCCGATACGCGGGTATCGCCCTCTCGTAGGCAGCCACGAATTCGGGACGCTCGGGCCGCGGTCCGATGAGGCTCATCGACCCGCCGAGGACGTGGAGAAGCTGCGGGAGCTCGTCGAGCCGAGTTCTCCTCAAGAGGGCCCCGGTGGATGTCACGCGCTCGTCGTCGCGGCCCGAAAGTGTGGGACCCGTCCCGGCCTCGGCGTCTCTGCGCATCGTGCGAACCTTCCAGAGGAGGAATTCCCGTCCCCCCCGGCCGACCCGGCGCTGACGAATCCACGGCGCGCCCGCGCTGCCGAGCGCGACGGCCACCGTCACGAGGACGAGAACGGGGGCCGCGGCGAGGAGCAGGAGGGTCCCGAGCACGACGTCGAGAGAGCGTCTCCACGCGAACGCGAAAAGGCTCGCGCCCCGCGTCGCGACGGGCGTCAGCGGCAGATCGGCGAGGCTCTTCGTCACGGCCCGCGAAGACACGATGTCGGCGAGGCCGGGAAGCACCCAGAGCTCGAAGTCGTTTTCGAGGCTGCGTTCGAGCAGCGCCACGAGCTTCGGCCGGTCTTCCGGCCGTTCCGACGCGAAGATGACGTCCCGCGCACCCTTCAGCTCCTCGAGAGAAACGTCTTCGCTCCAGCCCGCGAGCGCGTGCCCGGTGATCTGTCCCGTGCGCAGCGCATCGGCGGCGCGCCGTGCGTCGGCACCCGCCCCGAGCACGAAGACCGCGCGCGTCCCGATGGGGGCGAGAATCTCGGCGAAGGCCCGCCAGAGGCCGAGCACGAAGGACAGGAGCGGCACCCAGACGAGGAGCACCGTGCGCGGCACCGCCTGGCCCGCTAGAAAGTACGCAGCGATGAGTACGCCGCCCGCGATGAGCGCCGATACGAGAAGGCCGCCCCGCTCCCTCACCGACGCGAACGGCTCGTCGTAGGTTCCGGCCAGCCACAGGGCCGCGAGGGCCGCAAAAGCCACGAGCGCGAGCCACGGGACCTCCAGGGAAAGATGGGAAGCCGGCAGCCTTCCGGCCGTGCCCGGCAGCGGCACGAGGCGGCGCGCGACGACGACGAGGGCGAAGAGGCCCGACGCAACGCAGGCGTCGCCCGCGGCCAGAAGCAGGCCCCGGCCCCTCCGCCTGCCACGCGGTCTCATCGAGCCCCCATCGCCGCCCGGTACGCCGCAACGAAGCCCGCGACGGAAGTCCGGCGGTCCGCGTGCACTTCGACGAACGCGCGGCCCCTCGCGCCGTCCCGCGCCGCACCCTCGGGATCCCCGAGGTAGTCCGCGATGGCGCGCGCGAACTCGTCGTCCGTATCCGCGGTCCGCGCGGGCGGAACAACGCCGGAGGACGCCGCGCGCGTGGCGGCGCCGGACGACGCCACGACCGCCGCGCCGGCCTCGAAGGCCTCGAAGATCTTGTTCGGTGTTCCCGTCCCGAGGTCCACGGGCGCAACGACGACGCGCGCGGCGCGCAGGAAGGCGG
>JBDTML010000365.1:0-4891 GCA_039934255.1 Acidobacteriota bacterium | reverse complement strand
AGAAGAGTGGCTCCGCAGGTAAGACTCGAACTTACAACATCCCGGTTAACAGCCGGGTGCTCTACCATTGAGCTACTGCGGAATGTAAAAGAGCAGCTGACCCTTCGCGGCGCGAAACACGCGCCGAAGAGCGGTGGATCGTAAGGAACCCATGGGGCTGCGTCAAGCGACTGGCTTTTAGCGAGTTAATCTCGCCTCGTGACCTCCGCGCCGGTCTCGCCGCCCACGGGGCGCTTCGCGCCCTCCCCCACCGGGCCCCTCCACCTCGGGAGCCTCGTCGCGGCGGTCGGCTCATGGCTCTTCGCTCGGGCGAAACGCGGGCGCTGGCTCGTGCGCATGGAGGATCTCGACACGCCGCGCGTCGTACCCGGCGCGGCCGACGGCATCCTCAGAACACTCGAGCAGTTCGGCTTCACGTGGGATGGAGAGGTCGTCTTTCAATCCGAAAGGCACGCGCTTTATGAAGCGGCGCTTGAGTATTTGCTTAGAAGGAAAGAGATTTTCGCCTGCGCGTGCTCACGCGCCGACCTCGCGAGAGCCGCGTCGGCGCCGGGAGACGAAGACACCGCGCCCCAACGCGGGATCTATCCGGGCACCTGCCGCTCGGGGTTGCCTCCCGGCAAGGCAGCCCGCGCCTTCCGCTTCCGCGTTCCCCCCGGTCTTTTCACCTTCAAAGACCTTCTCCTCGGTTCTCTTTCCGAAAATGTCCAGCTCTCCGTCGGCGACTTCGTCGTGAAACGCGCGGACGGCCCCTTCGCCTATCAGCTCGCCGTCGTCGTGGACGACGCGGCCCAGGGCGTCACCGAGGTCGTGCGCGGAGCGGACCTCCTCGACTCCACCGCGCGGCAGATTGCGCTGCAGAGGGCTCTCGGTCTTCCGACGCCGGCGTACGCGCACCTGCCGCTCGTCCTCGGCGCCGACGGCAGAAAGCTCGGCAAGCGGGACGGTGCGCTGCCGCTCGAGACGCTCGACGAAACGCGCATCCGCGGCGCCCTCGCGTTCGCGCTCAGCGCCCTGGGTCAGGAGCCGGCGGCGGGTTCGCCTCGGGAGATGCTGGAAGCGGCGCAGCGCCGCTTCGACCCGTCACGCATTCCGCGAGAGCCTCGGCGAGCACCGGGATGAGGACCGCGAGCGGCACGACGAGGATGCGGTCCCAGGACCAGCGCACGTGCCACGCGGGGTCGAGCCGGCTAAAAGCGAAGGACCCGAGGAGAGCGCCGGAGGTGATGGCCGCCCACGCGAGAAGCGCGCGGCGGCGCCGGAGCGTCTCGGGCGCGAGGGCGAGAAGCCCGATCCCCGCGAGGACGAAGCCTGCCGCCGGGGCCGCCTCGGTTGCGAGCGCCGAGAGGGCAGTGACGAGCTTCGCGGGAGAGAACGCCGAGAAGGCAAAATCGGTCGGCGGCGCTTTCGGCGCGAGCCTTCTCACGACGAGGGCCCACGGAAGCGCCGCCAGGAGAAGCGCCGACAGCGCGACGACGAGCGCCGCGCGCGCGCGCCGGCCCCCCGCGAGGACCGCGGCCGCCCCTAGAGCCGCGACGATTCCCTCGGGTTTCGTCCAGGCCGCGAGCGTCAGGAAGACAGAGAGCCGAAGGGTCGCGCCCGCATCCTCACCCGCCCGTTCCGCCTCGCCGGCGGCGGCGAGGATGAGGACGAGAAGCAGGCCCTCCGCATAGCCCGGATAGCGGCGCCAGTAGGGAAGGAGAGAGACGGCGGCGCCCGCGAGCAGCGCGAAGGGCCATGCGACGCGCCACGATCGCGCGGCACGGACGGCGAGGAGAGAAGTCGCGAGCGCGAGAAGCGGCCAGAGCGGCGTCGCAACCAGGTCGTCGAACGGCAACCGCGCCCGCGTCGCGACCGTGAGGAGGAGCGGCCACAGCGGCGGGTACTCGGGGTGGGAAAACGCGCCATCGGGATCCACCCGGAAGAGCGCTGCGATCGACCCGGAGCGGTAGAGGGCCCGCGCCTTCAGGCCCCAGATCGCCGTGTAGTCGTTCAGCGCGAAGGGCTCGCGCATCGAGACGACGGCGGCCGTCCACACGCCGAAGACGAGGAGCAGCGCCGCGGCGGCAACGAGGAGGCGGGACCGGGTGCGGCTCATGGCGCTTCCCGGGCGACCGGAGCGCCGGCGAGGCGAAATCCGCCACGGCCGGCCTCGCCGCGCGCGAGGGTCACGCGTCGCGGCGCCAGGACGAAGGCTGCCTTGCGGCGCATCTCCTCGGCGGCCGCGTCCGGCAGGTCCGGCGGTACCGTGAGGACGACGTCCACGTCGAGCGGCAGCACCCGGTCGCGCGAGACGAGCGCCGCGCCGAGCTCCGGGTCGCGCCGGAAGAGCCGCGAGTTGAGGAGGCGCGTCGGCGTGCCCGCGCGCCAGAACTTCCGCATGACCGAGAGCGACGCCGGAAGAGGCGCGACCGACTCCCAGGCGCGCCAACCGAGAAGAAGGAGCGCGGCGGACGTGAGAAACGCCGCCGCGAAACGCCGCACGGGGGCCGTCATCTCCGGCCGAGAGCGCGGCGCAGCGCTTCGATTCGGGCCGCGAGCGGACGCGGGTCGGGCGCGAAGAGAGCGGCGCGGAAGGCCTCCACCTCCTCGGAGAGAACCTCGGCGACCCGCGGCGCGTCCGGGTTCTGCGTCTGGATCGCGCGCGTCAGCGCGGGGTCCTGGTCGAGGAGCGACCCGACGAGATCGAGGAGGCGGCGGAAGGAGGTGGTCGCGCGCCCATCCACGTCGAACGCGTCCACCTTCAGGCGCTCGAGCGCCCCCGCGCACGCGAGAGCGGCGACGTGCGCGAGACCCATCGTGCTTCCGACCCAGCGGTCGTGTTCCGCGGCGGGCATCGTGCGGATCTTCAGGCCCTCGCCGGCGAAGAGGCGCGCGACGCGGCGCGCGGCAGAGGCGTTCCCCGCGTCGCAGACCAGAAAATCGCGGCCGGGAAAACGCGCGTCGGGTCCGAACATCGGATGGGTCGAGGCGATTGCGACGCCCGCCTTGCGGGCGCGCGCGAACAGCGGGAGGAGCGGCGTCTTGAGGCTCGCGATGTCGAAGACGAGGCCGCGCGGCGCGCGCGCGAGGCCGGCCTCGAGGGCCGCCGGCGCCT
The DNA here is from genome assembly GCA_039934255.1 of Acidobacteriota bacterium. Lineage (GTDB taxonomy): Bacteria > Acidobacteriota > Thermoanaerobaculia > UBA5066 > UBA5066 > Fen-183. The sequence goes on along the minus strand of JBDTML010000365.1, from coordinate 1,794 downwards.
GGTCGAGAGACGCGGCGATCACGACGACGTGGGCGCGCGCCGCGTCGTCGAGAGCCCCCTTCGCGTAGCCGCGCGGGGCGCCCGCGGGATCGGCGATCAGAACGCGGTAACCCTTCTTCCGGAAGAGCGGGGCGAGACGGCGGCCCATGCGTCCGGCGCCGCCGACGAGGAGAAGAGTTCTTTGCTTCGGACCCGTACGCTGCGTGGGGCGCTTCGGCTTGGTGAAGAGAGGAGGAAAAATCGGCGGCGCGGCTCGACGCGTCACGCCGTCACGCGAACGAATTTCTTGCCCATTCTAAGAAATCTTCCGTCGCCCGCGCCAGCGCTGAGGCGCAGCAGTTCCGCAGGGGATTCGACCCTCGTCCACGCCTGCCCGTCCGGAGACGTCGAGACGGCGCCCTCCTTGATCTTCTGCCGCGCGATGTTCTTGCTCGCACAGAGACCCGCTTCGACGAGCACTTCCGCAATATTCCTTTCGAAGAAATCCTTAGCGGCCGCGCCCGCGAGAGCCTCAGGCCGCGAAAGACGGAACGTCTCGGCCTGCACGGGTCCCCCAGCCCCCGAAAACCTCTTGTCGAATTCCGCGCGCGCCGCAAGCGCCGCGTCCTTGCCGTGAAAATCCTCGACGATGCGCCCCGCGAGATCCATCTTCCGGGCCTTCGGGTGAACGGTGCCCACCGCGCACTCCGCGTGCATGACCTCGATCTCGGCGGGAGTGAGGTCCGTCAGCAGCGTGTAGTAGGTCCACATCGACGTGTCCGAGATCGACATGACCTTGCCGAAGATCTCGTCCGGGCTCTCGGCGATACCGATCGCATTGCCGAGCGACTTCGACATCTTCTCGACACCGTCCGTGCCGACGAGAAGCGGCAGCGTCATGACGACCTGCGGCTCCTGCCCCGACTCGCGCATGAGATCGCGGCCGACGAGGAGGTTGAAGAGCTGGTCCGTGCCGCCGAGCTCGACGTCTGCCTCGAGCGCGACGGAGTCGTATCCCTGGCAGAGCGGGTAGAGCAGCTCGTGGACGGCGATGGGCTTCTGCTCCTTGAAACGTTTCGCGAAGTCGTCCCGCTCGAGAAGACGCGCGACCGTGTATTTCGCCGAGAGGCGCACGAGGCCTTCGGCCCCGAGAGCGGAAAGCCACTCGGAATTGAATGCGACCCGCGTCTTTTCGGGGTCGAGGATCTTGAAGACCTGCGCCTTGTACGTTTCGGCGTTCGCGAGAACTTCTTCCTTCGTGAGCTGCGGGCGCGTCACCTTCTTGCCGGTGGGGTCGCCGATCATCCCCGTGAAGTCGCCGATCAGAAATACGATCCCGTGCCCGAGGCGCTGAAAGTGCCGCATCTTGCGGAAGACGACGGTGTGCCCGAGGTGGAGGTCCGGCGCGGACGGGTCGAATCCCACCTTCACGAGGAGGGGCTTCCCTGTCTTCAGGGACCGCGCGAGCTTCTTCTCCAGCTCGTCGCGCTTCTCGCAGGCCTCGACCCCCTTGAGAAGGAGGTCGAGCTGCTCGGGGACCGGCGGAAACGTGCTCACGAGGCTGCGATTGTAGTGGCGTCGGCTACTTCGACACGCCGCGTCGGCCCGCGACCCAGTCGTCCCACTGGCCGAGCGCCTTCATCTGCTCGTCCAGCTTCGTGTCCTTCAGGAGCTTGTCGATCTCGGCCTTCGTCTGGCGCGGGGCGCGGGCGTCGGCGTTCGCGAGGCCCCACACGAGCGCGGACGCGATCGCGGCGTTTGCGCGCGCCTCGCGCGCGTCGACCATGTCGAACGTGTCCGATTCCGCGTGGTAGT
>JBDTML010000364.1:0-5556 GCA_039934255.1 Acidobacteriota bacterium | reverse complement strand
ACGCGGTTCCGGGCATCGCGCTCATCTCGCCGCCGCCCCACCACGACATCTACTCGATCGAGGATCTCGCGCAGCTCATCCACGACCTGAAGGAGGTCAACCCGCGCGCGCGTGTCGGCGTGAAGCTCGTCGCTGAAGCCGGCGTCGGGCGTGTGGCCGCGGGCGTGGCGAAGGCCTACGCCGACTACGTGCTCATCGCCGGGCACTCGGGAGGCACGGGGGCGTCGCCTCTGTCGTCGATCAAGCATGCGGGCTCGCCGTGGGAGCTCGGGCTCGCCGAGACACAGCACGCCCTCGTCGAGAACAACCTCCGCAAGCGGATCGAGGTGCGCGTGGACGGCGGTCTTCGCACGGCGAAGGACGTCGTGATCGCCGCGTGCCTCGGGGCCGAGGCGTTCGGGTTCGGGACGGCGCCGCTCATCGCCGCGGGCTGCGCGATGGCGCGGCAGTGCCACCTCAATACCTGCCCGACGGGCATCGCGACGCAGCGCGAGGACCTTCGAAAGAAGTTTCGCGGGACTCCCGATCAGATCGTCTCTTATTTCACGTTCCTCGCCGAGGACGTGCGCGAGATCCTCGCGTCGCTCGGCGCGCGGTCGCTCGACGAGATCGTCGGGCGCGCGGACCTTCTCGCCCGCGTCGCGAGGCCCGAGGCGCCGCGGGCGGCGCTTCTCGACGTGTCGCTGCTCCTCCAGCGCGCGGGAGACGAATCGGCCCCGCGCCGAAGGATGCAGCTTCGAAACGACAAGCCGCGAACGGCTCCCCAGTATCCGTCGCTTGACAGCGAGATCCTCCCGCAGGCCGCGCTCAGCCTCGGGACGGGCCGCGCCTACGCGGGCTCCTTCGCGGTGCGGAACCACAATCTCGCCGTCGGCGCCCACCTGTCGGGCGAGTTCGTGCGCCGCTACGGTGAGCTGCCTCCCGGTGCGGTCAGGCTGAAGTTCCGCGGGCCGGCCGGTCAGAGCTTCGGTGCGTTCGCGATCCGCGGCATCGTCCTGGAGCTCGAAGGCGAGGCGAACGACGGAGTGGGGAAGGGTCTCAGCGGCGCCGAGATCATCGTCAAGCCGTTTCCCGCGGCGGGCTATGCTCCGCGGGCAGGCGCGCAGACGATCCTCGGAAACGCGGCGCTCTACGGGGCGACCTCGGGACGCCTGTTCGCGGCGGGCCGCGCCGGCGACCGTTTCGCCGTGCGCAACTCGGGCGCGGTCGCGGTCGTCGAGGGGCTCGGCGCCCACGGTTGCGAGTACATGACGGGCGGCGTCGTCGTCGTCCTCGGGGCGACGGGGGCGAATTTCGGCGCGGGCATGACGAACGGCGTCGCGTACGTTCTCGACGAGGACGGACGCTTCGCGTCGCGCTGCAACACGGAGCTCGTCACGGTCGAGGCGCTCGCCCCCGCGGACGACGAGGTCCTCCTGCCGCTCCTCGGGGCGCACCTCGAGAGGACGGGCAGCGCCGCCGCGGCCCGCGTCCTTCGGGAGTGGGAATCCGCGAGGCCTCTCGTGAGGCGCGTGACCCCGCGCGCCGCACCGGCGCCCGCGCTGGCGCTCGTCCCTTCTCCCGAGGCGGAAGCCGCCGCGCCCGAGAACGAGAGAATCGCGCGGCCGGCCTGATAGCGTCTGCTCCACGCGGTCGCGCAGACGGCGCTCAGTAAAGAAGGAACGCGGCCCGGCGCTTCTCGAACTCCATCGCGCCGGCGGCCCACGCGCCCGTGATCTCGCGGGCAGTCTCGTCGCGCTGGAAGCGTGCGAAAGCCGCTGCGTTCACGAGTAGGCGGGGGAGCCGCCCGCTCTTCCAGTCCTTCGGGTGCAGGTCGCGGAGCGCCGTCGCGGCGTGGAAGCCGAGCGCGACGGAGTTCAATGCGTTGCGGTCGACGACGGTGATCCTGACCCCAGAGCACGTCTCGCCCTTGAAGACGGACGAGACCGGCGTGAACGTGACGGGCACGAAGCGCGCCCCCGGGATCCCGCGGGCGTTCAACGTCGCGGCGACGCGGGCGCCGTCCATCCACGGTGCGCCGAACTGCTCGAACGGAACGTCCGTCCCGCGCCCGACGGAAACGTTCGTCGTCTCGAGGAGGCCGATGCCGGGATAGAGCGCGGTCTCGGTGACGGAGCGCAGGTTCGGCGACGGGTTCACCCACGGCAGGCCGGTCTCGTCGTACCAGAGGTCGCGCGAGTAGCCGGCCATTTTCACGACCGTCAGGTCCGCGCCGATCTTCCTCTCGGCGTTGAAAAGGCGTGCGAGCTCGCCGATCGTCATCCCGGTGCGGATGGGGATCGTGTGGTACGCCACGAACGTGAGCGCGTCGATGTCGGCGGGCGGCCCTTCCGTGACGTCCGACCGGATCGGGTTCGGCCGGTCGAGGACGACGACCCTCACCTTCGCCTTCGCGGCCTCCTCGAGAACGTAGCCGAGCGTCGTGAGGTACGTGTAGAAGCGGCAACCCGCGTCCTGCAGGTCCACGACCACTGCGTCGAGACCCGCGAGATCCGAGGAAGAAGGCCGCCGGGACTCCGGTGTGTCGCCGTAGAGCGAGCGGACGGGAAGGCCGGTTTTCTCGTCGGTCGAGTCGGAGACCTTTTCGTCGAGCGCGCCGCGAATTCCGTGCTCGGGAGAGAAGAGCTTAGAAAGAACGACGCCCGCGGCCTTTGCCTTCGAAGAGACGAGCAGGTCGATGGTGGAGCGGCCGTCGCGAGTGAGACCGGTGTGGTTCGTCAGCAAACCGATGCGCATCCCGGCAAGCTGTTTGAAGGAATTCTCTTCGAGTGTGTCGATGCCCGGCCGGACCTGCCCCACGAGGCGCGGCACCGCAGCCTCGGCCTCTTTGCCATTCGAAGAACGCGCCGCAGGCGCGGGCGCCGAAGGCGCGCTCGTGCTCTTCGCAGCCGCCGTCGCGGCGCCGACGGCCGCCATCAGCGCAGTCTGCTCCGAAGCAATCCGAAAATCCTCCGGTGTCTTGTCCGTGATCGCCGACGCGACGATCGATGCGACGCGGCCCCTGAGCGCGACGACGTTGCCGGATTCGTCGGGATGGTTCCGATTCGTCAGGAGAATGACGAACGTGTCCGTCGCGGCGTCCAGCCACATCGAGGTTCCCGTCCAGCCCGTGTGCCCGAAGGAGCCGAGCGGGAAGAGGTCGCCGCGATTTGACGAGAACGAGGTCCCGACGTCCCAGCCGAGACCGCGCAGGTTCTCGTCGCCATAGAACCGCGGGCGCGTCATCGCGGCGACGCCCGCGGGAGAGAGGACGCCGCCCCCGCCCTTCAGCATCGCGTCGCAGAAGAGCGCGAGGTCGTCGGCGGTCGAGAAGAGGCCCGCGTGCCCCGCGACGCCGCCGAGCGCGTACGCGCGCGGATCGTGGACCGCACCTCGGCGGATCTTGCCGTTGATCTTCTCGGTCGGTGCGATGCGGGAGAGGGGAAGGGAAAGAGAAGAAGAAGATTTCTTTGAAGGTGAAGAGGAAGAGAAAGAAGAAGAGGAAGAGGGAGAGAGCGGCTGGAAGCCGGTTTCCTTCATTCCCAGCGGCTCGAAAACGCGCTTCCTTGCGTATTCGTCCAGCGGCAGCCCGGAGACCTTCTCGACGAGTTCGCCGAGAACCTCGTATCCGACGTCGGAATACATGAAGCGCGCGCCGGGCGGATTCGCAAGAGGCTGCCGGTATTTCCTTTCGAAGATCTCTTCTCTCGTTCCCGTGTAGAGAGCCATCGGGTCGTCTGCGACCAGTCCCGCCCGGTGCGTCAGGAGCTGCTCGACCGTCACCTGGTCCCGTGCGCCGCCGCCGGACGCGAACTCGGGGATGTGCTTCGAGACGCGGTCCTGCAGGCGGACCTTGCCGTCCTCGACGAGCGTCAGGACGCTCGTCGCCGTCGCGACGACCTTCGTGAGGGAGGCCATGTCGAAGACGGTGTCCACCGTCATGGGTTCGGGCGCGGGGACGACGGCACGGTTCCCGTACGCCTTGCGGTAAACGACCTTGCCGTGGCGCCCGACGAGGACGACCGCTCCGGGGCATTCCTTCTTCGCGATGGATTCTGTTATCGCGGCATCCAGATTCGCGAGACGGCCGGCGGACATTCCGGCCGAGGCTGGTGGCCAGGCGGACAGAGGTCCGGCGGCCGCGGCGGCGGCGAGGAGGACGGGCGCGAAGAGCATGCGTCTCTAGTCTAGCCGCCCGGGCCGGAGCGTGAAGCAAGCGCATCATGGAAGCGTTCCTCCCGCTCCGGGGTAACCTGCGCAAAACACGAGTGGCCGTCCGCGCGCGTCCCGAAGCGTCGCTCGCGGGATTGGTGCATTCGAATCGCAGGGATGGCGCGGGAGGATCGGTGGAAAGCAACCTGACTCGTGAGCCGAAAGAGGCCTTTTCACGTCGTCGCTGGATCGACGCGCTCCTCGGGACGAGCTTCGTCGCGTGGACCCTGGCTGTCGTCTATCCGGTCCTCAAGTACCTGACGCCCCTCAAGGACGGCGGAGGCGCGAACAAAGTCACGCTCTCGGACGCGCAGAAGCAGGAGCTCGCCACGAACGGCTTCCTGATCGCGCGCCTCGGGACCGACCGCGTCCTCATCCTGAAAGACAAGGACAAGATCAAGGCGATGTCAGCCAAGTGCACGCACGAAGGCTGCACGGTGCAGTTCCTTCCGGCAGACGGCATCGTCTGGTGCGCCTGTCATAACGGGAAGTTCGCGATGGACGGGCGCGTGATCTCCGGTCCGCCGCCCCGGCCGCTCGCGGCCTTCAGCGTGGAGGGCGACCTCAAGGGCGCTGTGACGATTTCCCGCGGAGGTGCCGCATGAGCGCGACGTCCTCCCGACCGAACCTCGCCGAGCGCACCTGGGAAGCCATCGACGATCGCTTCCACCTCTCCGGCCTCGTCGAGTTCCTCTCGCACAAGGAGGTCCCGGCCTCCCATTCGATCGTCTGGTACTACCTCGGCGGCCTCTCCCTCTTCCTCTTCGTCGTGCAAATTGGCACGGGCATCCTCCTCCTCATGAACTATCAGGTCGGGGAGAACACCTCCTACGAGTCCATGAAGATCCTCGTCGGCCGCGTCCCGTTCGGGTGGCTCATCCGCTCGATTCACTGCTGGTCGGCCCACCTCATGAGCCTCGCCGTCCTCGCGCACCTGTTCAGCGTCTACTTCGTGAAGGCGTACCGCAAGCCGCGCGAGCTCACGTGGTACTCGGGCTTCGCGATGCTCGGCCTCGTCCTCGGCTTCGGCTTCTCGGGCTACCTCCTGCCCTGGAACGAGCTGAGCTACTTCGCGACGGCCGTCGGAACCGACTCCGTGAAGGCGGTTCCCGGCGTCGGGCCGTGGCTCCTGCGCGTCCTGCGCGGCGGCGAGGAAGTCTCCGTGCAAACGCTCTACCGCTTCTTCGCGCTCCACGTCTGCATCCTGCCGCTCGTGATGGCGGGCCTCATCGGCGGGCACCTCCTCTTCATCCAGCGCCAGGGAATGGCCGAGCCCATGGAGACCGGGCACGAACCTCGGGCGAAAAAGGGCGGGATGCCGTTCTTCCCGAACTTCGCGCTCCGCGACCTGCTCCTCTGGGTCAT
>JBDTML010000363.1:0-2603 GCA_039934255.1 Acidobacteriota bacterium | reverse complement strand
CGCGCTCCTCGGGCCGGGCGCGAAGCGTGAGGTTCGCGACGAGCCACGGCGCCCACGACATGTCTTTGAGGAATGCCGGCGGCGCCGCGCGCCACGGCGCGAAGACGCGCGCCGCGGCGAATTTCGGCAGGGCGAGAACGGCGTGGGCGGCCTCGACCGCGACGACCTCGTTCCGGGCGGCATCGAGATAGCGCAGCGTCACGGGCGCACCCCTCCGCGGGGACGGCACGACGTCGAAGACGAGGGATGCGGGCGCGAGGCGTCCGGCGGCACTCTTCGCGAGAAGGGTGACGAGGCGCCCGTTGCCCTCGGGCCACGTGAGGAATTCCGACGGATCCTCGTCGTCGTCCACGCCGGGGAGCCTTGCCGCGTGGTAGTGCAGGCCCGCCCACGCCGAGGTGCCGTCGAGGTTCGTTCCGAAGTCGTCGCGGCAGCCGTACTCCGTGAACCAGAGCAGGCGTGGCGACGTGTAGCCCTGCGCGCGCAACCAATCGGCCATCGTGAAGCGGTCGAGGGCCACGAGGTCGGCGTCGTCGGACGAAAGGCGCGTTGGGATCGCGAACGCGCGCCGGCCCCGCGCGTCCCTCCGCGCCGCGAGGCGGTTCGCCTCGCGCTGAAATCGTGCGAGCTGCGCCAGGTCCTCGGGAGATGCCCCGTCCCTGGGGTAGAGGCCCTGTCGCCACGTGTAGCCGAAGAACAGGCGCTCCTCGGGCTCGCGGCAGAGCATCTCCTCGGCCCATTCGGGAGCGCCGTCCGCGTCGCGCGAGGCGAGGGCGCCGGCTTCTTCGAGGATGGCTTCGAGAGCGCGGTTCGGGGAGACGGGGACGGGCACGTAGTGCGCCCCCCACGGAAAGGCGGACACGTCGTTCGCGCCCGCGAGGGCGGTGCCGCCGGCCGCGTCTTCGAGGTCGTAGACCCGGAAATCCCGGTCCCCCGCCTTCGCGAGTCGCCACGCCGCCGAAAGACCCGACACACCGGCGCCCACGATCGCGGTCCCGACGCGCTCCGTCCGGACGGCCGGGCGCGACAGGAGATCGGGAGACCGGAGGAGATGTCCGCGTGCGGCATCCGGCCCCACGATGCGGCCGCCGAAGGGGAGGCCGCGAGTCTCCGCCTTTCCACAGGCCGAGAGGGCCGCGGCGAGAGCGGAGAGCGCGGGCAGGCCGACGAGCGACGCGATCGCGTCGCGGCGGCTCAGTCGAAGCGCTTCCACTCTCCCTCGTACGTCCTCACGAGGACCTGGTCGTTGAGGCGGTTCACGGGCGAATCGTCCACGCGTGCGACATCGGGGCCAAAAACGAAGAGCGTCTGAAGGAGCTCGGGCGACAGCGCGCGCAGGCCGGCCGGGAGGAGCGGCTTCACGTCGGGAGCCGTGGCGGCCGCGAGCACGAATCCCCAGTCGCCGAAGGACGGCACCGCGATGTGATACGGGCGCGTCGCGAATCCGGCCGCGCGGAGCGTCGCGTCCACGATCCAGAAGCTGCGCCGGGCGAAAAGGGGAGACGTCGACTGCACCGAGAGCACGCCCTCGGGGTCCAGCTTCCGTTTCACGAGCGAATAGAACCGCGACGTATAGAGCTTGCCGACGGCGTAGCTGTTCGGATCGGGAAAGTCGACGAGCACGACGTCGAAGAGGTCGGGCTCCTTCTCGATCCAGATCATCGCGTCCTCGTTGACGACGCGGACCTTCGGCGAGAGAAGCGAGCCGCCGTTCAGCGCGAGAAAAAGAGGATGCGTCGTCGCAAGGCGCGTCATGGCGGGGTCGAGATCCACCAGCGTCACGCTCTCGACCTCGGGGTGCTTCAGGATTTCCCGCACGGCGAGGCCGTCGCCACCCCCGAGCACCGCCACGCGCCGCGCGCGCGGCGCGGCCGCGAAAGCGGGGTGGACGAGCGCCTCGTGGTACCGGTATTCGTCCACGGACGAGAACTGCAGGTGCCCGTTCAGGAACAGCTGGAACCCGGCGCGATTGCGCGTCACCACGATGCGCTGGTAGGCCGTGGACTCGGCCACGACGACTTCGTCGGCGTACTGGTTCTCCTCGGCCACGGCCGTGAGGCGGTCCGCGGCGACGAACGCCGCGAGGAGAATGGCGGTGACGATTCCGGCCCGCGCGAGAAGGCCGCCCGGCGGTCCGACGCGTTCGCGAAAGAGGTGGATCGACCAGAACGCGACGGCCGCGTTCAGGAGGCCGAACAGGACCGACGTCCGCGTGAGCCCGAGTCGGGGGAGGAGGACGAGCGGGAAGAGGATCGAGGCGGCGAGGGAGCCGAGGTAGTCGAAGGTCAGGACCTGCGCCACGAGGTCGCGGAAAGCGACGGCGTCCTTGAGGAGGCGCATGAGGAGCGGGATCTCGAGACCGACGAGCGTTCCGATCGCGACGACGACGCCATAGAAGACGGGAGGGAACCAGCGCGGCGAGGAGAACGCGAAGAACAGCAGCGGCGCCGAGAGCCCGCCCACGAACGCGACGGCGATCTCGGCCTCCACGAACCGCCGCGCGACGCCGCGCACGACGTAGCGCGACAGGAACGCGCCGAGCCCGAGAGAGCTGAGGTAGACGCCGATGACGAGCGAGAACTGCGTGACCGAGTCGCCGAGGA
>JBDTML010000362.1:0-16602 GCA_039934255.1 Acidobacteriota bacterium | reverse complement strand
GTCCCGCCCCAGGTGTAGGGCGCGCCGAGGAACCGCTTGCCGAGAGCGATCCAGTAAAGAGGAAGATTTTCTTTGAAGGTGAAGAGGGAGACGTCGCGCGCGGCGACGAAGCCGGTGCGCCCATCCGGGAGGCGGACCTTCACCCACGAATAGACCTCGCCAGGCGGGGCCGCCGCGTGCGGCCTGCCCTCTTTACCTTCTAAGAAGTCTTCAATCTCCATCCCGGCGCCCACCGGAGCTGTGAGAAGCGGCTTCTGCTTCGTGAAGGAAGGCGTTGCGTAGACGTGGGCGAAGTTGGACGTCACGCGCGCGATTTTCGCGCCCGGCGCGGGTGCCTGTGGCTCCTCGCCGCGGCGCAACGCCCGCTCTGGAATCCATGCGACCTCTCCCGCCGGCGTGCGGACCTTCGCGAAACCGGCTGCATCCTCGAGGATTTCCACGCGATCGCCCAGGATGACTTGGTCGTCCACGCTCGACGTCTCGTCCGGCCGGACGAAGAGGTCCTGGACGGCCACGACGATCACGGCCGTGGGGCGCTTCGTCGAAGTGTCGGGAGAGGCGGCGAGAAGAAGATCTGCTTTGAAGGTGAAGAGGGCAAGGGCGAGCCCGGCGCAAAACCCGATCCTCGTTGCCTTCCGAAAGGTTCGATTCCAATCGCGCATCCGGGGATTCCACCATAATCCGGCCATGACGCAGCCTTTGTCCTCCTGCTTGTCCCGCCGTGGACTCATTCTCTCGTCCGCCGCCGCCGCCGCCGCATCCGCGCTGCCCGAGGCGCTCCTCGCCGAGGCTCCATCGGGGCCGTCTCCGTCCGCGCCGTCTCTCTCCTACCGTGCCCTCCCCCTGAAGCTCGCGCACACGTGGACGATCGCGCGCGGGTCCTCGGACACGAAGACGAACGGCCTCATGACGCTCTCGGCCGAGGGAGTGACGGGCTACGGGGAAGCCGCCGCGAACAAGCGCTGGAACCAGAGTTTCGAGACGTCGGAGGCGGCGTTCGCGAAGGTGAAGTTGGCCGTCGCCGGGCTTTCCCCCTGGGAGCACCTGACGTGGCTCGAGCGCGCCGAGAAAGAGGCCGGGCCCGACAGCGAGGTCGTGGCCGCCCTCGACCTCGCGCTGTGGGACTGGAAAGGCAAGAGACTGAACCGCCCGGTGCACGAGCTTCTGGGAATCCCGAAGAACCGCATGCCGGTCACGACGTTCTCGATCGGCATCGACACGGCGGAGGTCATGAAGCAGAAGGTCCGGGAAGCCGCGGCGTTTCCGAGGCTGAAGATCAAGATCGGCCTGCCGGCCGACGAGGCGAACATCGCGGCGATTCGGTCCGTGACCGACAAACCCATCACCGTGGACGCGAACGAGGGCTGGACGAGCGTGGACGAGGCGAGGAAGAAGATCCTCTGGCTGAACGGCGTCAAACCGCTCTTCCTCGAGCAACCCATGCCCGCGGCGATGGACGGCGAGATGGTGAAGCTCAAGGGTCTCGCGACGTTTCCGATCCTGGGCGACGAAGGGGTGCTGCACGCGTCCGACGTGGCCGCGAAGGCCGGGCTCTTCGACGGCGTCGTGCTGAAGCTCGCGAAGTCGGGAGGCATCACCCGGGTCTACGAGATGGCGGCCGTCGCGCGCGCGGTCGGGCTCAAACTGATGCTCGGCTGCATGATCGAGTCGTCGCTCGGAATCGCGGCGGGCGTGGCCGTGGGTCCGCTCTTCGACTGGCTGGACATCGACGGCAACCTGCTCCTCGCGACCGACCCGTTCAAGGGGCTTTTGATCGCGAACGGCCGGTGGGCGCTGCCCGACGGACCGGGGCTCGGCGTCGTTCCCGTCGGCACCTAGGGCGGGCTTCGGTCAGGACCGCGGCACGAGGGCGATTCTCGGGCGCGCACCCGACCGCGTGAGCCCGCGCGCGTGCAGAAGGCGATGGTCCGCACGCGCGATCGTTCGCTCGAGCGTCTCGCCATCCTCGCGCGCCGCCCAGCCGAGGGAGAACGGCACGAGAAGCTCGCGGTCGGCCATGAACGTCAGGCGCTCGCTCATCTTCTGTGTCGCCTGCGCGTCGGCCCCGTCGAGAAGCAGCAGAAACTCGTCGCCCCCCATCCGCACCGTCGATTCCTCGGCGCGCGTGGCGCGCATGAGAAAGCGCGCGACCCGGTTGAGCACGGCGTCGCCCGCCTCGTGCCCGAACTCGTCGTTGTAGTGCTTGAACTGGTCGATGTCGACCATGACGCAGCCCCAGGTCCCGCCCGCGTCGGTGTGACGCGCGACGAAGTCGGTCAGGTAGCGGCGGTTCCAGCAGCCCGTGAGCGGGTCGCGCAGGGTCTGGTCGAGGAGACGGTCCTCGAGTCTCTTGCGGTCCGTGATGTCGATGAGGATGCCCTGGAAGTAGACCTCCCGCGTCTCGGGGTCGACGCACCGGTACGCGGTGTCGATGACCGTCCGGATCTCCCCGTCCGCGCGCCGGATCTGGAACTCGAAGTCGCGGATGGCCCCGTCACGCTCCAGGACCAGCAATTCGGCTCCGCGCCGCGACGGGTCGACGAGGAAGTCGGCGCTTTCATGCTGCCGCGCCTCCTCGAGGGATGCGACGCCCAGCATCGCGAGAAAGGCCGGGTTGCCATCGACGATCTTTCCCTTTTCGTCGGTGACGTAGATACCTTCGCGGAGGTCACGGACGAATCGGCGCAACGCCTCGGCGTCGTCGAGGCGGGAAAAGCGGCTTGGCATGTTGACCGCGAATCCTATAACGGGGGCGCGTGTGCCGCGTCAAGGCCCATTCGAAACCGAACGGCCATCCAGTTTTTCGGCGAGGGCGAGACCGCGTCTCAGGATTTCGTTCCACGGGAAGAGGGCCCCCGGGTCGTTCTTGCGGTCCGGCGCGATGTGCTCGTGCCCGGCTATCCAGGGCGATTCGAGCTCGAACATCGACGTGAGAACGCCCACGAGTCGCACGACCGTTTCCACCTGCGCGGGCGTGAACGGATACCGGTTCCCGTCGCCCGTGATCTCCACGCCGATCGACGTGCGGTTCAGGGCCATTCGCCCGTGCAGAACGGACGCGCCCGCGTGCCACGCCCGATGTTCGAGCGAGACGAACTGCACGAGGCCGCCGTCTCTCTCGACGAGAAAGTGCGATGAGACCCTGCTCTCGGGCTTCTGGAAGAGCGCGATGCACTCCTCGTCGGTGTCCTGCGACGTGTGGTGGAGGACGAGGGCCGAGAGCGGCTCGATCTTCCACGGCATGTATCCGTCCCACCAGGAATTCGGCATCGGGATGAGGCAGGTGTCCGTCACGTCGCCGCCGGCGGCGCGCCAGAGGTCCCAGAAACGGCGGTCCGTCTCGCGGAAGACGCGGTCGAGGTGCGGCGCGCCCGGGTTCGCGCGCGCTTCGGCGAGCGTGGTCTCGGCGCGGGGCACGGGAGGCCGGAGGACAGTGGGGAGGGGAAGCTCCACGACGGGAGAGAGATCCGGCAGAGACGCGGACCAGTCGTTCACGATTTCCGCCGCGATCTCGCCCATCGCGCGAACCGCGGCGGCCGTCGCGCCTTTCGCATCCGGAATCCCGTCGGAGAACGAGACGAGGACGAACCGGCCCTTCTTCGTCGTGAGGATTCCCGAGTCGTTCCTGACACCCCCGTAGCTGCCGGTCTTCCCGGCCCACGCCGTCCCCTTGTCTTCGAGGAGCAGCCGGGGCAGGCGGTCGCGCGTGTGCTGCGTCGTGAGGATTTTTGCGAGAAGGCGATCGCCCGCGGGGCCGGTGAGCGTGCGCGTCGCGACGCGCCGGTAGAGCTCGGCCGTGTCGCGCGGCGTCATGATCCCGAGGGGCGGCCACTTCTGCGGCTCCTTGCCGCTGCTCGGGATTCGGCCCACGAGCCGGATTCCCGGCAGTCCGAGAGCGGCCATGCGGGCGTTGACGGCTTCTGCGCCGAAGAGGTCGATGAAGCGGTCGGCCGCCGTGTTGTCCGATACCGCGATCATGAGTTGCAGGAGATCGCGATTGGTGGGCGTGAGGCCCGCGTCGAATTCGTCGAGCATTCCCGATCCGGCGGCCACGTTGCGCGACGTCAGCTTCCAGCGGTCCGTGAGGTCCAAACGGCCCTCTTGCTCGCGGGCGACGGCCTCGGCGAGGAGGGCGATCTTGATGACGCTCGCGGCCTCGAATTCGTCGGCGGCATTCAGCTCGAGGCGACGGCCGCTCTCGACATGGAGCGCGACGAGGCCCATGCGCGCCCCGCTGCCCGCCGCGAGCTTCGCGACGCGGCGGGCGAGGGGCGTATTCGCGGGCACCGTGTGGAGCGAGGCGGGAACCGTCGTGCAGGAGGAAAGAGAAAAGAAAATGCTGCTCAGGAAGAAAAGAGAAAGAGGAAGAGAAGAAGAAGATTTTCTCCATTCACCTTCTAAGAAAAACATCCTGACGGCCTGCTCCCCAGTTCGCCGTTCTAACATGGCGCCATCACGAGCGAGCAAAATCTCCCTTTCCGCCTCGTCGCCCTCGACGTTTTTCGCGGCCTGACAGTCGTCGGGATGGTCTTCGTGAACAACCCGGGGGACTGGGGCCACCTCTACTGGCCCTTCGACCACGCCGAATGGCACGGCTGGACGCCGACGGACCTCATCTTCCCCTGGTTCCTGTTCATCGTGGGCGTGGCAGGCGTGTTTTCGCTCGAGAAGCGCATGGCCGGAGGGGCGGACCGGCTCGACCTCGCGCGCCACGCCTTCCGGCGCGGCATGACGATCGTGCTGGTCGGCTGGTTGATGGCGTTCTTTCCGTTCGTGCCGTTTCTCGAACGCCTCGGGCGTCTCCGGATTCCCGGCGTGCTCCCGCGCATCGGTGTCACGTTCGTGCTGGGGACGTGGATCGTTCTCGCCGTGTGGAGAAAGCGCGTCGCGGGCGTCGCGGCGGCTGTCGTCGCCCTCCTGGCCCTCCACACGTGGATCCTCGTCGGCACGGGCTTCGACCTCACGCCGTCCGGCAATGTGCAGCGCGCCGTCGACCTCGGCCTGCTTCGTGGCCACCTCTGGAAGAACGCGCAAGGCTGGGACCCCGAGGGGATCGTCTCGACACTGACCGCGATCGCGACGATGCTCACGGGCACGCTGACGGGCTTTCTCCTACGCGAACCGGCCTCCGCCAGGGAAAAGGTCGGTCGGCTCGTCGCATGGGGCGCCGCAGCCACCGCGGGCGGCCTCCTCTGGGGCCGGTTCCTCCCGATCAACAAGAATCTCTGGACCGCGTCGTACGTCGTCTTCACGTCGGGTGCGGCCCTTCTCGCGATCGGCCTCTGCGTGTTCGCCGTCGACGCCCTCGACTGGAAGAAGCCTCTCGCTCCCTTCGTGTCGTTCTTGACGACGTTCGGAACGAACCCCCTCCTGGTGTTCGTCCTCTCGGGCCTTCTCGCCAAGACGATGGGCCTGATCAAACTCAGGGACGCCGCCGGGACGGTCGTCACGCTCCACACGTGGCTCTATCGCGGCGGGTTCTCGTGGATCGCGGACCCCGTGCTGCGTTCGCACGCGTTCGCGCTCGTGACGATTGCCGGGTGGTGGGCGGTTCTCCGCGTGTTCGAGAAGAAGAGCTGGTTCTGGAAGCTCTGAGTCAGCCGGCGCCGAGGATCCGGCGGGGGACGTCCGATGCCATGCCTCGTGCGGTTTCGGCGGAAACGCCGATCGAGGCGAGCCGTGCGACGCATTCGTCGAGAAGCGCCGTCGATCCCGCGAGCGCGCCCGCCACGTTGCGCGCGGCGCCGTCCTTCACGGTGAGCGTTTCGCCCCAGACGGCGTAGTCGCCGTCCGCGAGGCCGGCGGCGGGCATCGCGTCGCTGACAAGGGCGACGCGCGCGTCGCCCTTGACGCGGAAGACGAGGCGCAGCATCTCCCTCGACAGGTGGTGGCCGTCCGCGATGACGTCCACGGTCACGCCGTCCGTCGTCAGTCCCCATCCGATCGGGCCGACGTCGCGGTGGTGGAGCGGCCTCATCGCGTTCCCGAAGTGCGTCATGTGGCGCGCGCCCGCCGAGAACGCCGCGTCGAGAGTCGCCGCATCGGCCTCGGTGTGGCCGATCGAGACGAGGAAGTGTCGCTTTACGAATTCCCGGACGACCGCGATGCCGCCGGGGATCTCCGGCGCGAGCGTCGTCATCCCGCGCCCGGGTGCGCTCGAGGCGATCTCGAAGAAGGCGCCCATGGCACGAGGATCGGTCCCGTCGAGAAAGTCTTTGCGGTGGAGGGCGCCGCAGCGCGCCGCCGATACGAAGGGCCCTTCGAAGTGGATGCCGAGGGGCATCGCGCCGCGCCCGTCACCCGCGCGGCGCGGCCGCATCCAGGCGGAAAGGCGTGTCACGGCGTCGGCCAGCTCAGGCAGTGGCAGGGGCACGAGCGTGGGCAGGAACTCCGCGACGCCACGGGCGGCGAGGCCCACGGCGAGGCGATCCATCTCGGCGGCGGACGCGGTCAGCACGTCCACGCCGAACGCGCCATGGATGTGGAGATCGAGGTATCCGGGGGATGAAGAGGAGTTCTTTGTTTCGGAACTCACTCGCGGCCTCGCTCAGGCGGTGAACTCAGCGCGGCGGCGACGTTCGAAGATTGCTTGGAAAGGTAATCGTCCGCGGCCTCGCACGAAAGTCCCCATTTCGCCGCGATGAGCGCGGTGGGCAAATGCCAATTAGCCATTCTAAGAAAACCTTCAGCTTTCTCTTCGGACATCTCCGCAAGTTGCGCCACGATCCTCTTTGCTCTCTTCCTCAGTTTTTCGTTCGTCGGCTGCATCGCGACCATCTCGCCCCGGTAGACGAGGCCGCGCTTCGCCATGACGGCGGTCGAGAGCATGTTGAGGGCGATCTTCTGCGCGGTGCCGGCTTTCAGGCGGCTCGACTCCGCGAGGACCTCTCTTCCGGTGTCGAGGACGATCGCGATGCCGGCGATCTTCTCGAGCGGCGAGTCTTTGCGGCAGACCACCGCGACCGTGAGGGCCCCCGCGCGCCCCGCTTCCTCGAGTGCGCCGATCACGTATGGTGTCGCCCCGCTCGCGGCGATGCCGACGACGGCGTCCCGGCCCGACAACCCCGCGAGGGTGAGGTCCCGGGCGCCCGCGCCGGCGTCGTCTTCCGCGCCTTCCACGGCCTCGAACATCGCACCCTTCCCGCCTGCGAGGAGCGCCACGACGAGGGACGGATCCGTCCCGAACGTGGGCGGAAGCTCGGCGGCGTCCAGCGCGCCGAGGCGCCCGCTCGTGCCCGCCCCGGTGTAGAACCACCGCCCGCCTGCTTCGAGCCTCCCGGCGATCGCGTCGGCCGCGCGCGCGACCGCGGGAAGAGCGGCCGTGAGCGCGCCATGGACCGCCCGATCGGCCTCGTGGAGACGGGTCACGAGCTCGAGCGAATCGGTCATGAGAATTTCCGGCCCGTTGCGAGAGCGAGGCGAATCGCTCCCATTTCCGGCGGATAAGCGGCGGGTCCGACGCGCGCGAGCGGGGCGACCCGCCGGATCGCCTCGACGAGGGGGTCCGTGACGAAGGCGCCGGCCGCGAAAACGCCGCCTATCGTTGCGACCGGAAAGGAAACGCTTTCGAGGCCGAGCTTTCTCACGACCGTCACGACGGCGAGCGCGAGGTCACGTCCCGCCTCCCCGAGGATGCGCCGCGCCTCGGCATCGCCGCGGCGGGCCGCATCGAGGACGACGGGGAAGTACGCCGCGACGTCGGCGGCGCCGCCCTCGGAGCGGTAGACCCTCTCGAGCAGCTCGGGCAGCGAGGAGACGCCGCCTGTCGAGAAGAGAAGGTCCTTGATGGCGGTCGGCGGCCCGCGGCCGTCGATCTCGCGAACGACCGCGACGAGGCCCTCCCGGGCGATCGCGTATCCGCCACCTTCGTCGCTCAGGAGGGGTCCGAACCCGCCGGCGCGCGCCGTGGCTCCACCCTCGCCCTGCCCGAAGGCGATGGCTCCCGTGCCTGCGATGACGACGACGGCAGGCGCGTCGACGCGCTCGGGAGCGGCGCCCGACAGAGCGATTTGGGCGTCGCTCGTGAGGAGGAGGCGGCTTCTCCCGAAGACCGCCTCGAGAGCGCTCAGAAGGGGTTGGCGGTCCCGGATCGAGTCGATGCCCGCAAGCCCGACCACGACTGCTTCCGGGGGGATATCCTTGAGATTCGCCGCGGCCAGCGCGTCGGATGCGGCTTCCCGGACGGACTCCACCACGCCAGGGAGCGGGCGCGTGGCCGCGTTCGCGGGGCCGGAGGCGCCCCGGCCCAGCGGCACGAGGTCTTCCCGGGCGACGACGGCGCGGGTCCGGGTGCCTCCGCCGTCGATTCCGATGAAGAAAGGGCCCATGGAGGCAGCTTAGCAAGGGCACCAGATTCACCCGCATCAGTTCGAGGATCCGCCGGGAGGTCTAAATTCTTTCCATGTTGGACTCCGACTGGAAAACCCGTTACGCCCGCAAGATCGCGACGGCCGACGAGGCCGTCCGCGCCATCCTCCCCGGCCGCCGCATCCTGATCGGTTCGGGCGCCGGCGAACCGGGTCGCCTCGTCCAGGCCCTCGTCTCGCACGCGACGCAGCTCCGGGGCAACGAGATCGTCCATCTCATGACGCTCGGGGCGGCCCCCTACGTCGCGCCTGGCCTCGAAGACCGCTTCCGGCACATGGCGTTTTTCATCGGATCGAACGTGAGAGGCGCGGTCCAGGAAGGGCGCGCCGACTTCCTGCCCGTCTTCCTCTCCGAGATCCCGCAGCTCATCACGAGCGGGCGCCTCGGCGTGCATGCCGCGCTCGTTCAGGTGAGCCCGCCCGACATGCACGGATTCGTGAGCCTCGGGGTCTCCGTCGACATCGTACGGGGCGCCGTCGACACGGCCGACATCGTCCTGGCCGAGGTCAACCCGAACATGCCGCGCACGCTCGGCGACTCTTTCCTGCACGTGGATCGCATCGCGCACCTCGTGCCCGTGGACGATCCGCTCTACGAGCTCAAACCCGAGCCGCTCGACGACGTCTGCCGGCAGATCGGTCACCACACCGCGCAGCTGATCACGGACGGAGCGACCCTCCAGATGGGAATCGGGCGGATTCCGGACGCGGTCATGGGCGGCCTGAGGGAGCGCAGCGACCTCGGCATCCACACCGAGATGCTGTCCGACGGCGTCATGGCGCTCGCGAAGGCCGGCGTGGTCACCGGGCGGAAGAAGACTCTCCTCCCGGGCAAGATCGTCACGTCCTTCCTCATGGGGACGCGCGAGCTGTACGACTGGGTGGATGACAACCCCGCCGTCGAGATGCGCCCCTCCAGCTTCACGAACGACATTTTCCAGATCGCGCGAAACGACAACATGGTGGCCGTGAACTCCGCGCTCGCCGTCGACCTCACCGGGCAGGTCGCGGCCGACTCGATCGGGACGCGCTTTTTCTCGGGGATCGGCGGGCAGGTGGACTTCATCCGCGGCGCTGCCCGCAGCAGGGGCGGCAAGCCCATCATCGCCCTCCCGTCGACCGCGAAGAGCGGCGCGATCAGCCGTATCGTTCCGGTGCTCGAGGAAGGCGCCGGCGTCGTGACGAGCCGCGGGGACATCCACTACGTCGTGACGGAGTACGGCGCGGCGGACCTGTGGGGCAAGAACATTCGCCAGCGGACGGAAGCTCTCATCGGCATCGCGCACCCGGACTTCCGCCGAGATCTCCTCGCGAGCGCAAAGGCCCGCAAGTACGTGTTCGTGCCCGCGATCGGGCCCGCGATCATGCCCGCGAAGGCTCCCGTCGAGCGAGAGGTCATCTCCGTCAAGTAACCCGCGCTAACCTCGCGGCGTGCGCCGCCGCCTTTTCTTCCTTCTCCTCCTTCTCTTAGCCGCCTTCGCCCTGAAGGCGGCGCTGCTTTTCCAGTTCCACGCGCATCCGTTGCTGCAGCCGGAGGGAGACCTGGACGGCGGCGTCTACGTGCGACTCGCGACCGACGTCGCGCACGGCGATCTCTTCCTCCGCGGGCCCGGCGCGGTTCCGTTCTTCGTCTCGCCGCTCTACGTCTACTTCCTCGCGGCCGTCCTCGGGCTCTCGGGCGGCTCGCTTCTCGCCGCGCAGGTCGTCCAGATCGTCCTCGGCACGTCCGCCGTCGCGCTCGTCTGGGCAACGGCGCAGCGCCTCTTCGGCGAGCGCGCCGCGCTCCCGGCGGGAGTCCTCTTCGCGCTCACGGGTGTGGTCTCGTTCCACGAGATCCTGATCCTGCAGGCGGCTTTGGATCCTTTCCTTACAGCACTATTCCTTCACCTGTTGGCGGTGGGGCTCACGTCACGCAGTGTTTCTTTGAAGGTGAATGAGGAGGGGGCGCGGGACGGCGCCGCTCACTCGTGGGCGATGTGGATGGCTGCGGGTGCCGCCGGCGGTCTCCTGGCGCTGAACCGACCGAACGCGCTGCTGTGTGTCGTGTCCATCGCCGCGGCGCTCTTTTTCTTTCTTCCTTTCAAAGAAGATTTTCTTCGGTCCCTTCTCCCCGTGCTGGCATTCCTCGTGGGCACCGCCGCGATCGTCGCGCTGCCGTTCGCGCGAAACCTGATCGTCTCGGGCGAGCCCGTCCTGATCTCGTCGCATGGCGGCCTGAACTTCCTCGTCGGAAACGGACCGGGCGCGAACGGGGCATATCGCACGCTGCCTGGGATCACGCCGGACATCGCCGGTCAGGCAGCCGACACCAAGCGCGTCGCCGAGGCGGCCGAAGGGCGCGCGCTGTCCACGCGGGAAGTTTCCTCGCACTTCGCCCGCGAGGCCTTCCGCTGGATCGGCGCGAACCCCGGTCCCGCCGCGTCTCTCCTTCTAAGAAAAATTCGCCTTACTCTTTCCGGCGACGAGGCCCCGCTCAACTTCAGCGTTCCGTGGTATCGCGACCGCAGCCTTGTCCTGAGGCTTCTCTGCGTCGGGCCCGGCCTCCTCGTGCCGCTCGCGGGCGCGGGCTTCGTCCTCGCATTCTTCGCGTCGGCGGGCGCGGCGCGCCGAACGCTCCTCGTCTGGTCCGTCTTCGTCCCCGCATACGTTCTCGCGGTCGCGGCCTTCTTCGTCTCGACGCGCTATCGCCTGCCTCTCCTCGTGGCGCTCGCGCCGCTCGCCGGCGCCGCGGTCGCGCAGCTTCCGGAAGCCTGGCGGGCGAAAGGCGCCCGCCTCGGGATCGCCGCATCGGTCGCGGCCGCTCTCGCGGTGGTCTCGCTCTGGCCGACGGGCCTCTGGGACGGAGCAGAGGACGAGGACATGCACTGGGCGCTGTACCTCGTCGAGAAGGGCGATGTAGCCGAGGCTGCGCGCGTGGCCGAGTCGGCGGCGTCACGGCATCCCGACCCGGGGCTGATGTGGTACCGGATGGGGCAGGCGTGGGCCGCGGCGAAGCGCATGGACGACGCGATCAGGGCGATGGAGAAGGCGCGTGAGATCGACCCGCATCCTCCGGCCACGGAGCCGGCGCTCGCGGCCGCGCACGAAAGCCGGGGCGTGGACCGCGTCCTCGCGCACGACGCGCTCGGCGCGCTGCCCGACCTCGAACGCGCCGTGGAGCTCTCGCCCGACGACGCGGGGATGGTCCTGAACCTCGCGGCCGTCCTGGCCGAAAAGGGCGACCACGCCCGGGCCCGCGACCTCGCGAGGAGGGCGCTCGCCATCCGGCCGGGCTACGCCAAGGCCGAGGCGCTGCTCCGGGCCCTTCCGAAATGAAACGGCCCGGCGGTGCCGCCGGGCCGCGAGAGAAACCGAAGAGAAACGCGCTTAGAAGTTGAAGAGCGCCGTGAGGAGGAACCGGCGCGCCGACGTGTAGGACGTCGGGGTGCCGAAGTTCGGGTTCGGCTTGGTCGTTCCCTGCGGGCCGAGGTTTCGGGCCGGGGTGCCGTCCACGTAGTCGTCGAAGTACTGGGTGCGGTCCACGGCGGAGATCGTCTGGGTGTTGAACACGTTCTGAACGCGGCCTTCGAGGCGGAGTCCCATGTCGCCGCCGAGCTTGAACGTATAGCCGAGGAGCAGGTCCAAGTTCGACCACGTCGGCAGGCGGCGCGATCCGGCCTGCTCGAGGTAGCGCAGGAAGCTGCCGTTCGCGTCCATGCCTGTCGCCTGCCAGGCCGCGCCGCTCTGGAGGCGGTAGAAGCCGCCCAGCGAAAACCCGTAGGGCAGGTCATAGCTCGCGAAGATCTTGAGGATGTGGGGGCGGTCCTGCCCGAGCGTGCCGTTGCGGTTCGGCTCCGCGCTGTTGATGCCCGGGTTGTCCTCGAGGAGCGACGACGTGTTGAAGAGGCCGAGACCGTATTCCTCGTCGAAGTTGCCGCGGAGCTCGCTGTACGTGTAATTCACGTTCGCATACCAGCCGTGGGAATACCGCTTCGTGAGGTCGAGCGTGACCCCGCGATAGTTACGCGTCGCACCCTCGATGTTGGCGGCCGCGAAGGAACCAAAGTAGTTATTCGGGTCGATCGGCACGTCCTCGAAGGCGTCCTTGAGGGCGCGCTGCTGGTAATAGACTTCGAAGGAGAAATCGCGCCCGAGGGGGGCGGCGTAACCGAGGACGAACTCCTGATAGGAAGGCGGTTTGAGGTCAGCGGGGATGACCTTGCCGCCGGACGAGCCGCGGATCTGCTGACCGAGGTACGCGCCGGTCACCTTGTCGAACCAAGCCTGGTCCTGACGGATCCGGAAAGGCGCGAACGAGCGTGCGGTCGACTTCTGGTCGAGGCTCATGTAGCGCCCGAAGCTGCCGTAGAACTTGTCGCCCGCGAGGAGTTCGGCGTTGTAGGCGAGGCCGATGCGCGGCTGGATCTCGTCTTTCCAATCGAAGGACATGAAGTTGTAGCGGGTTTCGTCGGTGACGACGGTCGTGCCGCAGACGACCCCGGGCTGGCACACCTGCGCGAAGTCGTCCTTATTGACGAGGACGCCGACCGTAGCCGTCAACCTCTTCCAGGTGATCTGGTCCTGTATGAACGCCGAGTACGTGCGCGCCTTGCTGTTCTGCTCGGGCTGCAGCGTGTAGTAACGGGCGCGGATCTGGCCGGACCGCGACGTTCCGCAGACCGAGGCCGGGCACGTCGAGCTGGAGATGAAGGCGCCCCAGCCATTCGTCGCGCGGACGAGGTCGTAGGTGTCGTTCTCGTAGCCGCCGCCTACCTTGAGCTGGTTCTGGGCCTCGCCGAGGTCGAAGAACCTGCTTGCCGTCAGCTTGATCTCGTCACGCTTGTAGGAGTCTCCGAAGTTCGCGAACTCGTAGAATCCCGCGTTGCCGCCGCTCCGGTTCGTGGTGTCGTAGAACGCGCCATAGTTTCCGAGGTTCGCGGGGTCGATCGTCCGCGGCTGGCCCGTGAGCGTGTTCTGCGCCTGGAGTGTGTCGTTCTCGGTGAGGTGGACGAACTTCGCCTCGACGTAGCTGTCCTTGTTGACGAACCAGTTCGCGACGACGCTCGTCACGTAGTTCGTCGTGTCCGAGTTCCACGCCGCCTTCGGCGTGTCGAAGAGGGAGTCGAAACCGTCCGTGACCTTGTTCGGGAGCGCCCGGAACCCGGCGTTCAGGAGGAACGACGAGCCCAGGTATGCGGTCAGCTTTCCGAAGTAGTCCTGGTTTTTCGTCTTCGTGTCGGGGAGGGAGCCGTACTGGCTGCCCTGGCCCGTCGACGTCGCCGAGAAGTAGCGTCCGGAGGCGTACCCGAACAGCATGTCCTTGACGATGGGGAAGCCGATGTTCGCCGCGCCCGTGTAGCGGTCGGTCGTCTGGGTCGACGCGCCGGTGACCGGGGCCGCGATGAAGGATGCGGGCTGCGCCTCGAAGCGCACGCCGCCGTGGATGTCGTTCGTGCCCGATTTCGTGACCGCGTTGACCATCGCGCCCGACGTGCGGCCGAACTCGGCGGAGATGCCGCCCTTCTTGATGTTGACGTCCGCGATGTCGAGCTCGTTCGTATCGACCTGCAGGTAGCCGTATCCGGGGTTCGTGATGTTGACCCCGTCGACCATGTACTTGTTGTCCTGCCGCGTGCCGCCCGCGACGGAGACGTAGCCGTTGCCCGCGGTGGCGGCCGCGCCCGGGATCAGATTCAGGATGCCTTCGTACGTGCGCGCGAGAGGCAGCGATTTGATCTCGTTGTCGGTGAAGTTCGCGTTGACCTCGGCGCTCTTCTTGTCGACTTCGGCCGCGGCGGCCGTGACCGTCACCTCGGCCTTCGCCGACTGGACGAGTCTGAGGTCGACCTGCGCGTCCACGTCGACCTGGACCTGGACGGTGCTCGCGGCCTTGCCGAGCCCCTGAAGGCTCGCCTCGACCGTGTACTTGCCGGGGATCAGGACCGGAAAGTTGTAGGCGCCCTTGGCGGACGTTATCGCTGTGCGACCGGCCGGATTCTGCGCGCCGAAGACCCTCACCATGGCGCCCGGAACTCCGAGGCCGCCGGAGTCGGTGACGGAACCCGAGATCGATCCGGTCTCTGCCGCCCACGCCGTACTGGCGGTGACGAGAAGTACAAGCGTGAGAAGCGTTCTAGAGATAAACCTCATTCCCAAATCCTCCTCCTGAAATAAATGATCAGCGCGTACTAGTGCGTGTTTTTACCACGAAATGCCCGCGGTGATCGAGTGTCCAGAGGCCATCCAATCCGTTGGAGAAAGGGCCGCGGGCCGGGTATCGCGGATAATCAAGCGGAAATTCTGTGAGCGACTCCACGCGAATCCTTAACGGGACGTACGAGCTTCTGGGAAAGGTGCGCGCGGGCGGCATGGGGGCCGTCTGGAAGGCGCGCCACGTGAAGCTCGGGACGACGTGCGTCGTGAAGCTGCTGCACGATTCGCTCATCGACGATCCTTCGGCGCAGGAGCGCTTCAAGCGTGAGGCCCAGACCGCGTTGAAGGTGAGCCACCCAAACGTCGTGCGCTTCTTCGACTACGCGATGGAGGGCGACGGCACGGCGGTGCTCGTCATGGAATACATCCCGGGAGTCGACGTTTCGGAGCTCATGAAGTCCACGGGGCGGCCGCCGCTGCCCGTCGCCCTCGAGATCGCGCGGCAGACTCTCGCGGCGCTCGGCGCGCTTCACGCGATGGGAATCGTTCATCGCGACGTCTCGCCGGACAACCTCATGCTCACGGTCGACAAGGACGGCGCGCTCCTCGTGAAGCTCGTTGACCTCGGCCTCGCGAAGGAGATGGACCAGAAGAGCCTGACCGAGACCGGCATGTTCATGGGCAAGCTGAAGTACGGTTCGCCCGAGCAGCTCGGCCCCGGCCGGAAGGCGGGGATCGATCTCAGGAGCGACATTTACGGGCTCTCGGTCGTCCTCTATCAGATCCTGACGGGGACACCACCCTTCGAGGCCGACACGCCTGGGGGCTGGGTCTATGCGCACCTGTCCGAAGCGCCGCGGCCGTTCGCCGAGACCGACCCCCAGGCGCGCATCCCCGCGGATGTTCGCGCCGCCGTGATGCGCGGACTCGAGAAGGACCGTGCGCTGCGTTTTCAGACGGCCGCGCAATACGTGAAGGCTCTCGAACCCGCGCGGACGCGGCTCGGAGACGCCGGTCTCGCGGAAACGATCGGCACGATCCGCTCGCTCCGCGAGGCGCGGCACGCGCGCTCGCTGGAGAGCGGCCGGTTCGGATTCCGCGGCCCGGGCGACGCGTCTTCGCAATCGGTGGACGGTACGCCCGGGCCCGCCCGGCGCCTTCGATGGGGCGTCGCCGCCGGTGCGGCGGTTGCGGTTGTCCTCGTCTCACTCTTCCTCCGGTCGCGACGCGAGGGTCCGCCGCCGACGCAGCCCGCGCCGTCGGGCGTACCCGGCATGCCCCTCGTCTCGTCCAGCGCGGCGGCAGGGGCGAAGGTGCCCGGCGTGGCGAAGGGTGGAATCTCGTTCGTCGCGCTCCCGAACGCCGACATACGCGTCTTTGCCGCCGGGACGTCGGTGGAAGTTCCCCTCCCCGGGCGCACGACTCCGCTCTACGCCGCGATGGCGCCGGGTATCTACCGTGTCGAGCTGACGTTCCCGGGCGCGCGGCCCGCCTCTCGTGACGTGACGGTAGAGGCCGGGCGCTCGATCGCGGTGCACGTCGAGGATCCGAAGTTCGACGTCGAGAAACTCGTGGCGACCTATGTGCCGTAAGCGCGTGCTGCTCTTTGTTCTTCTTCTGGCCTCCTGCCTCCCTGGCGCGCGGCTCCTCGCGCAGGATGCGGCGGACTCCTATCAGGCGGGGCTCGACGCGTTTCAACGAAAGGACTTCGCCGCGGCGGCGGACGCGTTCCGACAGGCGATCCGGCGGGAGCCGGGCGAGCAGCGGCGTCTTCACATCAGCGGCACGTTCTTTCACGAGTACTACGTTCCGCACTTTTTCCTGGGGCTCTCGATGAAGGAGCTCGGCGACGCGCCCCGTGCGCGCGCTGAACTCCTTCTTTCCAAGGGGCAGGGCCTCGTCTCGCAACACCCGGCGTACGGCCCGCGCCTCAACGCCGCGCTTCTCGAGCTGGAGACGAAGGCGACCTCGTCGGCTCCGTTGCCCGCAAAGCCTGTGGCGATTCCGGTGGCGACGGCGGCGATCGCGGCGATCGCCACGGCGGCCACGCCGCGTGCGGACGCGTCCACTCCACCGGGGCCAGCCGCCGGCGTGCCGCCCGTTC
>JBDTML010000361.1:0-4647 GCA_039934255.1 Acidobacteriota bacterium | reverse complement strand
GTCCTCGTGGATTGCGACGCGACGACATGGACGATGGACCCGAACCTCCTCGAGGACGAACTGAAGCGCCTCGACGCGGCCGGCCGGCGTCCAAAAGCCGTCGTCGCGGTCG
The DNA here is from genome assembly GCA_039934255.1 of Acidobacteriota bacterium. Classification (GTDB taxonomy): domain Bacteria; phylum Acidobacteriota; class Thermoanaerobaculia; order UBA5066; family UBA5066; genus Fen-183. The sequence goes on along the minus strand of JBDTML010000361.1, from coordinate 4,535 downwards.
ATCTCTACGGGCAGTGCGCGGACTACGGCGCGATCGTCCCGCTCTGTGAACGCTACGGCGCGCCGCTCGTCGAGGATGCCGCGGAAGCGCTCGGCGCGACCTGCGCGGGCCGCCCAGCCGGGAGCTTCGGCCGCATCGGGATTCTGTCCTTCAACGGAAACAAGATCATCACGACCTCAGGCGGCGGAATGCTCCTGTCCGACGACGCGGCGCTCGTCGCGAAGGCCCGCTTCCTCGCGACCCAGGCGCGCGAGAAGGCCGCGCACTACGAGCACAGCGAGATAGGGTTCAACTACCGGATGAGCAACGTGCTCGCCGCGATCGGGCGCGGACAGCTTCGCGTCCTCGCGGACCGTGTCGCGGCCAGGCGCCGGAACTTCGCGCTCTACCGAGAGGCTCTCGGAGACCTCCCGGGAGTGTCCTTCATGCCAGAAGCCGCGTACGGAACGGGCAACCGCTGGCTCACCTGCGCCATCTTCGAGCCGAAGACGTTCGGAGCGACGCGGGAGGACGTCCGCCTCGCCCTCGAGGCGGAGGACATCGAGTCACGCCCGCTCTGGAAGCCGATGCACCTCCAGCCCGTCTTCTCCTCCTGCCGGCGCTTGGGAGGGGACGTCTCGGCGGCCCTTTTTGAGAACGGATTGTGTCTACCCAGTGGGTCGAGCCTTACAGATGGGGATCGCGAACGCGCGATTAAGGTCGTCCGGTCCCTTACCTCGCGATAGGAGACGCGTTGCGCGGGCCAGGTATCGTGCAGTTGCCCTATTTTCGTTAGAGCGAGGATGATGAGAACAGTTCCATGAAGAATGCGCCTCGCTCGACCCCGCGGAAGCGCCCGATGACCGAGCCTCCGGGAAGAGGCTCGGGAATCTGGGCTCGGTTGAAGAATCGCCCTCTGCAATACCTTCTGGACGGGGCGGTCCTCTCGATGGCGTTCATCCTCTCGTACAGTCTCCGCTTCGAATTCGACATACCGGCGGGAGTGTTCCGCGCTGCGATCGGGCAACTCCCGCTCGTCGTTCTGCTGCAATTCGGCGCTCTCTCGATCTTCGGCGCCTATGCCTTCATCTGGCGGTATTTCGGGGTGCGGGAGCTCGTCGTCTTTGGGTGGGCGGCCGTCGCGGCGACAGTCCCGCTGCTCTTGCTGAGGCTTTCGCTTCCCGGGTCGCTCCAGGACTTCCGCATCCCCGTGTCCGTCATCTTCGTCGATGCCGTCCTAGGCTTCGGAGGCGTTCTTTCACTCCGGGTCATGCGGCGCGTCCTGTGGGAGCGGTGGGAGAAGGGGCGTCGCGCGCCGGAGTCTTTGGAAACCAAGCGCGCGCTTCTGGTCGGCGCGGGTCGCGCAGGGGTCCTCGCATTGAAGGAGATCCTCGGCCGCCGGGATTCCGAGTTGAACATACGCGGGTTTATCGACGACGACCCTGCGAAGCAGGACTCCACGATCCAGGGCGTTCGCGTTCTCGGAAATACCTCGGATTTGCCCGGGCTGGTCCGGAGCCTCCAGATCGAGGAGGTCGTGATCACGATTGCCCAGGCGCCCCGGCGGGACATCCTGCGCATCGTTCAAATTTGCGAGGCTATTCCCGTCAAGGTTCGAATCATGCCAGGCGTGTGGGAAATCCTGCAGGGCAACGTGAGCGTCAGCAGCATTCGTGACGTCGAGATCGAGGACCTGCTAGGCCGGGACCCCGTAAAGATGGATGAGGAGGAGCTGCAGCGCTTCCTCGTGGGGTCGGTTGTGATGGTGACGGGAGCGGGTGGCTCCATCGGCTCCGAGCTGGCCCGCCAGATCGCCCGGCTGGGTCCGAGGCGGCTTCTGCTCGTCGAGCGAGCCGAATTCGCGCTTTTCGATATCGACCGGGAGATCCGGCGGCGCTGGCCTGACTCGCAGCCGGTGCCGGTCGTCGCCGACATCGGGGACGAAGTCCGCATGCGGGCCGTGTTCGAGAAGTATCGGCCGCAAGTTGTTTTTCACGCCGCCGCGCACAAGCACGTGCCGCTGATGGAGAAGAACCCTTGCGAAGCCGTGCGCAACAACGTGCTCGGGACGGTGTCCCTCGGGCGGCTGGCCGGCGAGTACGCCGTCGAGGCCTTCGTCATGATCTCGACCGACAAGGCGGTCCGGCCCACGTCCGTCATGGGTGCTACCAAGCGCGTGGCGGAGATGGTCGTGCAGGACCTCGATCGGCGGTTCCGGACGCGATTCGTCGCCGTGCGATTCGGAAACGTGCTGGGTTCGGCAGGCTCCGTCATTCCGATTTTTCGGGAGCAGATCGCGCGTGGCGGGCCCGTGACGGTCACTCATCCGGAAATGGTCCGCTACTTCATGACGATTCCCGAGGCGAGCCAGCTCGTCCTTCAGGCCGGTGCGATCGGAAAGGGTGGAGAGATCTTCGTCCTGGACATGGGGGAGCCCGTTCGCATTGTGGATCTCGCCCGCGAAATGATCGCGTTGTCGGGTCTGAAGCCAGACGAGGACATCGAGATCGTGTTCACGGGCGTGAGACCCGGCGAAAAGCTGTACGAAGAAGTCGGCACGGACGAGGAAAAAGTCTCTCGGACGGAGAAGGCGAAGATTCTCATTGGAAAAATCCAGCCGACTCCACCGGAAGTCGTCGAACGCGCCCTGGCGAAACTGGCGAGGCAAGTCGAAGTTGGTGAACAGGAGGGAATCCGGAGGGCGTTGGCCGAGGTCGTGCCGGACGCGAAGCTCGGAGGCGCCGCGCCGTTTCTTAACGAGGTTGGCCCCTCTGCAGTTGCCTCGGAGACAAAGGGCCCGTCGATCGCCTGAACCGCGCTCAGCGCTTCATCGAGCTTTCGAAGAATACGACGACAAAGGGCAGGAGAACACTGACCGCGATAAGTACCATGGCGAGGGCTTTTCCGGTCGGCCCCTCCCGTGTCTCGCTCGGGCCTTGCTTGAGGGCGACGAGACTCGTGACGGTCGCGTTCATGTAGTCGTCGAGGACCTTGTTGTAGTTTGCGACGATGCGCGCGAGGTCCTTCGTGACGAGGGCGACAAGCGCCTCGAGCCCCGCGGGCGGCTTCATGCCGGCGTCGCTCTTGCCGAGGATCGCGATCTCGCGCTCCGTGCGCGCCTTTTCCGCCTCGGCTTCCTTCGCCTGCTTGTGCAGTTCTGTGATGCGCTTGACGACGGGGCCGACATAGTCGCTTCGAACGAGCTTCTCGAGCGCAGTCGAGTCGACGAGCGGGGCGCCGTCGCGGTTCGTGAGGGGTCCGGCGAGAAGAGGCTTGCTGCGGTCGAGGGACTCGACGAGCTTCGTGGACTGCTCGGCCTCGCCACTGAGCTGCTTGACCTGAACGTCCAGCTCCTCGAGCCGCTGCTGGAGGCGCTTGAGCATCAGGTCGCGATCCTTCACGACGCGTCCCTTGTAAATGAATGCCGTCAGCGCCTCGAGGCGTGTGTCGCGCCACGTGGTCAGGTCGTTGCCCACGTCGCGGAATGTCATGCGGAAATTGGGGTCGCTGAAGTCCCGCGATTCGATGACGAGGGCTTCGATCTGCTGGCGGAGATTCCTTTCGCGCTCGGCGAGAAGCGTCGGGAGATCCCAAGTGTCGTAATTCTGTATGAGGTCGGCGGGGCTCATCGCCGAGAAGTCCGCGAACCGGCGCAGCGAAGCCGCGTGCTCGAACCTCACGTCGTCCTGGTAGGCCCGGATCACGGCGGCAAGAAATTGCACCCTCTGGTTGCCCGTGAGAAAGCGGGCGTTCACGCGGATCCGAAAGTCCTGCGGGAAATACTCCTCGCGCTTCGTGCCGTCGCGATCCTGCTTGCGCCAGCGGGCTTGAATCTCCGACGGTATGACGGGTGTGATTTCGGTCCCCACGTAGAGGGAGTTCACGTCGGTCTTGTCCGCCACGCCGGCGTTCGTTCGGGCGCGAGTCAACACCTGCGGGGAACGAAGATCTTCGACGGAGAACTTCCGCCCGCTCGGGTATTCGTGGCGCTCCATTCCGCGGAAGGTCAGGCTCAGCGTGCCTTCCGCGACCTGACGCGCGATGAAGTACCTCCAGAGGAGGAGGCACGTGCCGAGGACGGCCGCCGTGAGGAGAAAAAGCGTCACGAGACGCACCCTCCGCGACCAAAGGAACCGGATGAGGTCGCCGAACGTGGGGTCATCTGGCGCTGCGGCAAGAACGGCATGCGGAGTCACAGTGTTCTGTTCCATCAGATGCCTACAGCATAACGCGAACCGACAAGCGCGATCGCTGTCCAGACATGAACGGCAACGAAAACGGCGACGGCAAGTCGAGTAAGCCTTGTTCGGGCCGCCGCCTCTCCGGCCCGGGCGAGCAATGGGAGTGTGACCAGGAATAGAATTGTATGGGATCAGATAGTATCGGGAACAGTTGGTACTCATACCCAGATGGAAACCAATATTTGTTTTACTCAGACGAAACGATATATTACTATGACCATGTGGGCTACATCACCTACTACTTCGATGGAAAGTACTGGAACTATTTTGACTATGACAACTGGGAGTATAGGAAGTGCAGCAGTTTGCCAACAT
>JBDTML010000360.1:0-11691 GCA_039934255.1 Acidobacteriota bacterium | reverse complement strand
TTCGAGTTCGACGGGTCGTCGCGCGGCGCCGTCGACTACGCGTTGCTCGCGGAGGACCTGAAGCTGGCCTAGCCGCCGCTGCCGTCAGCCGCCGGCGACGGGCGGCAGGAGCGCGACGACGTCGCCGGGCGCGAGGGAATCCGTTTCCTTCGCCCATGTCTCGTTGATCGCGAGCTTCGCGCGCGTTCCGAAGCGGGCGAGGACGGGATGCGCGGCCTCGAGCGCGCGGCGGAGGCCCGCCACCGTGGCCGGCTCCGGCACCTCGACGGCGATGGCGTTGCCCACGGCGTCCCTGAGCGACGCGAAGAGCATGACCTCGACTCTCACGAGACCTTCACTTTGCGATCTTACAGGGGGCGGCCGCCCGTAGAATCGCCCGCCGGAGGACCCATGGCGGAAGGACGTCTCTCGGGGAAAAACGCGCTCGTGACGGGCGCGGGCAAGGGAATCGGGCGGGCCATCGCGCTCCGGCTGGCGGCAGAAGGCGCTCACGTGGCGGTCGGCGTCCGCAAGGAAGCCGACGGCGCTTCCGTCGTGGCCGAGATCGTGGGCGCGGGCGGATCGGCCCAGGTCGTTCTCCTCGACGTCGTGGACCCAGCGTCCGTCGCGACCGGTGTCGAGCGCGCGGCGCGGCCCGACCGGCGCCTCGACATCCTCGTCAACAATGCAGGGATCGGGGGTCCTACGCCCTTCGACGGAGACGTCCGTTCGGACGAAGCCTGGGCACAGATTCTGGACGTGAACCTGACCGGGACATGGCGCGTCTGCCGCGCGGCCCGGCCGTTTCTGCCCGACGGCGGGCGCATCGTGAACATCTCGTCGGTGACGGGGCGATTCGGAGTCGCGGGGATGGCGGCCTACAGCGCCTCCAAGCACGGAGTCATCGGGCTTACGCGCACTCTCGCGCTCGAACTCGCGCCGCGGAAAATCACGGTGAACGCGGTCTGCCCCGGCTGGGTGGACACGGAGATGGGACGTTCGGGGATCGTGCGCATGGGGAAATCGATGCAGAAGAGCGTGGAGGAGGCGTTCGCGTTCGCGGGGAAGATGGCGCCTCTCGGCGAGGTGCTGTCCCCTCCCGAAGTCGCGGGCCTGGTCGCGTATCTCGCGTCGCCCGAGGCGCGGAACATGACCGGCCAGGCTCTCGTCCTCGACGGCGGGCAGGTGATGCCGTGAAGCCCGCGAATCACACGGCCTGCCGGCGGCCTTGAAAAGCATCGAAGCCGTCTTCCTCGATGCGGGCGACACGCTTCTCGCCGCGAACCCGCCGGTCGACCACGTTTACCGCGACGCGTTCGCGATGCACGGCGTGGCGTCGACGGCCGACGACGTGCACGGCGCCGTGCACGCGACCTGGCGGGAGGTGGACGCGGCCCGCGCGCGCGGCGAGGAGCGCTGGAGGGGGGCCGACGGAGAGGCGGGATTCTGGCGGCGGTTCGTCGGGGCCGTGTTCGCGCGGGTGGGCGGCGGCGAGATGCCGGAACCGCTTCTCGCGCAGCTCGTCGCGCACTTCCGAGAGGAGCTCCACTGGGCTCTCTACCCGGAGGTTCCCGCGGTCCTGGCGGAGCTCCGCGCGCGGCAAGTCAGGCTCGTCGTGGTTTCGAACTGGGACTCCAACCTGCCATCGCTCCTGGAACGCCTCGGGATCCGGGATTCGTTCGACGACGTCGTCGTGTCGGCCGTCGTGGGCGTGAGCAAGCCGCACCGCGGGATCTTCGACGAGGCCGTGCGGCGCGCGGGCGTCCTGCCGGGCCAGGCCCTCCACGTCGGGGACTCGCTGGCGGACGATTACCATGGCGCTCGCGCGGCCGGGCTCCACGCGCTCCTCGTGGATCGCGCGGGTCGCCGCCCTCCCGACGTCGAGTCCATTGCGTCCCTGGCCGAGCTGCCGGCGCGGCTCGCTGGGCGCCGCACGGCTTAGACTCTTCGCATCACTGACGAGGAGGCCGCATGTCGTCGCTCTTCCGGCGCAAGCCGCTCGATGCCCTGATCGCCGAAGGCGGCGACGAAGCCCACGGCTTGAAGAAGACCCTCAATTGGGTCGACCTGATGGCGTTGGGCATCGGGGCGATCATCGGCGCCGGCATCTTCGCCACGCTCGGCAGCGCGACGTCCGGCGGCACGGGAGCCCCGCCCGCGGGGCCCGGCGTGACCGTTTCGATCCTTCTCACAGCCGTCGCCTGCGGCTTCTGTGCACTCTGCTACGCGGAGTTCGCGAGCCTCGTGCCCGTCGCGGGCTCGGCTTACACGTACAGCTACGCGACACTGGGCGAGCTCGTGGCGTGGATCATTGGGTGGGACCTCATCATCGAGTACGCCGTCGGCAACATCGCCGTCGCGATCTCCTGGGCCGCGTACTTCCGGCAGCTCATGACCGGCTTCGGAGTGCAGATCCCCGCGTGGATTTCGACGGACTACCGCTCGACGGTCCTCGCCGCCAAGGCCGCCGCCGAGTCCGGCGTGGCGAGTCTCGGCCCCGAATACGCGCTCGCCTACGAGGCGCACCTGCACCACCCCGTCGTCGCGGGGATCCCGATCGTCTGCAATCTCCTCGCGGTCGTCATCACGGCCGCGATCACCTGGATCCTCGTCATCGGCGTCAAGGAGTCGGCGCGGTTCAACAACGTGATCGTGGTCCTGAAGCTCCTGACGCTCCTGTTCTTCATCGTCGTGGGCGCGATGTGGGTGAAGCCCGCGAACTGGCAGCCGTTCTTCCCCGGCGGCCTGCACGGCGTCTGGACTGGCGCTTCACTCATCTTTTTCGCGTACATCGGCTTCGACGCGATCTCGACCGCCGCCGAGGAATGCGAGAACCCCGGCCGGGACATGCCGCGCGGAATCCTCGGCTCGCTCGCGATTTGCACGGTCCTCTATCTCGCGGCGGCCCTCGTGCTCACCGGGATGATCCCGTTCGCGAAGCTGGGAGGCGTCGCCGACCCGCTCGCGGCCGCGCTTACGTACGTGAATCAGGGGTGGGCCGCGGGCATCCTCGCGTTCGGCGCCGTGGTCGCGATGACGTCGGTCCTCCTCGTCTTCCAGCTCGGGCAGCCGCGCATCCTCATGGCGATGTCGCGCGACGGGCTCCTCGGCCCGTGGTTCGGGAAGATCCACCCGAAGTACCGGACGCCTCACGTGACGACGATCCTGACGGGAGTCTTCGTGGCGTTCTTCGCGGCCGTCGCGAACATCGACGAAGTCGTTCAGCTGACGAACATCGGCACGCTCTTCGCTTTCGTGCTCGTCTGCGTCGGGATCCTCATCCTGCGCGTCCGCGAGCCGGACAGGCCGCGGAAGTTCCGCGTTCCGTTCTCGCCGGTGACGCCCGTTCTCGGGATCGTGATGTGCCTCGTCCTGATGGCGGGGCTTCCGGCCGTCACGTGGATCCGGTTCGGGATCTGGCTCCTCGCGGGCCTCGCGATCTACTTCCTCTACGGCGCTCGGCGCAGCCGGCTCGCGGCGAAGGTTTGACCTCTTGAGCGGGAACCGCGGGGTCCTCGCGCGCGCGGAGCGTGACAGCGCGGTCGATCTCATGATCATCGGAGCCGGACAAGCGGGCATCCCGCTGGCCCACGCACTCGCCAAAGAGTCCTGGCGCGTGATGATCGCCGAGCGGAAGGATCCCGGGGGCTCGTGCGTGAACTTCGGCTGTACGCCGACGAAAGCCGCCATCGCGTCGGCACGGGTGGCGCAGCTCGCGCGGCGCGCCGGAGAATTCGGCGTCCGGATTCCGCGCATGAGCGTCGACTTCGCCGCGGTCCTCGGGCGCGCCCGTGGCATCGCCGCCCAATCGCGCATCGCGCTCCGGGAATCGCTCGTTCACGTGCATGGTGGAAATCCCGCATATGTTCGCGGTCACGCTCGTTTCCTCGGGCGCGCCGGGCGTCTCTTTCGCTTGGGGATTGGAGAGCGCGTCGTGCTCGCGCGCCAGGTCGTCCTCGACACGGGCACGCGCACGCTCGTACCGCGCGGTCTGGGCCTCGAAAAGGTCGACTATCTGCACGCGGGAAACTGGCTCGACCGCCCGGCTCTGCCGGCGCACGTCGTCGTCATCGGAGGGAGCTACGTCGGCCTCGAGATGTCGCAGTTCTACCGCCGCATGGGGAGCCGCGTGACCCTTCTCGAACGGGGAGCTCGCCTCGCGGACCGCGAGGACGAGGAAGTTTCCCGCGCTCTTCGCGGGTTTCTCGAGTGCGAGGGAATCACGTGCCGGCTCCGCGCGTCCGTCACGCGGGTCGCGAAAACCCGCGGCGGAGTGACGGTATCGTTCCGCGAAGGTGGGCGGCGACAGACCGTGACGGCGTCCCACGTTTTCCTCGCGGCCGGCCGGCTTCCCAACACGGACGACCTTGGCCTTTCGAAGATCGGCCTCGGGAGGGAGAGGGACGGGACCCTTTGGACCGACGGGCGCCTTCGCACCCGGGTCAGAGGCGTCTGGGCCGCGGGGGACATTCGCGGCGGTCCCATGTTCACGTCCACGGCGTGGGACGACTTCCGCATCCTTCGTTCGCAGCTCCTCGGAGACGGGACGCGAACGACGGCGCGCATCGTGCCCTGGGCGGTCTACACGGACCCGCAGCTCGGGCGCGTGGGTCTTTCCGAGGAGGAGGCCCGCCGCCGGGGCATCCGCGTGCGCGTGGGACGCTTCTCCATGTCGAAGAACGGCAAGGCCCGGGAGATCGGCGAGCCCGAAGGATTCGTGAAAATTCTCGTCGACCCGAAGACGAAGAAGCTCCTCGGAGCCACCGTGCTCGCCGCCGATGGGGCGGAGCTCGTTCACGTCTTCCTGGCCCTGATGAACGCGGGAGCGCGCATCTCGGCCCTGCGAGACGCCATCGTCATCCACCCGACTCTGACCGAGGCGCTTCAGAGCGCCGCCGCGGCGCTCGGGTGATGAACGCATGAGGTCTCGGGATTTAGACGAGCTGGGAGAGCTCCAGCGTCACACGTTTCGCTACTTCGTGTACGAGACGAACGCCGGCAACGGCCTCGTGCGCGACCGTAACCGTGAGGGATCTCCCGCGAGCGTTGCCGCGGTGGGGCTCGCCCTGACGTGCTATCCGATCGCCGTCATTCGGCGGTGGCTCACGCGCGGCGAGGCGGCCGAGCGAGTCCTCACGACGCTCCGTTTCTTCGCGCGGAGCGAGCAGGGGAGTGCCGAGGACGCGACGGGGTTCCACGGCCTGTACTACCACTTCCTCGACATGCGCACGGGGCGGCGGGCGCTCCGCTGCGAGCTGTCCACGATGGACTCGGCGATCCTTCTTGCGGGAGTTCTCGCGTGCGTCTCGTTCTTCGAGCGCCGGACTGCGGGGGAGCGCGAAATCCGCGCCCTCGGCCGGTCGCTCTTCCGGCGCGCGAACTGGGCGTGGGCGCTCGCGGGCGGGCGGGTCCTCTCTCACGGGTGGACGCCCGAGAGCGGTTTCCTCGTGTCGCGCTACCGCGGATACGACGAGTCGCTCCTCCTTTATCTTCTGGCCCTGGGGTCGCCCACGCACCCTCTTCCGCGAGCGAGCTTCCGCGAGTGGACGTCGACCTTTTGCTTCCGGCGCCTCTTCGGGCTGGACGTCCTCCACTGCGGGCCGCTCTTCACGCACCAGCTTCCGCATCTGTGGGTCGACTTCCGGGGCCTCCGCGACCGAGACCTCTCGCCCCGCGGTTGGGACTACTTCGAGAACAGCCGCCGGATGACTCTCGTGCACCAGCGTTATGCCGCCGCGAACCCGCGCCGCCTACGGGGTTACGGACCGAGAGACTGGGGCATCACGGCCAGCGACGGCCCCGGCGAGCGAGGAGGGACCGCGCGCGAAAAGCGATTCCTCGGCTACGCCGCCCGCGGCGTTCCAGACGGACCCGACGACGGAACGCTCTCGCCCTGGGCGGTCGCCTCGTCGCTTCCGTTCGCGCCGGAAGTCGTGATTCCGACGCTTCGACACATGGAGGCTCGGTATCCGAAGCTCAGAAGCGAATACGGCTTTCTGTGCAGCTTCAACCCCACGTGCCGCGAGGGGCGCGGATCCTGGGTCTCCCCCGACTACCTCGGCCTCGATCAGGGGCCGATCGTGGGGATGATCGAAAATGCCCGCACGGGTTTCGTCTGGGATCTCATGCGCCGCACTCCGGAAATCCGGACCGGGCTCCTCCGCGCTGGCTTTCGGGGAGGGTGGCTCGCGGCGGGTGGCTCCCGGCGCGCGGCTCTCTAGGGAAGTCGCCTCAGCGAAAAGCGCCGAGCGCACCCGGGCCCGCGTAGCCCGTCATCTCGACGTACGCGCGACCCAGCGGCGCGCCGCCGCCGGGCGCCGTCACATCGCAGGCTCCTTCCCAATACGTCACGCGCGTGGACTTCTCCGTGACGAGCTCCTGGTCCCCGACGAGCGGAAAGACCTCCACGGCGATTCCCGAGCGCGGCACCCGAACGACCCACCGCGCCGGATAGTTCCCGCCGCTTCGCGCGCTTTTCCAGCGTGCGGTCTCGTCGATCGTGAAGTCCGCGGCGGCGAGCGGGACCGCCCGGCCGTCTTTCTCGACGAGCGTTCCCGACGAGTACGGCGTGCCGCCGCCGCCCGCGCCGCGCATGCGGTAGAGCATGAGGTCGCGCCCGTCGAGAAGGTGCAGCGCGAACCAGTCCCAGCCCGCGGTGTCCTTGCCGATTCTCCCGGAGCCCCACTCGTGGTCGAACCACGAGAGTCCGCTCACGGACTCGCTCTTCCCGCGCGAGGTCCACCAGCCCTCCGAGCGCAGGCGCGTGAGGCTCACGTATCTGCTCACGGCGTCGGGCTCGGGTCCCTTGCGCGAGAGGCCGCCTTCTCCATGAAGAACGGGAGGCTTCTCCGGGGTCAGGAGGAGCGAGATCCCGTCACCGCCGTCGCCGGCTGCGAGAACGAACCGGCCGCCGACTTCCTCGAGGCGCCAGTCTTCGTTCACGACGTCGAGCCGGTCCTCGCGCGCGCCCGCCGCCCCGAAACCCGTGCGGTGCATCCGCTCCGCGAAACGGAACGTCCCGGCTGCCGGGTCCGTGAGCGCGAAATGCGCGAGAAAGAGGTCGCGCGCGGCGAAAGCGGAGGCGCGCCCAGCCTTCGGTGAGCTCTCGATGCCCGTGCGGAAGAACGTGAGCTGGTACCCGAGCCGCTTTCCCGACGCGGTCTCGAGCTGGCCCGTGACGTACCACCACTCCACGCGCGCGTCGTCATGCGAGCCGTGGTCGCGGGGAAACGAGATTTTCTGCTTCGGATCGAGAGACCCGAAGCGTGACGTGAGCAGAAGGAGCGCGAGTACAAAGTTCTTCATCATTCTTCCTTCAGCGCCGCCGCCACGTCCGTCGCCGCCGCGAGCCCGGCCGGACGCGACGCTGCCGCGAGCGTCGCGAGGAGCACGAGGCCGAGTGCGGCCGCGAGGAACCCCCACGGTGCGTGCATCGCGATCGTCCAGCCGAAGGACTGCCGGTTGATGACGTGGACGAGGACGAGCGACATGGCGCCTCCGGAGAGCGCCCCGAGGGCCACGCCCAGGCCTCCGATCGCGGCCGCCTCGTAACGAACGGCGCGCTTCACCCTTTTCGCCGACGCGCCGAGGACACGGAGGAGGCCGATCTCGCGCCGCCTCTCGAGGACGAGCGCCGTGAGCGTGTTCAGGACGCCGAGCACCGCCACGGCCAGGGCGACGGCCTCGAGCGCGTACGTGACGGCGAACGTGCGGTCGAAGATCCGGAGGACGAGCCTGCGGAGCGTGGCGTTCGTGCGCACCCTGAGCGCGTACCGGCCCTGGAGCGCCGCCGACACGCGGCGCGCACCCTCCTCGGGGGAGACGCCGTCTTTCAGCGTCACCGCGACCGTCACCGCGCCCGTCAGCGGCCAGAGCCTTTGAAAGTGCGCGCGATCGAGCGTGACCGTGCCGCGGTCGTTCGAATAGTCCGTGTAGATCCCGGCGACGCGCACGCGGGCCGGCCCCTTGTCGGTCGGAAGCTCGACGAAGTCTCCCGTCTTCACGCGGAACTTCTCGGCGTACGGCTCCGAGATCATCGCCTCGTTCTTCCCGAGCGCCTCGGTGAAGACCATCCGTGTGTCTCGCCCGTCCACGAGCGGCAGGTTGCCGTGCTTCGCGATGAAGGCGAAGAGCCCCGAGCCGATCGTAAACGGCACACCGTCTCGCGTCGCGCCGAACGCGAGGAAGGGATCGACCTCGTCCACGCCGTCGACGCCGCGCACGACCGCGATCGCTTCGTCGGGGATCCTTCCGAACGACGCGCCCGATTTCCCGCTCGCCGCGGAGAGGAAAAGGTCGGAGGCAAGCGTCTGCGAGACCCATATCGCGACGGTGGTCCGGAACGAGCCGACCATGACGGCGACGGAGACCATCATCGCGAGCGCCATCGCGAGCGCGGCGACGGCGACCGACGTGCGCGAGAGGCTGCCCGTCAGGTTCGCGCGCGCGAGCCGGGCCTCGACGCCGAAGAGGCGGAGCGCGGGGCCGTCGAGGCGCGCGGCGGCGAACGTGACGGCCGCGGGGGCGAGCAGCGAGACTCCCGAGACGATCAGGAAAACCGACAGGAAGCCGAAGAGAGGCAGGCCGCGGACGGGCCCGGGCAGCGTCGCGACGAAGGCGAGGAGGAGGAGACAGACACCGGCGATCGCGAGAGGGCGCGTGCGCCGGCGGCGAACCGCCTCGACGGATCCGTGGCGCATCGTGGCGGCGGGATCGACGCTCGCGGCCTCGAGCGCGGGAGCGAGCGCCGACAGCACGGACGACACGACGCCGAGAAGGAACGCCAGGAGGAGGACGATCGGATCGAGATGGAGCGACGGGTGCGCCGAGGGGACGTAGAGCTCGGTCGCCGTGCCGCCCACGAGAGCGAGCGCGGCCTTCGCGAGGACGACGCCGAGGCCCACGCCGGCCGCGCTTCCGAGAATGCCGAGGCCGAGGCCCTCGGCGAGGAAGACGGCGAAGACGGAACGCCTCGAGGCGCCGAGCGCGCGGACGGTCCCGATGTCGGTGCGCCGCCGCAGCACCGAGATCGAAAGAGTGTTGTAGACGAAATACATACCGACGAGGAGCGCGATGAGCCCGAGGGCCGAGAGGTTCACGCGAAACGCGCGCACGAGGCGGTCCACCGTCTCCGTGCGGCGCTCGGGGCGGCCCGCGGTCGTGCCGGGGGGCAGGGAAGCGCGGATCTCCTCCTCGAGGCGCAGGCGATCGGATTCGGAGAGACCCTCGGGCAGGACGACGTCGATGCGGTCGAGGCGCCCGACTTTTCCGAACGCCTCCTGCGCAACGGCGATGTCCATGAAGAGGATCGACCCCGACGCCGCGCGCGCCGCGCCCACGGGATGCAGCACGGCGGCGACGCGAAACGTCCGCTCCACGCCGTTCGTGACGAGGCGCAGCGGGCTGCCGGGACGAAGAGAATTTCTTTTTGCGAATACAGAGGTAACAAGGACTGTGTCCTTCTCGAAAATGGTCAGGGCGCCGCTCGCTGCGCTCGCGTGCTTGGAAGGGTCACTGGGCTCCTCTCGCGCCGAGCCGTCGCCGCGCTGAACAGCCGCCCCGGCGCGCGCCTGCCCTTCCCCCTCTTCCCCTTCTAAGAAAATCTCCTCTTCTCTTTTCTCCTTCTTCTCTTCAGCAAATGAATATTTTCTTGCGGCGGTGTCGGCCAGCGGGTCGATGCCGAGGACGTCCACGACCTCGCCGTCCACGGCGCCCGCCGCGGCCGTCTCGGTGATCGCCGGCACGAGCCGCGCGCCCGCGCGCCTGACCCACGCGAGGCGCTGGAGAGTCGCCTCCGGGATGCCGGGGCCGTCCGCGAGGATCGTGATGCCGGCCTTGCCCGCGACGAAGTCGACCGTGTCCGAGAACGACGAGAGCACAGACGCGTTCGCGAGGCGGATCGCCGCGACCGTCGCGACGCCGACGGCGATGCCCGAGATCGTGAGGAGGAACCGGAGGCGGTCCTTCGCGGCCGGTCGAAGGACGAGAGGCCCGACGAGAGCGTAAAAGCCGGGTCGAAACCCCGCGCGAATTCGCGTCACGGCAGGAGCTGCCCGTCCCGCAGGCGCACGACCCGCGAGGCGCGGGCGGCGGCCTCGGCCGAATGCGTCGCGAGGACGACGGTGATCCCGCGCTCCTTCACGAGGCTCGCGACCAGAGAAAGAACCTGCTCGCCGGTCTTCGAATCGAGGTTGCCGGTAGGTTCGTCCGCGAGAAGGAGCACGGGCTCGTTCGCGAGCGCCCGCGCCACCGCGACGCGTTGCATCTGGCCGCCCGAAAGCTCGTAGGGGTACGCGCTCTCCTTGTCGGCGAGGCCGAGGTCCCGGAGGCCCCGCGCGGCCCGCGCGTCCGCTTCCGCGGGGGCGACGCCTTCGAGGAGAAGGGGGAGCGCGACGTTCTCGAGCGCGGTCATCGTGGGGAGGAGGTTGAAGAACTGGAAGATCGTGGCCGCCGTTTTCCGCCGATAGGTGTCGCGCGCGGTCTCGGACAGCGTCGCGAGGTCCTGCCCGTCAACGAGGATGCGGCCCGCCGTGGGGCGGTCGAGGGCGCCGAGGAGATTCAGGAGCGTCGACTTGCCACAGCCCGAAGGTCCGAGGAGCGCGGTGAAGCTGCCCGGCTCGAGCGTAAGGGAGACTCCCGAGAGCGCGTCCACGGCGGCGGCGCGGCCGCTCTTCCCTCCGCTCCCTCCGCCGCCGTAGGACTTGGTCACGGACTCGGCCGCCACCCGCGCGCCCATCACGCTCATCGTACGTATGATGCCCGTGTCGGAATGGACGCCGCGTGCTGAAGAACCTCGCCGGCCTGTGGCGCCATCGGGCGCTGTTCTACGTTCTCGTGGCCCGCGAGCTCAAGGCGCGCTACCGCGGCAGCGTTCTCGGGTTCTTCTGGTCGCTCCTGAATCCGCTCCTCATGCTCGGCGTCTACGCCGTCGTCTTCGCCGTGATCTTCGAAGGCCGCGGCCCGTCCACGTCTCCCTACGCTCTCTTCCTGTTCTCGGGGCTCCTCCCCTGGAACTGGCTCGCGTCGGCCCTCACGGACGCGGCCGCGTCCCTCACGACCCACGGCGCTCTCCTCCGGAAGATCCTCTTTCCCGCGGAGATCCTGCCTCTCGTCGCGGTCGTCGCGCAGGGCGTTCACTTCGTCTTCGCGCTGCCCGTTCTCCTCGCGGGCCTCGTCCTCGGCTCGCTCGGCGTCTTCGGCACGACGGTGCCGATCGGCTGGCCGCTCGTGCAGGCGGTGCCGCTGCTCGTTCTCGAGGGCCTCTTTCTGGCCGGAGTGGGCCTCTTTCTCGCGGCGCTCACGGTCCACTTTCGCGACGTGAAGGACCTTCTCGCGACGGCGCTCTCCCTCTGGTTCTTCGCGACCCCGGTCCTCTACGCGCTGTCCGACGTCCGGCAGGAGCGCGTCCGCGCGCTCCTCCTCTTCAATCCGG
Organism: Acidobacteriota bacterium; assembly: GCA_039934255.1. Classification (GTDB taxonomy): domain Bacteria; phylum Acidobacteriota; class Thermoanaerobaculia; order UBA5066; family UBA5066; genus Fen-183. The sequence goes on along the minus strand of JBDTML010000360.1, from coordinate 281 downwards.
CCGCCCCTCTCTTCGCCGGCTGGCGCGACGCGCTCTTCTACAGCCGCTGGATCGAGCCGTCGCGGTGGGGCGTGCTCTTCGCGATTTCGGGCGTCGCCTTCCTCGTCGGTTACGCATTTTTCGACCGGCTGCGCGATTCGTATCCGGAGGCGGTGTGAAGCCCGCCTCGGCCGCGGCGCCCGCGGTCACCGCCGAGCGCCTCTCGAAGGCGTATCGCAAGTGGGGCCGCACGCGCGCGTTCGGGACCCTGAAGTCCGCCATCCTCGGGCGCTCTCTCGGGG
>JBDTML010000359.1:0-6854 GCA_039934255.1 Acidobacteriota bacterium | reverse complement strand
GTCGCAGCCCGCCGCGGCCGCTCCCGCGCGGTGGCATTTCGCTTTCGGGAAGGCGTGGGAGATTTCGATTCTCTTCGAAAGAGACGAGGGGAGAGGGGATACGACACGGGTGCTGCTATCGGCCGAGGCCGGACGATTCGTCTTCGTGTCCTCGCAGGATCCCTCCGGCCGGGACGCGACCGAGAGCATCCAGCGTCTCCCGGACGGCGAGACATTCACCCGGCGCCTCGTGCTCTCCTCGTTCGAAGAAATCCCCGCGTGCGCCTCCGTCCGCGCCCCGGACGCGTGCGTCGTCCTGAGGGGCGCGAACGGGACGCTCTCGGCCCCGATCTCCGCTTTCGCCGGCGCGCCGGGCGCTCCGCTCCGAGAGCGGGCAGCGGCTCTCGTCTCTCCGGTCATGCGTGGTGCGCTCTTCGCCGTCGGGCCGCTTCTCCCGGCCGTCGCGGAGTTCGGGTCTTATTCGACGGACTTTCTCGGCCTCGTCTGGCCCGGGCGGTTCTCGGCGGCCCAGAAGCTGGAGCATGGCGTTCGAAAGCCCGGCTGCGACTTCGACGCGACGTTCGGATACCCCTGCGACGCGGGGGGGCGTGCGCGCGAGGCCAAGCGCTTTGGCGCGCTCTCCCGCTAGCTCGCGCGGCGCCGGCCCTCGAAGAGATAGACGGCGACGCCGGCGCCCAGGATCACGAGGCCGCGCGCGGCGTCCCGCGGGGCGTCCCAGGCGATCGCGAGCGTGAACAGCATCGACGTCGCGACGTAGAACGCCGGCACCCAGGGGTAGCCCGGCATCTCCCACGCGGCGGACGGCTCTCGGCGCCGGTAGACGAAGAGCGCCGCGCCGCCGAGTGCGTAGAAGAAGGTCGCGGCGAAGGAAACGGTGGCCACGAGCTCGTCGAACTTCCCCGAAAGGACGAGGGCCGCGGCGAGGACGGCCTGAAAAACGAGTCCGAAGCCCGGCGTCGCGAAACGGGGGTGAAGGCGGGCGAAGGGGGCCGGCAGTCGTCCGTCCCGTGCCGCGGCCCAGGCGATCCGGGGAGCCGGGATGATGTTGGCCGCGAGCGACCCGAGTACGGACACGATCACCGCGAGGAGCAGCCATCGGGCGGCGCCGTCGCCGAAGAGCGCTCGCACGGCGGTTTCGGCGGCGCGGGGCGATGCGCCGAGCGTCGCGACCGGCGCCGCCCCGAGATAGACGGCGTTGGCACCGAGATAGAGCGCGGCGACTACGAGAACACCGAGGACGAGGCCGCCGGGGATGTCGCGCTTCGGATTCTTCACCTCGGCCCCGAGGGCGGAGAGGTTGATCCACCCGTCGTAGGCCCAGAGGACTCCCGCGAGGGCGCCACCGAGCGGAGCGAGGAGCGCGCCCGAGAAAGGCGGGAACCCGAAGGACGGCCGCACGGCCTTCGTGGCCGAGAGGCCGAAAACGACGAGCGCGATGACGGACACGATCTTTACGACCGTGAAAACATCGTTCAGGCGGCCTCCCGCGCGGATCCCGAAGACGTTCCAGATCGTGAAGAGGAAGGCCGTCGCGATCGCGACGAGCTGTCCCTCCGAAACCACGAGGCCCAGGAGGGCGAAAGCGGGCGCCTCCGTGCCCAACCGTGGGAAGAACGCGCCGAGGAACTCGGCGAACCCGGTCGAGAGGGCGGCGACGGTGCCCGGCATGACGATGAAGACGAGCGCCCACATGTAGAGGAAGCCCCACAGCGCGCCGAAAGTTTCGGTCAGGTAGACGTATGGGCCGCCCGCGACCGGCCGCCGCGCGCCGAGCTCGGCGTACGTGAGACCCGCCGCGAGCGCGTGAACCGCTCCCATCACCCAGACGACGACGATCCACGAGGGGAAGGCAGCCTTGCGCACGACGTTTCCCACCGAGAGGTAGATGCCGCTCCCGATCATCGAGCCCGCGACGTAGAGAACGCAGTCCCCGAGCCCGAGGGCCCGCACGAATCCTCCGCCGACCGGTGGCGTTTCGCCGCTCACGTTTGCGAAAGCGTAGCAGGCGGGGCCGGGCGGCAGGGGTAATCTCCCGGGCGGCATGAGCGACGAGGCACACATTCCGCCCGCCCCGCGGCGATACGTCCTCCGGCGCTCCGCGCCGGCGAAGAGCTACCGCGTCGACTACGCGCGGGAGCTGAACGAGGAGCAGAAGGCCGTCGTGTTCGCGTCCGACGGGCCGACGCTCGTCGTCGCGGGCGCGGGTTCGGGCAAGACGCGCACGCTCGTCTATCGCGTCTCGCGTCTCATCGAGGACGGCGCCGACCCCGCGTCGCTTCTCCTTCTCACCTTCACGAACCGCGCCGCGAAAGAGATGAAGCGGCGCGTCGAGGCGCTCATCGGCGCCGACCTGAACCGAGCGACGGCGGGGACGTTTCATTCCGTGGCCGCGCGCCTGTTGCGCCCCCACGCCGAGCTCCTCGGCTACAAGGCGAACTTCACGATTCTCGACTCCGAAGACACGAAAGACCTCCTGGAATCCGCGACCTCCGACATCGGCGTCCCCGTCACGGAGCGCCGGTTCCCGAAAGGCGACCTGCTGCGGGCCATCGTGTCTCTCTGCGTGAACACGGGGAGGCCCCTCGACGACGTGATCACGGCCGAACATCCCCATTTCCTGCCGCAACTCGACGCGATTCGAACCGTCGTTCACCGCTATCTCGAGCGCAAGGTCGCCGCGAACGGGATGGACTACGACGACCTCCTCCTGAACTGGAAGAGGCTCATGCTCGAACGTCCCGAGATCCGGAAATCTCTCGGCGTGCGCTTCCGGCACGTTCTCGTGGACGAATACCAGGACGTCAACCATCTTCAGGCGGATCTGGTCGACCTCGTCGTGCAGGATGTCGCGGCCCCGAACGTGATGGTCGTGGGCGACGACGCGCAATCGATCTACTCTTTTCGCGGGGCGGATTTCGAGGCGCTCCTCGGCTTTCCGGCCCGGCATCCGGGCACGCGGGTTTTCTCCCTCGAGACGAACTACCGATCGACTCCCGAGATCCTGCGCCTCGCGGACGCGTCCATCGCGCGGAACACGAGGCGTTTCGAAAAGTCGCTCCGCGCGACGCGGCCGTCGGGCGTGCCCGTAGCGGTCGTCGGCACGTCGGACGTCTCCCAGCAGGCGGAGTTCGTGGCGCAGCGGGTCCTCGAGCTCCGCGACGAGGGGACGCCTCTCGCGGAGATCGCCGTCCTCTACCGGGCGCATCATCAGGCGCTCGAGCTGCAGATCGAATTGACGCGGCGCGGCATCCCGTACGAAATCCGCTCGGGCATGCGCTTCTTCGAGCAGCAGCACGTGAAGGACGTGCTTGCCTACCTGCGCCTCCTCGTCAACCCGAAGGAAGAGACGGCGTTCAAACGCATCCTGAAGCTGCTGCCGAAGGTGGGGGAGCGCACCGCGGCGACTCTCTGGACCGCCGTTGGAGACACGCCGGATCCCCTGGGTTCCTTCCTGCGCCTCGACCTCCGGAAGGCTCCCGCCGGGGCACAGACCGCGCTCCAGAAGCTCGCGACCACGCTCGAGTCGCTTCGGCGTCCCTCCCTCCTCGCGGCCCCCGCCGAGGCGATTCGTTACGTCGTGGATGAGGGCGGTTACGCGGACGTCGCGAAGGCGAAGTTCGAGAATCATCAGTCCCGGCTCGACGACCTCGAGGCTCTCGCGCAGTTCGCGCTGCCGTACGACGGTGTCGAGAGCTTCCTGGAGGAAGTCACGCTCTTCGGCGAGCCCACGGGCGAGACCGTCGTCGCCGGCGACGCGGAGGACGAGCGGCTCGTGCTGTCCTCGATCCATCAGGCGAAGGGCCTCGAATGGCGCGCCGTGTTCGTCCTCGGGCTCATCGAGGATCGTTTCCCGAACGTCCGCGCGGCGCGAACCTCCGAAGGCCTCGAGGAGGAACGGCGCCTCTTCTACGTCGCGGCGACCCGAGCGAAGGACGAGCTCCTCCTCGTCCATCCCCTCGCCGCATTCGATCGTTACGGCATCGTCGTCGTGACCGAGCCGAGCCGCTTCCTCCGGGAGCTGTCCGAAGATCTTTTCGAGCGCTGGGTACTCGAGCCGGGCCCGCCGCTCCCCGCGATGGAAGGGCCAAGGGCGCCGACCGTCCCGCGGCTCGCCGAGGCGGACGACCCGACCCTGGAAGCGGACGAGGATGAGCCCGTCAACTAGAAACCGGGATGAGGCCGAAGCTAAGATCGGAGGCGTGCGGATCCTCTACCTGACCGAGAGCGCGGACCTGATGCGCAGGCAGCTCGGGGGCGAGGATCTCGCCTGGGATGCGAACGACGCCTCCCACGCCCTTCGGAACGACGTCTCGACCGACGAGATGACGCCCGGTTGGACCTGTTTTCACCACGACGCGACTCTCGGCCGATTCGTCTACCTTGGTCTCACGTGCCGCGACGGTGAGGCCCGGGTACAGCCGGTCGGCGAGGACTCCGTTCGGAGGGGCGGGTTCGCGGTCTCCGTGGCCGGCCGCCGTCGCGGGAAGGGCTCGTCCCGGGAGCAGGCGCCCTATGCGGAACGGGCCGCCGGGATCCGCCTCCTCGTCGCCGAGAGCTTCGAGCGGATTTACCGTCAGAACGCGATCAACCTCGGGATGCTCGTCACGACGGACTTCTCGGTCCTCGAGCGCGTCCGCTGCGGCGAGGAGATCCCGCTCTCGTTCTTCACGGAGGACGAAGACGCGATCACGCGAGCCGTGATCGAAGCCGGTGGGTTTCTCCCGTACACCGTCGCGCGCCTGGCGGGCCGCGAGGTGCCCCCGCCCGTCACGACGCGGCTCCGGGGCATGACGCTCGCCGAGAAGATCCTCGCCCGGCACGTCGTCCGGGAGCCGATTCTCGGGACGGCGGGCGTTCCGGCCGTCGAGCCGGGAGACGCGTGCTTCGTGCGGGCCGATCTGAGGTTCTCCCACGAGTACGTCACGCCGATGGCGGCCTCGTGCCTGGAGGACGCGCTCGGAAAGGACGCCCGCGTTTCGGATCCGAGCTCGGTGCTTCTTTTTCGCGATCACCTCTCGCTCCTCGGCGAGGTGATGCCGCAGGAGCGCCGGGAGCGCGGCCTCCTCGCGCTTGCGGACTCCCTCGCGACACGCCAGGAGGAATTCGCCGCGGCGCAGGGAATCCGGCTCTACGGAGCGGGCGAAGGCATCTGCCACTCCCTCGTCACCGAACGCCATGCGCTTCCCGGGCAGGTCGTCGTCGGATCCGACTCTCACACGACGCACGCGGGCGCCCTCGGTTGTCTCGCGTTCGGAATCGGCACGACGGAGGTCGCCTGCGCGTGGCTGTCGGGCGACGTGCGCGTGAAAGTGCCCGCCACGATTCGCGTCGTCGTCGAGGGCGCGCGGCCGCCGGGCGTGACGGCGAAGGACGTCATGCTCACGCTCCTCGCGCATCCTTATGTGAAGGGCGGCGGGGCGCTCGGCAAAGTCCTCGAGTACGCGGGCGAGACGGTTGCCGCCTTTTCAGTGGACGAGCGCGCGACGCTCACGAACATGGCGGCGGAGGCCGGCGCGTTCGCGGGGATCGTGGCACCCGACGAGACGACGGCGCGGTTTCTTTCGGAACGCCGCGGCATTCCGCTCGAAGGGGCGCGCGCTCTCTGCCGTGGTCTGGCGTCGGATGGGGACGCGGTCTTCGATTCCACCATCACTCTCGACGCCTCCGCGCTCGAGCCGCTCGTGGCGCTCCCAGGCGATCCGGGAAACGGCGTCCGGATCTCGGATCTCACGGTGCCGGTCCCGGTCGACATCGCCTATGGCGGGTCATGCACGGCCGGCAAACGCGAGGACATGGAGATGCTCGCCACCGTGCTCGCCGACGGCCTCGCCAGAGGGAAAAGGGTGGCGCCGGGCGTGGAGCTGTACATTCAGTTCGGAAGCCGGGACGTCAAGGAGTGGTGCCGCGAGAAGGGGTATCTCGATCTTTTCGCGCGCGCGGGAGCACGCCTGGTCGAGCCGGGCTGTGGGGCCTGCATCAATGCCGGGCCAGGCGTATCGACGCGGGCGGACCAGGTGACCGTGAGCGCGATCAACCGCAACTTTCCCGGAAGAAGCGGACCGGGACGCGTTTATCTCGGCAGCCCCTACGTGATCGCGGCGTCGGCCCTCGCGGGTAGGATTGCGGCGTGGACGCCCGGCGCCTGAGGCTTCTCGCCGCCCTTCTGGCGGCCTCCCTCGCGGCAGGAGGCTGCCGTTTCACCTGGAATCTCTGGGCGCGCGGCGAGCTGGCTCGCGACGTGACCGCCCTCATGGCGAAGCAGGGCATTCTCATCTCGGGCGTGAAGTGCCAGATGTTCGGGACGCTGCGCGCGGGTGCGTGCACGTTCCCGCTGACGGCCGAGCAGACGACGCTCCTCGTCAAGGGCCTGAGGTTGCGCGTTCTTTCGCCGACCGAGAACATCCGCGAGTTCCACGGCGGATGCTCGGATACGCGGCCATTCGACACGGATTTCGTGCGCGCATTCCGCACGGGCGCGTTCCGGCCCCCTGAGCTGAAGTTGAGAGACGGCGGGTCGTTCGACTACCTGTATCTCTACCAGCATCCCACGTCGAAGAGGGCGTGCCTTCAGGCGTCGTACACGCAGGAAGGGGCGACCACGGCTTCTCCGCTCACGAACTGACGTGAAAAGGCCCCCGGTCGCCCCGGGGGCCTCCGCCGGTTACCTGCCCACGACCTTCACGACCGCCGTCGAACCAGGGATCTTTTCCCCCTCCATCGGCTCGAAGCGGCCGGCAAGGCAGCCCGCGAGGAACTTTTCGGACCGGGCGTTGAAATCGATGCGGTTCTCCGGCCGCGCGAAGCCGTGGCCTTCATCGGAGTAGACGACGTACGTGACGTTGCCCTTGTTCTTC
>JBDTML010000358.1:0-28277 GCA_039934255.1 Acidobacteriota bacterium | reverse complement strand
CCGCAGCGGCGTTTGCTGTGATCGTCGCCGTCGTCAGGCTTCCCACCCCGACCGTCAGGGCCGTGAACGTCGAACTCGTAGCCCCGCCCGTCACCGTCACGTTCGGAGGCAGCATGGCGGCGCCGCTGTCGCTCGTCAGGTTCACGACGAAACCGGAGGGCGGAGCCGGGCTCGAGAGCGTCACGGTTCCCGTCAACGACGTTCCGCCGTTCAACACCGTCGGATTGAGCGAGAAACTGGAGAGGACCGGCGGGTTGATCGTGAGCGTGGCCGTCTTCGTCACCGCAGCGGCGTTTGCTGTGATCGTCGCCGTCGTCAGGCTTCCCACCCCGACCGTGAGGATCGTAAATGTCGTCGTCGTGGCCCCGCTGGCCACGGCCACATGAGTAGGCGTGGTGACCGCTGTGTTGTCGCTCGTCAGGCTCACGACGAACCCGGCGGGCGGAGCAACGCTCGAGATCGTCACCGTCCCGGTTGAAGGCGTTCCGCCGCTCAACACCGTTGGACTCAGCGAGACGCTGGAGAGGATCGGCGGGTTGATCGTGAGGGTGGCCGCCTTCGTCACCGCGGCGGCGGTCGCCGAGATCGTCACTGACGTCAGGCTTCCGACACCGACCGTCACGACTGAGAACGTCGCCGTCGCGACCCCCCCGGGCACCGTGATGCTCGCAGGCACAGATGCCCAGCCGCTATCGTTCGTCAGGCTCACGACAAAGCCGCCGGCCGGCGCGATGCTCGAAAGCGTCACTGTACCGGTTGAAGGCGTTCCGCCGGTCACTGTCGTCGGGCTCAGCGAGACGCCCGCGAGGACGGGAGGATTGATGGTAAGAGTCGCCGTCTTTGTGATGACCCCCGCGCTGGCCGTGAGCGTGGCGGTCGTCGCGGATCCGACCGCAGCCGTGGCGACCGTGAACGCCGCCGTCGTTGCGCCCGCGGCCACCGACACGATCGCAGGAACCATCGCCGAGCCGTTGTTGCTCGAGAGCGTCACCGCGAGCCCGCCGGATGGTGCCGGTACGGAAACGGTCACCGTTCCCGTAGCCGACGCCCCGCCCGTGACACTGGACGGCGCGACGCCGAGCGCCAAGAGGTTCGCGGAGCCCGCGCCTTTTCCGACGCGGTCAGCCCATACCTGCCCGTCAGAAAGGGTAATTGCAAAACCGGTCACGGTGTGTCCCTGCAGGTTGACTGATTCCGAAGGCACCTCGAGCCGCACCCATGCGCCGGTGGCCGGAAGAGCCCCCATCGAAGTCTTGGGGGTATACCCGAGAAGATCCGGTCCCCAGTACGCTCGATGGCTCCAGTCGCCCACCTCGTCGCTGAATTGAAGGAGAATTTCCTGCGGCGGTGTGCACGGGTTCAGCAGACCGTAAACGACAACCGATTCGCCGGTTGAAAGCGGTAAGCCGTTCGCTGTGCTCGCGCCGAAAAAGAACTGTTCGTGGAGACCGTTGCTGTAGCCGCTGGTAAAGGACTGCGCTCCACTGGCCTTCTGAGTCGTGTCCCAGATCCACGTTCCGCCGAGGGCCGCTCCGGCTGGAACGGCGTCGTCGACCCATACGACGTCGCTACCCGGGAACGAAGATGGCGCGCTCGCGACGCCGACAACGCATCCCGCAGGTGCGATCTGCAAGGTCGCCGTGCGCGAGACCGCAGCGTATGTGCCCGTGATCACGGCCGACTGCGTCGTGGCGACACTCGTCGTCGCGACAGTGAATGTGGCCATTGTCGCGGCAGCGGAAACGGTCACGTTCGAGGCGACGACCGCCGCTCCGTTGTCGCTGGACAGGGATACGATTACACCGCCGGCCGGAGCCGGCCCGTCGAGGATGATCGTTCCGGTCGAGGGCGACCCGCCCTGAACACTCGTTGGGCTGAGTGCACGGAAACGAGCGACACCACCCCCAGCGGATTCACGGTCAATGTGGCCGTCTTGTTCACTCCGGAGTAGCTGGCAGTGATCGTGGCGAGAGCGGGCGAGCCGACGCTCATCGTCGTCACCGTGAAAATCGCGCTCGCGGAACCCTGCGCCACCGTCACGCTCGCCGGAACGGACGCGGCAGTCTTGTCGGACGACAAGGCGACCGTAATGCCGCCAGCCGGAGCCAGCGCGGAGAGGGTCACTGTCCCGGTGGCTGTACCGCCACCCGTAAGAGTTGTCGGGACGACGGCAAGTGACGTGAGGCTTGCGGGGCCAGTTACGCCCTTCCCGACGCGGTCGGCCCAGACCTGACCGTCGGAAAGCGTGATCGCGAAACCCGTCAGGGTGTGGCCTTGCAGGTTGAGCGACTCCGTTGGCACCTCCAGCCGCACCCAGGCGCCGGTGGCCGGAAGAGCGCCCATGGAAATCTTCGGGTCGTAGCCGAGAAGATCCGGTCCCCAGTAGGCTCGATGGCTCCAGTCGCCCGTCTCGTCGCTGAACTGAAGGAGGATCTCCTGCGGCGGTGTGCACGGGTTAAGCAGGGCGTAAACGACAACCACCTCGCCAGACGAGAGGGGTAGACCATTCGCCGTGCTCGTGCCGAAGAAATACTGTTCGTGAAAACCGTTGACGTAGCCGCTGGTGAACGACTGAGTTCCGCTGGCCTTCTGAGTCGTGTCCCAGATCCAGGTCCCGCCGGGGGTCGCTCCGGCAGGAATCGCATCGTTGAACCAGACGACATCGCTTCCCGGGAATGACGATGGCGCGCTCGCCACATTCACGACGCATCCGGCAGGGGCGATCTGCAAGCTGGCGGATCGCGAAACGCCGGAGTAGGTGGCCGTGACGAGGGCCGACTGATTCGAGGCGACCGAAGTCGTCGTGACCGGGAAGGTCGCCGTCGTCGCTCCCCCGCCGACCGTCACGCTGGCAGGCACCACCGCCGCCCCGTTGTCGCTCGAGAGGGACACGACGAGACCGCCGGCCGGAGCCGCGCTCGTGATTGTGACTGTCCCCGTTGCCGAGGTTCCCGCATTTACCGAAGACGGGGTCAAACCAACGGCAGAGAGGGACGGGGGGGTGACGGTCAGGGAAGCGGACTGCGTTCCGGAGTAGGTTCCCGAAATAGTTGCCGTGCGGACCGTGGCCACCGCCACCGTCGTTACCGTGAACGTCTTCGTTTTCGTGTTCGCGGCGACCGTGACGGTTGCGGGAGCGGTTGCGGAGACGTCGGTGCTCGAGATCGAAACGACCGCGCCCGCGGGAGGCGCATTGCCGCTAAGAGTGAGGGTCCCGGTGGAGCTGGCCCCACCCGTGACCGCGGCCGGGCTCAAGGCGACCGACGAAAGCGCCGCGGGCGTCGTCGAGATGACGACCGTCTTGGGCACGGCCGCGAGCGTCGCCGTGATGGTCGACGACTTGTTCGCGGCGACGCCGAGCGTCGTGACCGTGAAGGTCGTGGTCGTTGCGTTCGTCGCGACCGTCACGGTCGCAGGGACGGTCGCGCACGTCGTGTCTGAGCTGGAAAGCGCCACGACGAAGTTAGTCGCGCCGGCCTTGCCATTGAGGGTGACCGTGCCCGTCACGTTGGTTCCGCCGACGACGGGGCTCGTGCTCAGCGACACGGAGGACAGCGACGCCGCCTGTACCGTGAGCGTGCCAGTCTTCGTCGTTCCACTGTAGATCCCCGAGATCGTGACCGGTGAGGTGGTGGGAACACCGAGCGTCGTCACGGTGAACGTAGCCGTCGCGGCCCCCGACGCCACCGAGACGGACGCCGGTACGGTCGCCTTCGACGTATCGGAGCTCGTCAGCGCAACGCTGATGCCGCCTGTCCCCGCATTTCCGTTGAGGGTGATGGTGCCTGTCGAGGTCGCACCCGCAATGACGGACGTGGGGCTCAACGAGACGGACGCGATGTCGACCCGGTTGACCGTCAGCGTTGCCGTCACCGCCGTCTGCTGCTTGACGGCCGAGATTGTCACTGGGGTCGCTGCCGCGACGCTCAGGGTCGTCACCGCGAATGTGGCCGTCGTGGCGCCAGAAGCCACGGTGACGGAAGACGGAACCGTTGCCGCCGACGTGCCCGAGCTCGAAAGAAAGACGGGAACGCCTCCCGTCGGCGCGGCAGACGAAATGGTTACCGTGCCCGTCGATGAGTTCCCGCCGACGACGGTCGCGGGTGCCAGCGTGAGACCCGTGGGACGCGGGGCGGTCGCCGTGAGCGTCGCACCCGCCGAGGAGGTCCCGAGGGTCGCTGTGATGGCGGTCCCCACATCGTTCCCGACGGCGACAGTCGTGGCCGTGAACGTGGCCGTGGAGGCCGTCGCGGCTACCGTCACTGACGCCGGAACATTTACAACTCCGGGCGCCGAGGACGACAGCGTCAAGATGGTGCCGCCTACGGGTGCGGGGCCGCTTATGGTCACGGTGCCCGTCGACGTCTGACCACCCACAACGACGGGGGCGCTGAGCCCAACCGACAACACGACCGGTGTAGCCGTGAGAGAGAGCACGACGGTCTTTGTCGCCCCGCCGCAGGCGGCTGAAATCGTCACGGAGGCGGCCACGCCGCTCGTGATCGTCGTGACGGGTAACGTCGCGAACCTCGCTCCAACCGCTACAACGACGCTCGCTGGAACAGTAGCGTTCGCGGTGCTCGAGCTGGTGACCGTGACCGTGGCGCCACCGGTGGGCGCAGGTGCATTGAGGGTCACGGTTGCCGTCGGGATCTGACCGCGGACAACACTTGACCGGTCCAGGGTGACGGAGAAGGCCTGGAGCGTGGGCGCGACGGTCAGGGTCGCCGTCTTCGAGGTCCCGCCTGACGCGGCCGTGATCGTCACGTTCGTGTTCGACGCGACGGCGAGAGTGGTGACCGAGAACGTCGTCGACAGGGAGCCCGCAGGGACCGTCACGCTTGCCGGCACGGTTGCCGCGGCGGTGTTCGAACTCGTCAACGTCACGACGGTTCCGCCTGTGGGAGCGACACCGTTCAGGACGACCGTTCCCGTCGCAGTCGAAGTTCCGAAGGCCGTCGAAGGTGCAAGGGATACGGAATCGGGAATTGGAACCGCCGAAGTCGTGAGCGCCGCCGTCCGGCTGCCGCCGGCGTTCGTTGCCGTGATCGTCGTGGCACCAGTCGTGGTCGCGAGGAGGGTCGGGATCGCGAACGTGCCCAGAGTCGCGCCAGCGGGGATCGTGATACTCGCCGGCACGGTGGCGCGGGCGGGCACTGAGCTCGTGAGGGTCACGACCGCGCCGCCCACCCGAGCGGGCGCGTAGAGCGAAATCGTTCCCGTGGCGCCCATGCCGCCGACGACACTGGCCTGGGACAGCGTGACTGTGGATACCAGGGTTGTGACGGTCAGGGTGGCCGTCTTCGGAACGGCGTTGTACGTGCCCGTCAGGATGGCGGTGGCGTTTGTCGTGACGGTCGTCGTCGTCACGGCAAACGTCGCCGTCGTCGCCCCCTGGGCGACGGTGACGCTCGCGGGAACAGTGGCCGCAGCGTTGTTGCTGGAAAGTGCGACGAGGGCGCCCCCTGAGGGCGCCACGACATCGAGAGTCACGGTTCCCGTCGCGCCGCTCATCCCGCCTACGACGCTGGTCGGGCTTATGGAAACAGTGGTCAGGGTCGCGCTAAATGCGGAGGTCGATGCGAAAAGGAGCGAGACCAGAAGCCACGCATTACGAGCCATTCAATGCCCCCTCAAATAAGCAGCCTGGTACCGTTTGTCCGGGGCCGCATCACCCGACGGGAGGGCAAGCGTGTCCAGTTCGGAGACTTCTCATTACCTAAGTGCTCTGCCCTGGACGACTTTGACCCCCCGGTTCGTGACGCAGGTTTGGTGCGGCTATGATGACCGCGTGTTCACGGGCGTGACCGACACATCAGCCGATGCAGCCGACAGATCGAGGACGCTGCAGGCGTCGTGCGCGCGAACGCCGCCACTCTCGATCCCGTCTATCTCCGGAAGTGGGCCCGCGAGCTCGGGGTGGAACGTGAGCTCGAGCGGATCTGGAGCTGAGTGCGGCGGTACGGAGCCGGAGTCAGCGTCGAAGCGGAGCCAACGCCTCGCCCTTCCGGAGGCGGTACGCGCCCGCGGGAAGCTCGCCGAGATCCTCCGTCGTGCCGTCGGACCACCGGACCATCACGCGCGCGGAGGTCGCGGCGCCGAGACCGAAGTGCAGCGGCAGCCACGAGCCGCCCGCATATGACGGGACGACGTAGAACTCCTTCGCGCGCCCGCCGGCCGTGATCCGCGTGCCGAGGACCGTTTTTCTGTCCGCTCCCGCGACGGGAAGGATCTCCAGCGAACGCCCGCCCGGCGCGGTGTTGCGAAGGACGAGTGCCGGAACGTCGATCGGGTTGAAGACGAGGTCTTCCCTGCCGTCTCCGTCGAGATCGCCTCCCGCGAGACCGCGCCCGACGACGCAGAGCCGCCCGAGATCGCCCGCATCGGCCGACACGTCACGGAACCGCGGCTGTCCGGGTGCGCTCTCGTTGTGGAAGGCGAGCTGACGCTGTGCGTAGCTGCGCTCCCCCACCTCGAAGTTCCGGGCCGCGGGGTTGAACCACCGTGAGATGACGGTGAAGAAGCGCGAGAGGATCTGGCCGTTCGACACGACGAGATCTTCCTTGCCGTCGTTGTCCCAGTCGATCGCGACCGTGCCCCAGCCCGAGAGGGGAATCGAGGGGTCGTGGTCCCCGCCGAACGCCTCGCGCTCGTTTTCGGCGAACGTCGCGCCCTCGACGTTTCGGTAGAGCGTGTTCGGCTCGTTCGCGAAGTTCGTGACGAAGAGATCCGGCCGGCCGTCGCCGTCGAAATCGGCGATCGCGAGCCCCATGCCGCTGCGCGTCCTGCGGCCGAAGGCCGTCGTGTTGCCTTCCTCGGGATATCCGCTCCCCGTCTCGTCCGACACGTCGCGGAAGCGCCCGCCCCCTTCGTTGTGGAACAGCGAATTGCGCCACTGGTCGTTCGCGACGTAGAGGTCGGTCTTTCCGTCGCCGTCGTAGTCGAGCGCGACGGCGCCGATCGTCTTCGAGCCCGGATCGCGCAACCCGCTCGTCTCCGTCGCGTCTTCGAACTTCATCTCGCCGCGGTTCCTCAGGAAGAGGTTGTCCTGGCCCGGATACTCGTCCGGCGTCATGAAGGACGTCGCCTTCGCCTTCGACTCACGATCGGGATCCGTGTCGAGGTAGTGCCCGATGTAGACGTCCGGGAGGCCGTCTCCGTCGGCGTCGAGCGCCGCGAGGCCGATCGTGAACTTCCCGCTCTCGAGGCCGGACTTCTCGACCTTCGTGAACGTGCCGTTCCCGTTGTTGCGGAAGAGGAGGTTCGACTCACCCGCGTTGCCGATGAGGAGATCGGGAAATCCGTCGTTGTCGAGGTCCGCCCACATCGCCGACACGCCCCAGCCGCACGCCACGACGCCCGAGCGCTCGGTCACGTCCTCGAACGTGCCGTCCCCGCGGTTCCGGAAGAGGCGCGTGCAATCGGCCAGGGGTTGCGTGTGCCCCGCCTTCCGCCACTTCGAGGCCTTCTTCACCTGCTGGACGAGGACGAGATCGAGATTCCCGTCGCCGTCGAAGTCCGCGAGGGCTGCGCCCCCGCCCATCGTCGGGATGAGCTTCGCGTCCATGATGTCGCCGTGGAACTTGAATTTCAGGCCCGATTCCCTGGTCACGTCCGTGAACAGGGAGCCCGCGACGTTCTTTCTCCGGGAGTCTTCCCCGTTCAGGATGAGGCTGCACGCGCCTACGCCGCATGCCGCGACGAGAACGACGACAAGGGCGAGAACACGACGCACGAAATCGAGTATAGGGCGAGTCAACGCCTGGGAGAGAATGGGCGGGCGAGTCGATCAGGAGGCGCACATGGGCGAAAAACTCTCCTTCACCGTCAACGGCCAGAGGGTGGATGGCTGGTTCGCGAAGCCGGCGTCCGGCAAAGGGCCGGCGATCATCGTGATCCAGGAGTGGTGGGGCCTGGTGGCGCACATCCAGGACATCGTGGACCGTTTCGCGAAGGAGGGCTTCGTCGCGTTCGCGCCGGATCTCTACCATGGCAAGACGACGACCTCTCCGGACGAAGCGGGGCGCCTCCTGATGGAGCTCGACATCGAGCGCGTGGGCCGCGAGATCGCGGCGACCGGGACGTACCTCCTCGCCCGGCCCGAGTGCTCGACGAAGACGTTCGGCGTCGTGGGCTTCTGCATGGGCGGCGCCCTCGCGCAGTACGTGGCAACCACGAACCCGAACGTGGGCGCGGCCGTGAGCTTCTACGGCGGGTTCAAGAAAGTCCCGCTCCGGTGGGAGAACCTCTCCGGTCCGATCCTCATGATTTACGGCGAGATGGACGACGGCGTTCCCGCGTCCGGCGCGAAGCCGCTCGAAGACAAGGTGAAAGCCCTCGGCAAGAAGATCGAGACGATCGTCTTCCGCGGCGCGTCGCACGGTTTCTTCAACGACACGCGTCCGACGGTCTACAGCGAGGAGTGCGCGAAGGACTCCTGGCAGCGGACGCTGGCCCATTTCAAGGCGCACCTGGTCTGACGTTCCACACATGGCGACCGAAACTCTTCTCACCGTCTGCAACCGCGACTGCCCCGACGCCTGCGGGCTGATCGCATCCGTCGAAGACGGAAAGCTCGTCGCCCTCGGCGGCGATCCGGAGCACCCGGTCACGAAGGGCTTCCTCTGCCAGCGGACGTCGCAATATCCGGCGACACAGAATTCGCCGGACCGGCTCACGGCCCCTCTCCTCCGGAAGAACGGCCGGCTCGAACCGGTTTCGTGGGAGGAGGCGCTCGGCTTCGTCGCGGAGCGATTGCTCGCGATCCGGAAGGAATCGGGGGCGGCGGCGATTCTCCACTACCGGTCGGGCGGGTCGCTCGGCCTCCTGAAGTCCGTGGTGGACTATTTCTGGGAGCAGTTCGGGCCGGTCACCGTGAAGAGCGGCGACATCTGCTCGGGCGCCGGCGACGCCGCGCAGGAAACCGATTTCGGCGACGAGGAGTCGCACGATTTCTTCGATCTCCTGAACGCAAAGAACATCCTCCTCTGGGGCAAGAACCCGGCCATTTCGAACGTCCACCTCATGCCGCTGCTCCAGCAGGCGAAGCGGCAGGGAGCACGCGTCCTTCTCGTGGACCCGATCCACCACAAGGCCGCGAAACTCGCCGACCGGACGATCCTCGTGCGGCCGGGCGGGGACTTCGACCTCGCGATGGGCGTCGCCGCGTGCCTCTTCGAGACGGGCGGCGGGGATCCGGACGCAGCTTCTTTCTGCGACGATTACGACGCCTTCCGCGCGCTCGCGGCGTCCCGCTCCGTCGCCGACTGGGCGCGCGCTGCGGACGTGTCCGTCGAAGACGTCACCGCGGTCGCCGCGGCGCTCGCGGAGCGGCCCTGCTCGATCCAGGTGGGCTGGGGCATGGGCCGACGGATGAACGGCTCGGCGATCGTCCGCGCGCTCGACGCGCTCGGGGCGGTCAGCGGGAACCTCGGGATACCGGGCGGCGGCGTCTCCTTCTATTACAAGAGACGCGGACCGTTCGACACGTCCTTCCTGAAGAAGAACCCGCCGCGCGCGATCCCCGAACCGCTCCTCGGCGCCGGAATCCTCGCGGCCGCGGATCCGCCGATTCGCGCGGTCTGGGTGACGGCCGGCAACCCTGTTTCGATGCTGCCGGACTCGGCAACGGTCGCGCGGGCGCTCGAGACGCGCGAGCTCGTCGTCGTCGTGGACTCGTTCCTGACCGACACCGCCCGCCGCGCAACCGTCGTCTTCCCGACGACGACGCTCGTCGAGGACGACGATCTCCTCGGCGCCTACGGGAACCATTACATCGCGGCCTCGGTACCCGTCGTGCGGCCGCCGGCGGGCGTGAAGAGCGACCTCGAGTTGATTCAGGCATTGGCAGCCGCAATCGATGGAAGAAGCGGAGAAAGAGAAGAGAAGATTTCTGAGAAGGTAAGAGGGACCGCCCGTGAATGGAAACGGCGGATGCTCGCACGCGTGGAGGCCGCGGGCGTCACGCTCGAGATGCTCGAGCGCAAATCCGTTCGAAACCCGTTCGCAGAAAATATTCTCTTCGAAGGCAACAAGTTCAAGACACCCTCGGGACGCGTCCGGCTCGTCCACGACCTGCCTCCGGTCCCGCCCGACGAGCCCGGGTTTCCGCTGTGGCTCTTCTCGAACTCCACCGAGAAATCGCAGAGCTCGCAGTGGGCGGCCTCCGAGCCGGACATGCTCACCGCGACGTGCCACCCGGCGGCGGCGAACGGGTTCCGAGACGGTGACGTCGTCCGGCTCGAGAGCGCGATCGGCTCGATTCGCCTGAAGCTCCGTCACGACCCTGCGCAGCGGCGCGACGTCGTGATCGTTCCGAAGGGCGGGAACTACGACCGCGGCAATTGCGCCAATGCGCTCATCCGCGCGCGGCTGACCGACGCGGGCGAGGGCGCTGCCTATCAGGACTGCCGCGTTCGGCTCGTCCCGGCCTGACCTGCCTCGCTCGCATCGCAGCCCGGCGCGGACCGCGATCAGAGCGCGCCGGACCCGAGCGGTGCGCTGCCCGAGCGAGCAGGTCCGTCAGCGGCCCGCTGCCGCGTCCTTCAGGAGCTGGCGGGCGATGACCATCCGCTGGATCTCGGAGGTGCCCTCCCCGATCGTGCAGAGCTTGACGTCGCGATAGAACTTCTCGGCGGGGAAATCCTTCGTGAAGCCGTATCCGCCGTGGATCTGGACGGCGAGGTTCGCGACCCGAACGGACACCTCCGAGGCGTAAAGCTTCGCCATCGACGATTCCTTCGTCGTGAGACGGCCCTGATCCTTCAGCCAGCCGGCGCGGTGCGTCAGGAGCCGCGCGGCGTCGATCTCGGTCGCCATGTCGGCGAGATAGTTCTGTATGGACTGGAACTCCGAGATGGCCTTGCCGAACTGCCTGCGCTGCTGCGCATACCGGAGCGCGCACTCGTAAGCGCCTTGTGCCATCCCGAGGCCGAGCGCCGCGATCGAGATGCGGCCTCCGTCGAGCACCTTCATCGACTGCACGAAGCCGTGTCCCAGCTCTCCGATCAGGTTCTCTCTTGGAATCCGGCAGTCCTCCATGACGAGCGTCGCCGTATCGGAAGCCCGCAGGCCCAGCTTGTTCTCCTTCTTGCCCGCGTGAATGCCCTTCTGGTGGAGGTCCACGACGAAAGCGGAGATGCCGTGCTTGGCGGAGGCCTTGTCCGTAACGGCCATCAGGACCGCAACGTCGCCGACGGAGCCCATCGTGATGAAGTTCTTCGATCCGTTCAGGACCCACGTGTCGCCGTCGAGAATGGCGGTCGTCTTCGTCCCCGCGCTGTCGCTCCCCGCCTCCGATTCCGTCAGGCCCCAGGCTCCCAGGAGCTTTCCCTGGGCGAGAGGCGTGACCCACTTCCGACGCTGGTCCTCGCTGCCGAACATCCAGATGTGGTTCGTCGCGAGGCTGTTGTGCGCGGCGACCGAGATGCCGACCGAGCCGTCCACGCGGGAGAGCTCTTCGATCACGTGGATGTAGTCGACGTACGACAGGCCCGCGCCGCCATACTCTTCCGGCACGAGCACGCCCATCATCCCGAGCGCGCCGAGCTTGCGAATGGCCTCGCGCGGAAAGATTTGCGCCTCGTCCCACTCCATGACGTGCGGGGCGATCTCGCTCTCCGCGAAATCGCGCACCATCCTGCGGATCGCCTCCTGCTCGTCGGAGAGAGCGAAGTTCATGGCCGAACGATGTTACACGACCCCACGCGTTCCTGAGCGTTCGTCAGGCTCGCGCGATCTCGCGGACGCCGGCGACGAGCCTGTCGACTTCGTCTTCGGTCGTGTAGCACGCGGCGCCCGCGCGGACGAGGCCATCCGCCGCAACCCCGAGGCGCTCGACGAGCGTCGTGGCGTAAAAGTCGCCGTGTGAGACGTAGACGCCGCGCGGAACGAGGGCGCGCGCGACGTCCTCGGACGCGCGGCCCTTCACGCCGAAGCCAACCGTCGGCGTGCGGCGCGCGCCGGGCGGCGGCCCGTAAAGCGTGACGCCCGGAATCGCCCCGAGGCCCGCCCACATGCGCGCGAAAAGCGCGTCGCCCCGCTCGTGGAGAGCCGAGAAGGTCCGCGCGAGACGCACCCGGCGATCTCCAGCCGGTCCCGCGAGCGAGGCGAGGAATTCGACGGCCGCGCCGCAGCCCACGATGCCCTCGTGGTTCTGCGTGCCCGTCTCGAGCCGGTCCGGGGACTGCTCGGGCGCGGGGCGGAGCTTCGGAACGTCCAGCTTCTCGATCAGCTCCCGCCGCCCCCAGAGGACGCCCGCGTGCGGCCCG
Organism: Acidobacteriota bacterium; assembly: GCA_039934255.1. GTDB lineage: Bacteria > Acidobacteriota > Thermoanaerobaculia > UBA5066 > UBA5066 > Fen-183. The sequence goes on along the minus strand of JBDTML010000358.1, from coordinate 16,008 downwards.
TAGAACTTGTAGGGTGAGCACGCCAGAAAATCGGCGCCGAGAGCCTTCACGTCGACGAGGACGTGCGGGGCGTAGTGGACGGCATCGACGAAGACGAGAGAGCCGTTCGCGCGAGCCATCGCCGCGACGCGCGGGACGTCGTTGATCGTCCCGACCGCGTTCGACGCCGCGCCCACGGCGACGAGGCGCGTCCTCTTCCCGAGAAGCCTCGCGAAGGCGTCGACGTCGAGCTCCGCGGCTCCCCCCAGGAGCGGGACCGTCTTCACGACGATTCCCTTCTCCTTCGCGAGGGCACGCCACGGGTCGACGTTCGCGTGATGGTCGAGCTCCGTGACGACGACCTCGTCTCCTTCCGCCCAGCCTCGCGCGAGAGCGCGCGCGAGATGGAACGTGAGGGTCGTCATGTTCGCGCCAAAGACGATCTCCGCGGGGTCCCCGCCGAGGAAGTCTCCGAGCGCGCTTCGGGCCGCGGCGAGCATCCGGTCGGTCTCCACGCTCGTCGGATAGCTCCAGTGCGTGTTCGCGTTGTGGTGGAGGAGGTAGTCCGTCACGGCGCCAGCGACGGCGCTGGGCACCTGCGTCCCGCCCGGACCATCGAAGAAGGCGACGGGGCGTCCGCCCTCGGTGCGTTCGAGCGCGGGAAAGTGCGAACGAATGGAGAAGACGGAGGCGACGTGAGGGAGAGCCGGCTCGGCAGACATGGCCCGGAGATTATCCGCCCGCCTCTCCGAAGACCTCCGCCGTGAACGTGGAGACGGCCGCAAGAGGACCACCTCCGCGCCACGCACCCTCCGGAAGTCCCGCCTTTCGGCACGCCTGACCGAGAAACGTCGGGACGTCCCAGCCCCATTCCACGGCGACCTGCGGCAGGAGAATTCCGCGCCGACGCCCCATCGCAACGAGGAGGCCGTGCACGCCGACCTCGACCGCCGCGAGCGGATGGGAAACGGGGACGAAGGGAGACAGGACCGAGATCTCGACGCGAACGCGCGGAAACTCGTCCGGCGTCGCGGCAGGAAAGCGCGGGTCTTCGAGAAGGGCATGGACGGCGTTCGCCTCGACATCGGCCCAGAGAGGACGGATGGGTTCGACGCTCCCGATGCAGCCGCGGAGCTGCCCGTCGCGCTTCCACGTCACGAAGCTCATCCCCGTCTCGGCCAGCCGCCCCGAGGGCGCGCGCGGCACGGACGTCGTCGGTGGGATCCCGAGGGCGATCGCGCCCGCCCGCCGCGCCCGCGCGAGCAGCTCGTTCCGTTCGGCGTCGGTCAGCGACGTCACGGGACCCGGCCGGCCGGCCAGAGCGACACGAATGCGCCGCTCACGGTGAGATCGTAGGCAAGTCCGACCAGCATCTGGGCGAGGAAGATCGCGCCCGTCCCGAGGACGAAGAAGACGAACGAGTGCCCGCCGGCCAGCGACAGCGCGAGCCGGGGAACGAGAAACGCGACGCCCGTGACGAAGCCGGCGGCGAGCGTCAGCAGATAGAGGAGCACGACCCTGGAAAGCGAGGCGCGCGTCCACGCCACCGCGCGCCCGACGGCCTCGAGCGCGTCGACGTCCTCGCTCACCGTCAAGCGGCACGCCACGAGATAGAGGACGCGGAACGCGATCGACGCCCCGAAGGCGGGAGCCAGGACGAGGAGAAAGAGCGCGAGGGCCAGGGCGGCAACGGCGCCGCGTTCTGAAACCCCGGCAAAGACGGCGAGGCCGATGGGCATGAGAAGCAGCAGCGCCACGCACGAAAGTGCGATCCCGTAGAGGTTGACGAGCGCGAAGAGCCGCCCTGCGCCGCGGCGCGCGGACGACCAGAACACGGCTCCGAGGGCCGGGTGGCGGAACATGGCGAGGGGAGCGCCCTCGGCGGCGTGCGCATCGATCGCGAGGAGACACCCCGTGATACCGGCCCTCACGAATGCCGCGAGAGCCGTGAGAAGCAGCAGGACCGCGAGAAACGCGAGCAGGCCGAGAAGAAGTGCGAACGGAGAGGCCATCAGACCTTCTAAGAAACCTCTAAGACGGTCGACGAGCTGCGCGGGATCCCGAATGAGCGAGGCGTCCGATGCAAATCCGGTGAAGGATCCCGCAAATGTCAGGACGAGAAGGGCAACGGGAACGAAGATCGACGCGACGGCCGCCGCCCCGAAGGCGGCGGGCGCGAGGATGAGGCGGGGATTCGCGACGACGGCCGAGAGCCCGCGCCGGAACGCCTCGGGCGCCGGGCGCGCGGTGGGGGGCATCGGTTCAGACCTTGACGCCGCGCCACGCCCTGTAGTCCATCCCGTCGAGCACGACGAGATCGCACATCTCGTAGAGACGACTGCGGACCATCGTGCCGATGCGATCCTCCAGCTTCTCCTCCCCCGTGCGGACCGGCGCGTCGGAGTAGTTGGAGGTGACGATCGTCAGGCGCTGGCGGTTGTAGCGCGTGTTGATGAGCCCGTAGAGCACGTCGCGGACCCAGTCGGTGGGACGGCGTGCGCCCAGCTCGTCCAGGACCAGCAGCTCGGCGTCGCGATAGGGAGCGAGGACATCGTCGGCGCTGTCCGGGTTCGTGCGCGAGAACGTCGCCTGAATCCGCTCGAGGAGATCCGAGAAGTCGCAGAAGAGGCCTCGAACGCCGCAGTCCTCGATGAGGGTCTTCAGGATCGCGACCGACAGGTGCGTCTTGCCCACACCGACGGGCCCGACGAAGAGAATTCCCCGGTCGCGGGTCTTCCATTCCTCGACGAACTTGCGCGCGACGAGGCTGGCCTTCACGTGACTCGGAGACGTGCCGGGACGCTTGAGGTCGAAGTTCTCGATCCGGCAATTCAGGTAGCGCTGCGGAATCTCGGCGGCCTTCATCCGGGCCTCCGCGAGACCGGCGGCCTGGCAGCGACAGGCCACGATCCGCCCCTGGGCCGTCTCGAGGACGCCGAACCCCATGCACGAGGGGCAGATTTCGCGGTCGGGTGCGGTCGCGGCCACGGCCTGATTCTAGGGCCTAATTGAGGAACGCCTTCAGGGCCCTGCTCTTCATCGTTCGTTTGATGCGCGCGATCGCCTGAGCCTCGATTTGCCGGACGCGCTCCCGCGACAGTCGCAGCTCCTCGCCGATCTCCTGCAGCGTCATCGGTTCCCGCTCCCCGTCCGAGCCGTCCTCGGGAATGCCGAAGCGGCGGCAGAGGATGGCGCGCTCCTTTTTCGGAAGCGACTCGAGGAGGTTCCGCGTCTGCTCCACGCTCGAACGCTGCAGCATCTGGTCGTCGGCCGCCGCGACGGACGTCTGCTCGAGCGTGTCGCCGAGCGTGCGGTCCTCCTCGGCTCCGAAGAACTCGGACAGGGACTCCGAGCTGCGCGACATCGCGAGGAGGGTTTCGGCCTCTTCGGGCCGGAGCCCGGCCTCAGCGGCGATCTCCGCCATCGTCGCCTCGCGGCCAAGCGACCGGGAGAGGGCCTCTTTCACGCGCCCCAGACGGGAGTGGAGTGTCGCCTGCTTGTGCGGGAGCCGGATCGCCCCCCACTGCTCGGACAAGGCGTTCGAGATCGCCTGCCGCACCCACCACACGGCGTACGTGATGAACTTGACGCCTCGCTCCGCGTCGAAGCGGCGCGCGGCCTGGATGAGCCCGATGTTCCCCTCGTTGATGAGGTCGAGGAACGAGATGCCGGGGGAATGGAACCGCTTCGCGTAGGAGACGACGAACCTCAGGTTCGCGCGAACGAGCTCGTCGACGGCCTCGCGCCGCGCGTCTTCCGTGGTTTCCGCTCTCTGGATGATCCGCCCGAGCTCGCGCTCCCGTTCGGGAGTGAGGATCGCGTACCGCGAGATGTCCTCGAGGTACTTTCGGAGCACCTTCGAGTCGTCTTCGGGACGCAGACGCTGACTCACAAATCGCGATTATGTCCCCTTCTCTCGCGCGCGGGGATTCCGTCAGCGTACGCGGAGAACGATCGGACCGCGGGGCCTCACCGCGAGAGCCCGGGAGGCGTCGCGGGCGCGGGCCGCGTGATCGGCCGCCACGGCCCGGACGGATTCCATGAGGCGTCCGACCTCGCCTTCCATCCGCGCGAGGCGCGACTTGAGCTCGAGAATCACCTCGACCCCGGCCAGGTTCACGCCGAGCTCGCGCGTCAGGGTGAGGATGATCTCCAGCCGTTCCACGGTCTCGAGATCGTAGAGGCGCGTGTTCCCGGACGAGCGGGCGGGGCGGATGAGCCCTTCACGCTCGTAGAGGCGGAGCGTCTGGGGATGGACCCCGAACCGCTCGGCGACCACGCCGATGAAGACGTAGCCGTCCCGCGCTGCCGGAGCCGGCTCGGGGGCCGGGCCATGCGGCCGGGCCCCCTTGCGAGGCGCGTTCATCGTTTACTTCTTCTGATCCACGACCTCGGCGTCGATGACGTCGTCGGCCGGCTTGGCGGAGGCCTGGCCCTCCTCGCCCGAAGGGGCGGCGGCGTCGGCGCCGGCGGGACTCTGGGGCGCGGCCTTGTAGAGAGCTTCGGCGATCTTGTAGCTCGCCTTCTGGAGATCCTGCGCGGCTTTCTTCAGGGCCTCGGCGTCCGACGCGCTCGTTTCGAGCACCTTCTTCGCCTCGGCGACGGCCGTCCGGACGGCCTCCTTCTCCGCTTCCGGCACCTTGTCTCCGCTCTCCTCGACCAGCTTCTCGGTCGAGTAGACGAGCGCGTCGAGCCCGTTCTTCGCCTCGATCGCCTCGCGCCGCTTCTTGTCGTCGGCGCTGTGCGACTCGGCGTCCTTCACGAGCTTCTCGACTTCCTTCTTGTCGAGGCCCGAAGAAGACGTGATGGTGATCTTCTGCTCCTTGCCCGTGCCCCGATCCTTCGCCGACACGTTCAGGATGCCGTTCGCGTCGATATCGAACGTGACCTCGACCTGCGGCATGCCGCGCGGCGCCGGCGGGATTCCCACGAGAGAAAAGACGCCGAGGAGCTTGTTGTCGCCCGCCATTTCGCGCTCGCCCTGAAGCACCTTGATCTCCACGGAGGTCTGCCCGTCGGAGGCCGTCGAGAACGTCTCGGACTTCTTCGTGGGGATGGTGGTGTTGCGCTCGATGAGCTTCGTCATGACGCCGCCAAGGGTCTCCACGCCGAGCGAGAGCGGGGTGACATCCAGGAGCAGAAGGTCCTTCACGTCGCCCGCGAGAACGCCGCCCTGCAGGGCCGCACCGATGGCGACGACTTCGTCCGGGTTGACGGACTTGTTCGGCTCCTTGCCGAAGAACTCCTTCACGATCTGCTGGATCTTCGGCATGCGCGTCTGGCCGCCCACGAGGACCACCTCGTCGATCTTCGAGGCGTCGAGGCCGGCGTCCTTGAGCGCCTGCCGGCACGGGCCGACCGAGCGCTGCAGGAGGTCGTCTACCAGCGATTCGAGCTTCGCGCGCGTGAGCTTGATGTTGAGGTGCTTCGGTCCGGAGGCGTCGGCCGTGATGAACGGGAGATTCACGTCGGTCTCGACGGTCGTCGAGAGCTCGATCTTGGCCTTCTCGGCGGCTTCCTTGAGTCGCTGCGTCGCCATCGGGTCCTTCGAGAGGTCGATTCCCTGGTCCTTGCGGAACTCCGCCTGGAGCCAGTCGACGATCTTCTGATCGATGTTGTCACCGCCCAGGTGCGTGTCGCCGTTCGTCGATTTGACCTCCACGACGCCTTCGCCCACCTCGAGGATCGAAATGTCGAACGTGCCGCCTCCGAAGTCGTAGACCGCGATCGTCTCGTTCTTCTTTTTGTCGAGGCCGTAGGCCAGCGCCGCGGCGGTCGGCTCGTTCACGAGCCGCTCGACCTTGAGCCCCGCGATCTGCCCCGCGTCCTTCGTGGCCTGGCGCTGGGCGTCATTGAAGTACGCCGGCACCGTGATGACGGCCCGGTCCACCTTCTCGCCGAGGTAGGCCTCCGCGGCCTCCTTCAGCTTCGTGAGAATCATCGCGGAGATTTCGGGCGGCGAGAGTTCCTTGCCGCCGATCGCGACGCGCGCGTCGCCGTTCGCCGTTCGAACGACCTTGTACGGAACCATCTTCATTTCGTCGCTGACTTCGTCGACGCGGCGGCCCATGAACCGCTTGATCGAGAACACCGTGTTCTCGGAGTTCGTGACGGATTGGCGCTTGGCGACCTGCCCGACGAGGCGCTCGCCGCCCTTGCCGTAGGCGACGATGGAAGGCGTCGTCCGTCCACCCTCGGAGTTCGCGATGACCTCGACCGTGCCGCCCTCGAGGACGGCGACGACGCTGTTCGTCGTGCCCAGGTCGATACCGATGATCTTGCTCATTTCAGTGTTCCTTCCGGACCCACCGACTGGATCCGAACACAATCTAATATCTTAGCGTGTCATTGTCAAGTCCTCGTCAAGACACACCTACAGCGTCGCATAAGATACTTCTAAGTTACTCTACAATAGTGATTTCCTTAGAGGTATGCGCCTGGAAATCGTCGTCCTTCCGGTTGTCGCGGACGGCGAGAGTCCGCGAGAACAGGAGGTCCGGATCTGTCTGGCCGAGCGGGTCGAACCCGACCAGGTAGAACTTGTCATCCTGGACGATGTAGCGATAGTTCGCTCCCCAGGGGTCCTTGAGGTCGCCCGGCGCCAGGATGTGGGACTCGACGAGCGTCTCGGCCGAATCGGGAAGCCGGCCGGAAAGAAGCGTGTACGCATCGACTCCTTCCGCGACCCGCCGGAGCCGGAGGAGCGAAAGCGACTTCTTGAACCCATCCACGAGCGGTACGCGCCGCGGCGGGAGGGTCAGGAGATTGAGAGGATTTCGGGCCTGGAACTGGAGAGCGATGAGCGCAAGGACCGCGAGGCCGAGCCCCGCGAGGAGCGCGACGTCGATCGGCTTTCGCGACGGGCGCGCGTGGGCCGGGGCGTCCGCTACGAGCGCTTCCTCCGGGAGCTCCTCGGCCCGGGGCATGGTCTCTTCGATGAGCCCGCGGCTCACGAGGTCGAAGCACGCCTTGCAGCCGTCGAACTCCGACAGGAACGCCATTTCGTTCATCTCGGCGACCGTTCGCAAGCCGTCGACGAGCTCGTAGACGGACCATTCGGCACGCGAAACACGGATGGGATCGAGACGCTTCTCGCGGGCGCGCTTGGCGAGAGTCGAATCCTCGACGTCTTCGACCGCATCCTCGTCCTCGGCGGGGATGACCGGCTGTGCGACCGGGACCTTCTGATAGACGATGTCGAGAGACCAGACCACCTTCTCGACGATGGGCCACTCGTCGATCATCCGGGCGCCTTCCATCAGGAGACGCTCGACCGCGATGGGCGTGGTCGACTCCGCGTCGTAGTCGACGTGCTCGGTCTGCTCGAAGACGTAGTCGCCGTCCGTCCAGCGAAACAGGCCGTAAGCGATGCGCTTGATCTGGATGTCGAGCCCGTCGCGCAGGTCCTGGGCCGAGCAGAATCCGTGCTTGAGAAGAATGAAGCCCAGACGCTGCAGCGTCTGCGCCTGCATCTCGAGAGCGCGCCCGAGAGCCTCCGCCGTCAACCGCCGCGTCTTGACGAGCACGGTGCCGAGGCGCGTGTCGAGCCTCTGGGCGGAGGATTCCGCCGATACCATCATCCCGTCGAGAAACCCGAGCGTCACGGTGTCGGCGGGGCCGCGGACCGTCAGGAGGCCGGTCTTGTGCTGCAGCGAGATGAGCTGGAGGATGTCCGCCAGTGAGAAATCCCGGAGAGTGCCCTCGAGTGCCATCCGTCAGGCCTTCCGCGTCGACGTGGCGAAGCCGGCGATCCAGCCGGCAAGCGCCACGAGCAGCCAGAAAAAGACGCCCGGCGTCCCGGCGGTGATCGTCGGCCGCGGGAGTGTTGCGAGCACGTCCTTCAGCAGGAACGAGATCAACCCGAACGCAAAGAGACCGAAGGCGGCGACGGCGGGCACGAGGCGCGAGTCGAGAAACGCGGCCGAGCCGGGGAGCAGGCTGTTCAGGATGATCCGCATGCGCTCCTCCAGCGTCCGGCGGCGTCTCACGTCTTCGAGCTTTTGGAGCTTCGTCTCGATCGCAACGCCATCCTTCTTGAGATACACGTGCACGCACTGCGAGCACAGGAGGGCGCTCTCTCCCGGCGGTTTGCAGAGCCGGCAGAATGCCCGGCCGCACTTCTGGCATTCCGACGCGTAGCCCCGTCCCTGCTGGCGCTTCCGGTCGAGAACGAAAGCCCCGCCGATCGCAGCGAAGACCCCCCAGAAGAGCGGAATGCCGAGATCACCCCGCTCGAGGCCATTTTGAAGGCGCGGTAAGCCGAGTCCGTCGCCGAGCCGATACCGGCGGTGGTGGCCCAGGAGCCGTCTCGTCCGGTTGTCGCGGCCCATGCGTTCGATCTTCGCGCGGGCTTCCTCCGGCGTGAAGCCGAGCGAGACCACCTTTACGAGCGTGGGCGTCTCTTGAAACCTCTGAACCGCGCGCGCGTCGAGGGCCCGCGCCTCCTGAAGCGTTTGTGCGGCCTCGTAGGTCCGGAACGTCTCGGCGTAAAGAAGGGCGAGGTTGTAACGCGCCGTGATGCTCCGTCCGTCCCGCTTCAGCGCCTCCTGGTAGTCCTCCTGCGCGGAGCCGAGGTCGCCGTCCACGAACCGGATGTTCCCGCGGTTGACGAGACACCGGACGTCGCGGGGGGCGACACGCGAGCCCGTCGTGTACTCGGCGATCGCGCGGTCGTTCTGCCCGAGCGACTGAAAGATCCGTCCGAGCAGGAACCGGATGTCCACGTCGTCGGGGACCATGTTCTTGGCCGCCTCGAGGCTATCGAGAACGCGCTGGTCGTAGCGGGACTCCTCAAGCGCCTCGGCCGCGCGGAGAATCGGCGACGACGTGATGGAGAGGTCGTAGGCAATCCGGTCGAGCGCGGGCAGAAGCAGTATCCCCACTGCGAGCGCGAGACTCGTGGCGAGCTTCTGCTCCAGGCTCGCGTAACCGAAGAGAAGCACGAACAGGAACAGTGCGAGCCAGAGCACGTCGAGAGACAGGAGTATCGGCGCGAGAAGGAACGCCGCGACCGCGAGACCGGGCACGCGGCCGTGCAGGAGACCGTCGGCCGCCTCTCTCAGGTCGTGAACGAGCTTCGGCCCGTGCCGGACGAGAAGCACGAGAATGGCGGCGATCGCGGCGGCGCACGCGGTGAGAAGAAAGATGAGGACGAGTCGCACGAGCACGACACGGCGCGATTCGCTGTCGGCGAAGGTCGCGCGAAGCGCGCCCAGGAGGTCCGGGACGAGCTCCTTCCATGCGCGCGACGAGGCCGCGAGCGAGAGCCGCGCCCAGCGCGGATCGGGAAGATCGGGATCGAGCCGCATGGCGGCCGTGAACGCCTCGCGGGCGATCTCGCGCTTTCCGGCAGCAAGCTGGCGGCGCCCGAGAAGCGTCGCCGAGAGCGAGAGATCGGTCATCCGCCGGATCTCGATTTTCTGGGCGTGCTTGAGGATCTCGTCGACCTTGGAGCGGGCGAGAGGGGCGTCTCCCTCCTCGAGCGCGCTCAGCCATCCGAACCAGTGGCCGCGTACGAGCTTGCGAAACGCCGTCTCGCTCGACTCGCCCGGAGCGACGAGCACCTGCCCGCGCGCGGGAGCCGCCGGGACGAGCGCGACGAGAGCGAGAAGCGCGAGGATGCACGCCGAGCCCCGTCGGCGTCCGGAGCTCGAGTGTTCGGCATTGCGGCGCCCGGCCGGCGGAGACGTCCGGGAGAGCCTCAGCCGCGCCTCGCCACGGGAGGCGGGATCGGAGGCTTTGGTTTCGCGGCGCCCGCGAGCCGGGTGAACGCGACCTGCAGCTCGCCGAGCAGCCCCTCGATCGCGTCGGTTTCCTCGAACGACAGACGCCCGCGCGTCTTCTCGCGGAGCGAGAGGAGAGAATCGACGATCTGGCGCGCCCCTGCGAGATCCACCTGGCGGCGGCCCGTCGCGGGGTCGGGGAATCCCTCCATGTAGAGGGCCGCCGTCTGCGCGAGCATGTCGAGAAGACGAAGGAACGCCGGGCTCGTTGCCGGCGCGGGCTCGGCAGGCGCCGGTAATGGCAGGGCAGCGGCCGGCTCGGGAGCGGGATCGGGCGCCGCGAGCTCGGCCTCGGTCTCCGCGCGCACGTCGCCGTCGGCCGTGAAGAGGCGGCGATCCACGACCTTGATCGGCTTATCACTTTCGGACATAAATCCTCTCGGGTCAGCGTATTTTACTTGAACCAGGGAGGTTGCCCGCATGGAAGGTTCGGACGCCGGACGGGCCCTCGTGGCGCTCATGGAAAGGCTCCGAAAGGAGTGCCCCTGGGACCGCAAGCAGACGGCCCGCGACCTCTCCGGATACCTCCTCGAGGAGTGCTACGAGGTTCTCGACGCTCTCTCCCGGGACGACTGGAAGGAGCTCGAGGGCGAGCTCGGCGATCTCCTCTTCCAGATCGTCTTCCTCGCGCGGCTCGGTGAGGAGCGGGGCGCCTTCGACTTCGAGAGCGTCGCGCGCCGCATCCACGACAAGATGGTCGCGCGCCACCCCCACGTCTTCGGCGACGCAGCCGTGAAGGACGCCGACGGCGTCCGCGTGCAATGGGAAGAGCTCAAGCGCCAGGAAAGGGAGAAAGCGGGGCGTCCCCCGTCGCCCTTCGACGGCGTTCCACGCGCCCTTCCCGCTCTCCTCAAGGCCGTGCGCCTGACCTCGCGCGCCGCCGACCTCGGGTTCGACTGGGAGCGCGACGCGGACGTCCTCGTCAAGCTGGACGAGGAGGTCGCCGAGTTCAAGGCCGAGCTTTCGGCGCCGGGCGGCGAGCGCAAGGAGCGCGTGGCCGGCGAGATCGGCGATCTCCTCTTCACCGTCGTCAACGTCGCCCGCCGCCACGGCGTCGATCCCGAGGCCGCGCTCCAGTCCACGAACGCCAAGTTTCTCCGGCGGTTCGAGGAAGTGGCGCGGCGCGTGCGCGCCGCGAACAAGGAGATCAAGCAGGTTCCCCTCGCGGAGCTGGATGCCGAGTGGAATGCGGTCAAGACAGAAGAGAAAGACAAAGAGGAGGACAAAGATAAAGATTCTTAGAAGGGTAAGAGGGAAAGAGCAGAGTTCTGGAAAACGCAGCGACGGTTCCGGGCGCCCCGGCCCCATTCACCTTCTAAGAAAATCTTCTTTGTTCCTTGCGGTTTGCGCAGCCCTTACGGAACGAGCTCCGACACCCTCACCAGCCTCGGCCCGTCTTTCCCTCCGAGCAAACCGATCTTCTCCTGCAAGAAGACGAGCGTTTCCTTGCGCGGGTGGCCGATGACGATGGCCTGCCCCCTTTTTCTCACGACCGCGATCGCCTTCTCCCACGCGGTTTCGAGCGCACCCGGCGCGCCGCCCGGGTCCGCGGACTCAGTCATCGCGTCGTCGAGGAAAATGTCGCGCGCCACGAACGGAACGCCGAGCTTCGCCGCTTCCGCTCCGGCGACGGACGCGGGCGTGGTCCGCGAGTCGAGGAAGAAGAGCCCTTTCTCCTTCACGACTTCGAGGACCCCCCGGACGACGCGAGCGTCCGCCGTCGCCTTCGATCCCTGATGGTTGTTGATCCCGAGCGCACCCGGGAATCGCGCAAGAGCGGAGAGAACACCTGTTCGAATCGCCGCGTCGTCGTCCTTGGGCCCGAGCGAGTCCTTCTCGGCACGGCCGGCCTCGGGGTCCATCGGCAGATGAACGAGGAGGTCCCAGCCCTTTTCCCGCGCGAGCCGCGCCGCCTCTGCGGCGTGCGGAGCGCTCGGAATCACCGCGAGCGCGAGGGGACCCTCGAGTGAGGAAAGCGCGGTTCGGGAAGGCGGATCGAAGCCAATGTCGTCGATGACGAGCGCGAGGACTCCCCCCGGGACGCGGTCGACCGGTTCGAAATCGGAGGGCGGCGCCGGAACCGGGCGCGAGACCGATGGAGGAGCCGGCCGGGCCGTGGGGACTGCCGGCGCCGGGCGGGACGCCGAAGAGGGAGCCTCGGGGCGACGGGCGCAGCCGCGGACGAAGTATGTGGCGCCCGCGCCGAGACCGACTCCGAGGACGACGAGGAGGGCTCCTTTGAGACGGCCCGTGCGCCCGTAACGCCCGCCGGTCCGCGCCTTCCGCCCGGTCACGCGGCGGCTTTGGCCCGCACCGAGAACTCCGCCAGCACCTTGAGTCCGCGCTGGAGAATCGGATCCATGCGGCCCACGGCCTCGCCCGGAGGCCCATGGAACACCCGGTCGTCGGGCTGGAGGCCCTTCGGGCACAGCGCTTTCCCGGCCGCCGTGCGGATCTTTCCGACCGCGAGCCTCAGCGAACCGCCGCTCGAGAGCCGCACCACCTGCGCCGTGAAGCCCATGCCGACCGTCGGCTCTCCGACGACGCGCACGGCGAGCTTCAGTTTGTCGGCATCCTTCGTGGCCTCGGCACCCGGATCGAAGGCCTCCTGCAGATCGGAATCCTCCGCGCGCTCAGTGCTCTTGTCGGACTTGTCGCTTGCCACGAGCTTCGCGCCGGCCCCGCGGGTGCCGGCGTCCCGCACGGCGGAGGCGAACAGCTCGGCCGCCCCGGCCGTCCCGCTGTCCACGAGGAGAACGAGGCGGCTCTCGTGCACCCGCTCTCCGGGCTCGGAACGAAACGTCTTCGTCTCGATCCGGCGCCCCGACAGCTCGCCGAGACTACCGGCCGGCACGAAGAGGGCCGCTGCGCGCGCCGCCTCGTCGAACGAACCCATCGCGTTGCTGCGGAGGTCGAGGACGAGCGGTTTCGTCCGGTCGAGCGGCTTCAGGATCTCCTTCAGGGCTGCGGCCGTGCCGGAGGCGAACGAGGGAACGTGGAGCACCGTCTCGCCGTCCACGCGTTCGGTCGAAGGTGCGGCGGGGATCCAGCTGGCACGCACGATGTCGAGGACCCGATGGCGCGGCTTGCCTTCGCGGACGACCGCGAGGCGCACGCGGCCCCCGGCCTTTCCCGAGAGCCGGGACTCGAGCTCCCAGAGCGCCATGTTCCGTGTGAGCTGGCCATCGATCTTCTCGATGACGTCGTCGCTCTTGACTCCGCCAGCGGCCGCCGGGCTGCCCGCGATCGCGGCCACCACGACGGGGAACCCGAAGCGCCGCGCGAGGACGATTCCCGACTCGAGAATTTCCTTCTTCTCCTTGGCGGCCTCGTACGCGGTGAACGCCGCCATCTTGTCCGGCGGAACGTATTCCGAGAACGGGTCCAGGGCTTCGGTCATGCCCGAGAACGAACCGGCGAGAAGCGGCTTCAATTCCGTCGGCTCGACGTAGTTCGAACGAACGAGTCCGAGGACCTCCGTGAAGAGGCCGAGCGGGCGGTAGAGGGCTTCCTTGCCGTCCTTCTTCTCGTCCGCTCCCATTCCAGGCAGGACGACGAAGAGGGCCAGGAGAAGAGAAGCGGACGCGGCGACGGAGAGGGCGCGGGTCTTGCTCACGGCGCGAATGATACGCGGGCCGTCAGCGGAGCCATAGCGCCGGGTCCACCGACGCCCGCGCATCCCGAATCTCGAAATAGAGGCCCGCGACTTCGTCCTCGGGCGACTCGCCCAGCGACCCGACCCCGTCCCCGATCGCCACCCGCTCGCCCCGGGCGATCGTCCCCGTCGCGAGGCGCCCATACAGCGTGAAGACGCCGTCACCGTGGTCCACCACGACGAGGTTCCCATAGCCCTTGAGCCACTGCGCGTAAACGACGTCCCCCGAGAAGATCGCGCGCACCGAAGTTCCGGGCGGCGCGTCGAGCGTCCAGCCCGAGGAACGCAAGAACGTCTTCGGGAACTTGGGATTCGCGATCCGGCCGAACGGCACGGCGACCCGGCTCTTGAGAGGCCAGTCGAGCGCGCCCCGGTACTTGCGGATCGACGCGGCGCCGGGCGCCAGGGCGCGCCCCTTGCCCTCGAGGAGCTCGAGGAGCGATCCCAGGCGCTGGGACTTGTCTTCGAGCCTCGTCACCTGCTGCTTCTCGGCATGGGAAGTCTCTTCGAGCCGCGCGAGGAGCACGGCCTTCCGGGAACGCGCCGCGAGGAGAGCCGTCTCCTTCTTCCGGCTCTCGCCCGTGAGCGCAAGAAGCTCCTTCCGCCGGTCGGAAAGGTCCTGCTCCCTGCCCCCGAGCGCCGTCACCGCCGTCTCGTAGCGCTCGAGGAGCGCCGCGTCCCGGCCGGCGAGATGGGACAGGATGCGGAGGCCCGCGAGGAACGACTGTCCGGAGTCCGCCGCGGCGAGCGGCCGGAGATAACCGAGCCGCCCCATCCTGTAGAGCGCGGAGAGGCGGACGGCGAGATCCTCCCGGAGGGAGCCCACTTCCTTCTGCGCGGCGTCGCGCTCGGTCGACGCGTGCGCGGCCTCGCGCTCGGTCTCGGCCTTCTTCAGCTCGAGGACGCGCCGCTCCGCCGTCTGGATCTGAAGATCGAGATCCGCCGTCTCGAGCTGCGCCTTCAGATCCGCCTCGCGCCGGGAGGACGCGTCGAGGCGTCCCCGAAGGCTCGCGATACGACGCCTGAGCTCCTGAAGCTCCGCCTTGCGTTCGGCGACGCCGAGAGCGGCCGCGGGCTTCTCGGGCACGGGCGTCGCGGTTTCCGGGGCCGCAACCGCCGGAGAGGGCGTTTCCTCCTGTCCGTGCGCGGCCGCGACGAAAAAGAGAAACGCGGCAGCCGCGGCGAATGGCCTCAGAAGAGCGGCACCCCGTCGAGCCTCTCGGGCGGCTTGACCCCAAGGACGTTGTAGATCGTGGCCGGAACGTCGGCGATGCCCGGCAGCCGGCCCTTCGGCAGCAGCCGGTTCGCGAACAGGATGCCCGGCACGACGGCAGGATCCAGGGAACAGTGGTCCCCCGACCAGATCTGCGTGTTGTCCTCGAACATCTCCTTCGTCACGACGCCGAGGCTTCCCTGCCAGCCGATCCGGGTGCCCGCCGTGTTCGTGACGAAGAGGTCCGGAATGACGTCCGCGTCGAAAGAACCGTAGGCTTCCTCGCGCGTGAAAATGCGCGAGACGGCGCGCTGGCCGGTCTTCGGGTCGACGAGCGTCACCAGCTTCCTCTTGATCTCCTCGCGCACGGCCTCGTACTCCGCACCCGGCGAAACGATGCCCTTCCCCTCGCGCCCCTTGACGTTGATGTAGACGTCGCCGAGGCCCATCGCGTACGCCTTCGTCTTCGACCAGTCCACGTTCGGCCAGAACTCGCCCTGGCCGAACAGCATTTCGAGGTCGGCCTGCTTGCCTTCGCCCCCCGTGAGCGTCATGAACCCGTTCTCCACGAGCCACGTGTTGTAGTTCACGGAACGCCGCCACGTCGCGAAGCCGTGGTCGGACAGCACGATGAGGATGTCACCCTCGTGGAGCTTCTTCATCGCATCGCCCACGATCGCGTCGATCTGGGCGTAGGTCCTGTCGACGGCCGGCGCCCACTTCGCGGCCTTCTCGGCATCGTAGGCGGGATGCTGCGGATCGAGAAAGCGCCAGAAGCAGTGCGCGACGCGGTCCGGGAATTCGTAGATCTGGACGAAGAGGCGGACCTCGGAATCGTCCAAAAAGTCGTTCATCATTTTCCGGAATGGCTCGATGGTCTGATCCACGTCTTCCAGGAACGCCTTCTCGTCGATCGTCTCCTCGCTCATCGACCACGTGTCGATCTGCCAGCCCATCGTCTTGTAGAGGCCGTAGCGGTTCGCGAGCTTTTTCGCGAGGCCGCCGGGCGCCGTGATCTTCACGGAGGGCGGCAGGTCCGACGGGTTGAAGTGAATCGGAGAGAGGTAGAGCTTGATCTCCGGGGACGTCGACACGAGGTGGAAGCGACCGATTCCCGTCATCTTCACGAGGGAGTTGAACGGAAACGTGAAGACGACCCACGGGCTCCACTCGCCGGGTTTCAGAGTCACCGAAGGCGACCCCTTCGGCGCCACCGTCAGGCTGCCGCCGTCCGGCGCGAGGGTCAGGGTCATCGGCGTCCGGATGACGGCGGGCTCCTTGAAGAGCTTGTTGTAGGGGCCGAAGACCTCCGTCTCGATCGTTCCCTTGTTCGATTCCAGCCGCACGAGCTCGACGGAAAACTCGTTCTTGTTCTTCGG
>JBDTML010000357.1:0-3473 GCA_039934255.1 Acidobacteriota bacterium | reverse complement strand
ACGTCTACCGTGCGTTCGAGAGGTTCTGGCACTGGGCCCAGGCGGCCCTGATCCTCTTCCTCGCCCTGACCGGTTTCGAGATCCACGGCTCGCTCCGCTTCTTCGGATTCGAGCAGGCCGTCCGGTTTCACAGCGCGGCCGCGGTCGCCTTCCTCGTCCTGATCGTCTTCGCGATCTTCTGGCACGCGACGAGCGGCGAGTGGCGGCAGTACATTCCCACGTGGAAGAACCTCCGCGCCCAGGCCAACTACTACGTGTTCGGGATCTTCAAGAACGCGCCGCACCCCACCCGGAAGACCGTCCTCTCCAAGCTGAACCCCCTGCAGAAAGTCGTCTACGCGGGGCTCAAGCTGCTCGTGATCCCGGTCGTCGCGGTATCGGGTCTCCTCTACATGTTCTATCGGTACCCGCAGCGCCACGCCGTGCTCGGATTGAACGTCCACGCCCTCGGGCCGATCGCGGTCCTCCACACGGCCGGGGCGTTCCTGCTCGTGACGTTCCTCGTCGCGCACCTTTACCTCATGACGACGGGACGCACGGTCACGTCGAACCTCAAGGCGATGATCACCGGTTACGAGGAGCTCGAGGCGGACACTCCCGCCAGAGCAAGGACCGCACGATGAAACGCGACATGATGAACCCCTATCTCGCCGGCTTTTTCCTCGGGTTGGTCCTGCTCGGGACGATCTTCGTCACGGGCCGCGGCCTCGGCGCGAGCGGCGCCGTCAAGAGCCTCGTCGTGGCGGCCGTGGCCGACGCCGCGCCTGCGCACGCGGCGAGCGCGCCCTTCTACAAGCCCTACGTCGGGACCGGGAAGGACAGCCCGCTCAAGTCCTGGCTCGTCTTCGAGGTCGCGGGAGTCCTGATCGGAGCGTTCGTGTCCGGCCTCGTCTCGGACCGGTTGAAGATCGTCACGGAAGCCGGGCCCCGCGTCGCGCCCCGCATGCGCTGGGCGTTCGCCCTCGCGGGCGGCGCTCTCTTCGGCATCGGCGCCCAGTTCGCGCGCGGATGCACGAGCGGTGCGGCCCTCAGCGGGATGGCCGTCCTGTCGACGGCCGGCTTCGTCACGATGCTCGCCATCTTCGGCACGGGGTACGCGTTCGCCTGGTTCGGGCGCGGACTGTGGCTCGGCGCGAAAGCGGAGAGGTGACCCGTGGGACCCTTCGTTCCCGACCTGATCTCCGACCAGCTGAATCTCGTCGTCGCGCTGGTCTTCGGAATCGCCTTCGGCTTCGTCCTCGAGCAGGCGGGATTCTCCTCCTCGCGCCGGCTCGTCGGCGTCTTCTACGGCTACGACTTCACGGTCCTGCGCGTCTTCTTCACGGCCGCCGTGACCGCGATGGCCGGAGTCCTGCTCCTGGGTTCCGCCGGGCTCCTCGACACGGACGCGATCTTCGTGAACCCGATGTGGCTCTGGCCTGCCGTGGTCGGCGGAATCATCATGGGGATCGGTTTCGTGATCGGCGGTTACTGCCCCGGCACGAGCGTCTGCGCCGCGGCAATCGGGAAAGTGGATGCCATGTTCTTCGTGGCCGGGGGTCTCCTCGGAGTCTTCGGATTCGCCGAGGCGTACCCGCTCGTGAAGACCTTCAACGACTCGAGCGCACTCGGGCCCGTCAAGGTGTTCGCGTCGCTCGGCATTGCCCAGGGGACGTTCGCGTTCCTCCTCGTCGCCGCCGCCGTCGCGGCGTTCGCTGCGACGACATGGATCGAGCGGCGCGTGGCGCCGGCCTCGGCTCCCTCACTGCGCTTCTCGCGGCGCTCCCACGTCCTCGCGGGCGCCCTCCTTCTCGTCCTCGGCTCGGTCCTCCTCGTCCTGCCGGACTACAGGAGCAGGCTCCTCGCTCGCGCCTCGCAGGGCGCGGCCGCCGGGGCGCTCTCCGTACCGGTGATGACGGCCGACGAGCTTGCGTTCCGGATCGTCGACCACGAGCCGAACGTCCGGATCGTGGACGTGAGGAGTCCGCAGGCGTTCGCCGTCCGGTCGCTGCCCGGCTCGGTGAACGTCGCGACGCGCGATCTCTTCAACAAGGAGTGGAGCGCCACGCTCTCCCCACGCCACGTCCGCAAGGTCGTCGTCGGAGACACCGACGAGCAGGCGCGGACCGCGGGTCTCCTGATCCGCGATCTGGGCTACGAGAACGTCGCCGTCCTCGAGGGCGGCTTCCCGGCCTTCGAGAAGACGATCCTGACGGCAGCGCCGTTCGTCCCGGCGGGCGGCCGCTGGGACGCGGACGTCTACAAGTTCCGCGAGGACGCGCGAGCGGAGATCGCCCGCATCGCCGAGCGCGCGAAGCAGGCCGGCCAGAAGCAGCCGAAGAAAGAAAAGAAGATCCAGGGCGGCTGCTGACGCCGCCGGAAGGAGCACGACATGAAGCTCTGCTTTCCCACGATGCGGGACCTCGGCCTCGACAGCCCCGTCTCGCGCCATTTCGGGTCCGCGCCCGTCTTCGTCCTCGTCGACACCGTGACCCGCGAGGCGCGGGCGGTTCCGAATGGCCGTTCCGTCCACGAGCACGGCGCCTGCCGTCCGCTGGACGGGTTGGCCGGCGAGACGCTCGACGCCGTCGTCGTAGGCGGAATCGGTCCGGGAGCGCTCGAGAAGCTGCGCGCCTCCGGAGTCGCCGTCCTCCGGGCGGGGGCGCCCACGGTCCGCGGCTGCCTCGACGAGATCGCCCGGGGCGATCAGCGCGAGATCGCTCCCGCGGACGCCTGCGCGTCACACGCGCACGAGCACGGCCCGCACTAGAACGATCAGCCGGCGGCGGGCCCGATCCTGAGCTCCCGCATCTTGTGCCAGAGCGTGCTGCGGCTCATGCCGAGCTCGAGGGCGGTCTTCGAGCGGTTCCACATGTTCCGCTCGAGGGCCGCGCGAATCGTCTGGATCTCGCCGCCCGCCGGGAGCTGTGGGCTCGCCGCATCCGAAGGCGAAGCGACCCGGTCCGGCCACGGGCGATCCGCCTGGATCTCGGGCGGAAGGTCCTCGACGTGGATCGTCTGGCCCCGGCAGAGCGCCACGGCGTATTCGAGCGCGTTCTCCAGCTCCCGGACGTTGCCCGGCCACGGGAAGCTCTGCAGAACGGCCAGCGTGTCCGCCGAGAGCCGGAGCGAGCGGCCCTCGCGGCCGCCGATCCGCGCGAGGAGATGCTGCGCGATGAGCTCGATGTCCGTCACACGCTCCCGGAGGGGCGGGATGTGGATCGGGACGACGCGAAGGCGGTAGTAAAAATCCTCGCGGAGGCGCCCTTCGAGGATCGCTTCGTGGAGGTCGGCGTTCGTCGCCGCGATGATTCGGGCCCCGAGGCGGCGGGGGTTGCTCTCGCCGACCCGCTCGAACACCCGGTCCTGCAGGACGCGCAGCAGCTTCACCTGGACCCCGAGCGGAATGTCCGCGGCCTCGTCGAGGAAGAGCGTCCCCCCGTGAGCCAGCTCGAGCCGCCCGACGCGGTCCTTCACGGCGCCCGTGAAGGCGC
>JBDTML010000356.1:0-2654 GCA_039934255.1 Acidobacteriota bacterium | reverse complement strand
CATCCACCGAGAGTGCTGCATCCTGCTGCACCGACGCATCGGGAGTCGGTGGATTTTCTTCGATGGGTAATTGGGGCTGAGGCGCGCCCGCCGCCGGTGCGGTGCCCGGGAGCGCATCGCTCGTTCCACCTTCTAAGAAAATCTTCTCTTCACTCTTCTCTTCTCTTGTCCGAAGCAAAATCTCCTGATCCCTCCGATGCTCCGTCGCGAGGCGTGCGCCCTCCCCCGCCGAGACGTCGAGGCGGTAGGCCGCCAGGATCTCCCGCGGGTCGCCGAGGCCCTTGACCCGGCCGCCCTCGAGATAGAGCACGCGGTCGCACAGCTCCTCCACGAGAACGAGCGAGTGCGACACGAAGAAGATCGTCTTCCCGCGCCGCGAGAACTCCGCGATCGTGTCGAGGCAACGGTGCGCGAACGCCTCGTCGCCCACCGCGAGTACCTCGTCCACGACGAGAATGTCCGGATCGACGTGAACGGCCACGGCGAATCCGAGCCGCACGTACATCCCCGACGAGTACGTCTTTACCGGTTCGTCGATGAAGTCCTCGAGGCCCGAGAACGCCACGATCTCGGGAATCTTTCGCTCGATCTCCTTCCGGCTGAGTCCCAACATCACGCCGTTGATGACGACGTTCTCGCGCCCCGAGATCTCCGGATGGAAGCCGGCCCCGAGCTCGATGAGCGCCGAGACCTTCCCGTCCACGGTGAGCTGGCCGGATGTCGGCTTGAAGAGACCCGCGACGAGCTTCAGGAGCGTCGACTTGCCGCTGCCGTTGGGCCCGATGACGCCGAAAGTCTCGCCCCGCTCCACCGTGAAGGAAACATCGGAGAGCGCCGCGACGACCTCGGACGGAGCCAGCGCGGCTCCGAGAGAGCGGCCGAGAAGGGCCGACTTCAGCGTGCCGAAGGCGCGCGTGCGCCCCCACTTGCGATACGCCTTCGAGAGGCTCACGGCGGTCACGGCGGGCGTCGCGGGGGTGCCGGGCTTCACACCGCCTCCGGATACGAATCGCGGAGCCGGTCGAAGAGCGCGTAGCCGGCGAGAAACGCGACGCCGGCGATCGCGAGGAGGACGGCCCAGCGGGACGGCTCGATCCAGCGGCTGTAGAAGAGCGCGTCGTGCCAGGCGTCGAAGAGAGGCGCCGCCGGATTGAGAGCGAGGAGCGTGCGCACGCGCTCCTGCTTGACGTCCGAGAGCGCGTAGAGGACGGGCGTCGCGAAGAACCAGAGCGACAGCACCGTCGCGAGGAGATCCTTCACGTCGCGAAAATGTACCGTGAGCGCGGCGAGAAAGAGGCCGACTCCGGCGAGGAACACGCCCTCGAGAACGAGAAGCGGCACCGCCTGCACGAGCGGCCAGCCGATCGGGACCTTCTGGCCGAAGATGCCGAGCGAGCCGAGAACGAGACCCGCGAGGAGGACAGGGACGGCGAAGATGAAGTGGAGGCCCTGCGCGACGACCGCCACGAGGGGCAGCACCTCGGCCGGGAAGAGGATCTTTCGGAGGAGAGCCCCGTGGGTCGTGAGGGACGAGGCCGCATCCGTGAGGGCCGACGAGAGCCAGCCCCAGGGGAGGAGACCCGAAAAGAGAAAGAGCGCGTAGGGAGACGTCGACGCGCCGCGGCCCTGAAAAATGACCGCGAACACGAACGCGTAGACGGCGAGCATGAGGAGCGGATTAAGGAGCGACCAGAAGAAACCGAGGACGCTGCCGCGGTAACGAGCCTTCAGCTCGCGGGCCACGAGAACGTAGAAAAGCGCGCGTTGGCGCCACAGGCCGGCAAGATTCTTCAGCACGCGGCGTCCATCCCGACGCGAGCATCATACGTAGGATGAGGGTGATGGGCGCCCGCGTGACGGCCGAGTCCGTGTCGAAGTCCTACGGAGGCGGAGGTCGCGGAGGCGGCGGAGGCGACGAAAGCCGCGCCGCCGGCGTGGACGCGCTCGCCGGCGTCTCCCTGACGCTCGACCCCGGCAGCTTCACGGCGCTCCTCGGCCCCTCGGGCTGCGGCAAGTCGACGCTCCTGAACCTCCTCGGCGCGCTCGACCGTCCGACCGGGGGCCGCATCCTCGTGGACGGTCGGGACCTCGCCACTCTCGGCGAGGACGAGCGCGACGCGTACCGGCGAAAGACGGCCGCGACGATCTTCCAGTTCTTCAACCTCCTGCCCACGATGAACGCGCTCGAGAACGTCGCGCTGCCGCTCCTCCTCGACGGCGCTGCGCCTGCCGAGGCGGACGCGCGCGCCGCCTCGCTCCTCACCGAGGTCGGTCTCCACGGCAAGGAGCGCGCGTACCCGTACGAGCTTTCGGGCGGGCAGATGCAGCGCGTCGCCGTCGCCCGGGCGCTGGCGAACCACCCGACGCTCCTCCTCGCAGACGAGCCGACGGGCAACCTCGACTCGAAGACCGGAACCCAGGTCCTGGACCTCGTTTCGGGCCTCGTCCAGGAACGCGGGATCACCGTCGTGATGGCGACGCATTCGGTTGAGGCCTCCGCGCGCGCCTCGCGCGTCGTGCGCCTCCTCGACGGGCGACTCCTGCCGTGACGGGCCTCCGTCCCGGATTTCGCTCCCTCCTCGGGCCGCTCGTCCTCCGGCCGGCCGCGAAGGACCGCCTCCGGTTCCTCCTCACGATCTCGGGCATCGCCGTCG
>JBDTML010000355.1:0-23746 GCA_039934255.1 Acidobacteriota bacterium | reverse complement strand
GCATCCCCGTGATGAGGTCCTTGATCTCGGACTTCACCGTGAGCATGACGATCGGGATCGCAGCCGTCTCGGGCAGGTTCTTGAGCGTCGCGCAGACCTCCCACCCGGAGATCTGGGGCATCGTGACGTCCAGCAGAATCACGTCCGGCTGCGTCGCCATGGCCTGCTCGATTCCCTCCCGCCCGTTGCGCGCGAGCACGGGGGCGTAGCCCGCGTTCGTGAGCAGCGTCTGCACGATGAGGAGAATGTCCTCGTCGTCGTCGACGATCAGGATCTTGTGCTCGTTCACGGCCCTCCGATCTTAAACGGATGGCTCAAAATTCCACGTCGCAGGCGGCCAGGTCCTCGTCCGAGGGATTGGAGCTCAGCGTCTCCGCGTCAACCCGTGTGATGCGCGAGAGGCGGGGCCCTTCGCCGAGAGCCGCTTCCAGGCGGTCGAGTGCGTGCACGGCGCCGGACGCCATCACCTCCACCCGGCCGTCGTCGAGGTTTCGCGCGCCACCCCGCAGTTTCAGCGCGCGGGCCACGCGGGCCGCGAACGCGCGATAGCCGACTCCCTGCACGCGGCCCGAGATCGTCCAGCGGCGCGCCGCGCCCTCCCATCCGGCCGTGCCGTCGAGCGCCCCATCGGCGTCCGTCACGTCGAGACCTTTGCCTTCGGCGCGAAGCCGAAGCGGCCCACGAGAGGCACGTAGGCGACGGGGCCGGCGTCCTCCCTCCGGGTCCGGCCGTTCGGGAGCTTGCGGACGACGAGGAGCTTCTGACGACCCGGCGAACCAACCGGGATCACGAGGCGCCCCCCCACCGCGAGCTGGGCGACGAGCGGGTCGGGCACTTCGGGCGCGGCTGCCGCCACGAGGATCGCGTCGTACGGGGCGTGCTCGCCCCAGCCGTACGACCCGTCGAAAACTTTCACCGAGACGTTCGAGATACCGAGCGCCTTGAGGAGCCGCAGGGCTCCCTGCGCGAGCTCCGGGATGCGCTCGAGCGAAAACACCCAGCGCGCGAGTCCCGCGAGGACCGCGGCCTGGTACCCCGAACCGGTTCCGACCTCGAGGACCCGCGCGGCCGGCGTCAGGGCCGCTAGCTCCACCGCGCGCGCCACGTTCGCGGCCTGCGTGATCGTCTGGCCGTGCCCGATCGGCAGAGCGTGGTCGCCGTAGGCCTCGCCCAGAAGGGCGGACGGCACGAACAGGTGGCGCGGCACGGCAGCCATCGCATCGGCGACACGGGCGTCGCAGCACAACCCGGCGGCCTTCAGGCGCGCCACGAGCTCCCGCCGTTCTCCCGCGCCCGCCCGGGCGGCGCGTGCGACCTCGGGATCGGCCGGCTTCACGTTCCCGATTTCATCCCGCGTCCGGCGGGGCGATCTTCTCCGCGAAGCCGTCCAGGTCCGCGAGCGCGCGGTAGTCGGTCATGTCCATGTGAAGAGGCGTCACGGACACCCAGCCCTCGGCCACCGCGAGGAGATCCGTCCCCTCGGCCTTCGTGTCGACGAAGGTGCCGCCGATCCAGTAGTAGGGGCGTCCGCGCGGATCGATCTTCTCGACGATGTTCTCTCCATACCGCCGCCGGCCCATGCGGGTCGGTCGGAAACCGCGCGGCTTCCCCGCGGGAATGTTCACGTTCCAGAGCGTGTCGGCGGCGGGGGGATGGTCCTTCGCCCAGGCGAGGATCCTCTCGGCCGCTTTCTCCGCCTCGGAATAGTCGATCGCTCCCGCCGCGTCGCGCGCGTAGTCCAGAGAAAAGGCGATCGACGGGACGCCGAGGAGCGTGCCCTCGAACGCGCAGGCGACCGTGCCCGAATACGTCACGTCGTCGCCAAGATTCGGGCCCGCGTTGATGCCGGAGAACACGAAATCCGGCGGGTTCGCCTTCAGCACCGAACAGAGCGCGATGTTCACCGAGTCCGTCGGGGTGCCGTCGACGACCCAGGTTCTCTCCCCGGTCTTCAGGACGCGCAGAGGCCTGTGCATCGTGAGCGAATGGGCCGATGCGCTCTGCTCGCGGTCGGGCGCGACGACGTACGTCTCGAATCCGGCGGCCCGCGCGGCCCGCTCGAGCGCGGCGATGCCGGGGCTGTGGACGCCGTCGTCGTTCGAGATGAGGGCCCTCGCCGTCACGATGGCCCCGTGTACACGACCTTGTTCCGCTCGGTCTCGTGCAGCTCGATCCGCACGAGCCGGCCGGGCGCGACGGCGGGAGCGAGAACGTCCCATATCCGGATCGCGATGTTCTCGGCGGTCGGGTTCACGCCCTCGAGGAACGGCACGTCGACATTCAGGTTCTTGCGGTCGCAAGCCCTGACGATGCGCTCGGCGACCACGCGCTTCACGACGCCGAAGTCCATCACCCAGCCCGTGACCGCGTCGACGGGCCCCTCCACCGTGACGTCGAGCCCGTAGGTGTGGCCGTGGCCGTGCGGGTTGTTGCACTTGTCGAATACCCGGCGGTTCCAGTCGGCGTCTTTCGCGTCGTTGTGCAGCCGGTGAGCCGCGGAGAAATGCGTGTGCGTCGTGATGCGGACGGAGGGCGCGCTCATCGTCCCCACCTGCGGCGCGCGTTCTCCCAGAGAAGGAGGCGCCGGTAGAGCTCCTCGGGCGTGGTCTCGACGTACACCGTTTGGGAGTATGCGATCGCCCGCGACCGCTGTCCTTCCCGGCAGGCGTGCTCGGCGGCGTCCGCCGGCGTGCAGGGCTTGAAGTCGAAAACGGGCGTCCCGTCGATGACGTCGCCGACCATGACGGCGAGCGCCGTCACGCCCAGGAGCGCGAGACAGGACACCAGCTCCGCCTTGCCGGCCGCGGTGCTCGCGACCTCGGATCTTCCCGCGGCCTCGAATCCCGCCGGGACGAACCACCGGACGGAAAAGGAGAGGGGATCGCCGTCGTGGCCGCTGCGAAGGTATATCCGCTGCGCGTTCTCGGGAGCCGGTCGCATTCGGGCGCAGTTTAGACCCGATGCAAATGCACCCCTTGACCGGATCCCGGCCGGGGCCCTAACCATCTGAAGGGATTACGACTCAAGTGGCCCTCGCAGGCCGCGGGAAGGTGAGGATTACATGAAAAAGGGTCATTTCCGCCTGTTCGCGTTGCTCGGAGGGGGTCTCGTGCTCGTCCTCGCGCTAGCCGGCTTCTGGCTTGTCCAGGGCAAGCCGATCGACACGACCTGGACGCCGGCCCACCTCGCGCTGCCGCTCTCGACACAGGCCGATCGTCTCGAGGTCCTCGTCAGCGACGTCCCGCTCGAAAAAGCTATTGCCGAGAAGCGCCTCACGCTGATGACGGCGGCGGGCCCCCTCGTCGTCAAAGAGACCACGGTGCGCGTGAACAACAACGATCAACTCCGCGAGGCACGCTTCCTGCCGCTTCTCGGCCTGTCGGCAATCGCGGGCGGCGCGCTCGTACTCTTCCTCGTCGGTCTCTTCGCGCCGCGGATCGGAGCCTTCCACCAGCACGGGTTGATCGACATGCACCTCGACACCCTCTGAGGAACATCTAGAGGCCTTATCCTCCCTGCGTGACGAAGAGGGCCCTTCTCGGCGCTGGAATCGCGCTCGTCCTCGCCGTGACGGCGGCCTACGTTCCCGCGCTGAGGTCCGGCTTCGTCTGGAACGACGACACCTATCTCACCCAGAACCGGACCCTCGACGGGATCGACGGGCTGCGCCTCATCTGGACCGAGCCCAAAGCCAACGAGCAGTACTACCCCATGGTCTTCTCCTCGTTCTGGGTCGAGAAGCAGCTCTGGTCCCTGCGGCCCTTCGGCTATCACCTCGTCAACGTCCTCCTCCACGCCGGATCGGCCCTGCTCCTGTGGTGGCTCCTCGTCCGCCTCGGCCTGCCGGGTGCCCCGTTCGCCGCCGCTCTCTTCGCGTTTCACCCGTTGAGCGTGGAGTCCGTCGCCTGGATCACCGAGCGCAAGAACACGCTCTCCCTTCTCCTCTCGCTCCTTTCGATGCACGCGTGGTATTCGTTCCAGGGCGCGCTCGCGAAGGCTTCCGAACCGAAGAAAAAGAGCAGGCGCGCGGTGCGGACGGCCGAGCGCTGGTGGCGGAGGCCGGCGGTCTTCTATGCCCTCTCCCTCGCCTGTCTCGTCCTCGCCCTCTTCGCGAAGACGACCGCTTGCGTCGTTCCCGCCGTGCTCCTCGTCCTCGCCTGGTGGCGGAAAGGACGCGTGGAGTCGCGCGACGTGCGATCACTTCTCCCGTTGTTCGCCGTCGGCGCCGCTCTCGCCCTCGAAACCGCATGGCTCGAGCGGACGATGGTGCAGGCGGCGGGGAGAGAGTGGGAAATCGGCGCGGCCGGACGCCTCGTCCTCGCCGGCCAGACCTCCCTGTTCTACGCAAGCAAGCTCTTCTTCCCCGCGAAGCTCGCCTTCTTCTACGAACGTTGGACCGTCGACCCGCGCGATCTCCGCCAGTGGCTCGGGACGGCATGCGTCCTCGGGCTCGTGGCTGCATCGTGGTTTCTCAGGCGCCGCATCGGGCGCGGGCCCCTCACCTCGCTCCTGATCTTCCTCGGCGTCCTCGTTCCCGCGATGGGGTTCTTCAACGTGTACGCGATGCGTTATTCGTGGGTCGCGGACCACTTCGCCTATCAGGCCGTCGCCGTCTTTGCCGCGTGCCTCGCGTGCGGAGCGGCCACCTGGATCGCCCCGCTTGGAATCGCGCCGCGTCGATCGGCCGTCGTCCTGAGCGTGGCCGCCCTCGCCGCCCTCGCATGGCGGACGAACGCGGAGAGCCGGAGCTTCCGGGACGAGGAGACTCTCTGGCGGGAGACGCTCGAAAGGACCCCCTCCTGCTTCATGTGTGAAACGAACTACGGAAACTGGCTGATGGAGAACGGGCGCGATACCGAGGCCGTCCCTCACCTGGAGAAATCGCTGATCCTCAAGCCCGACAACGTGCCGGCGCTTCTCAACCTCGCGCGCATCGCGGACCAGGGCGGCCGCCTCGAGACGGCGGTGAGCCATTTACAGGCGGCGCTTCGCATCGCCCCTCAGGACACGACCGTGCTCATCAACCTCGGAACCGCGAGCACGAAAGCCGGGCGGCTGGACGAGGCCGTATCGGCATACGAGGAAGCGCTGCGCGTCGGGTCGCCGGAAGGCCACGTCGCGCAGAACGGCCTGGGTGTCGCGCTCATGCGGCGCGGGCAGGTGGCGGACGCGATCGAGCACTTCCGCGAGGCCCTGCGCCTCGACCCGAGCTACGCATACGCGCGTGCCAACCTCGAGCGCGCTCTTTCCGCTCCGCGCGGTCTGGGCCCGCTGGCCCCTCGTCCTCCCGGAAGTTGAGTCGAGACCCGGAGGCCACATGGACTTCACCGAATCTCCCAACGTCAAGACCATCCGCGGCATCGTCCGGGCGTTCATGGAGAAGGAGGTCTACCCGCTCGAGCCCGCGCTCCGGCAGAAGGGCTTCCAGGCGCTTCTGCCCATCCTCAAGGAGAAGCGGGAGAGGGCGCGCGAGACGGGGCTCTGGACCGCGCACGTGCCCGACGCGTTCGGCGGGGCCGGCCTGACGCTGACCGAGTTCGCCCACATGAGCGAGGAACTCGGCAAGAGCCCGATCGGCCACTATCTCTTCAACGTCCAGGCGCCGGACGTTGGAAACATGGAGCTCCTCATGGCGCACGGCACGCCCGAGCAAAAGGAGAGATTCCTCTTCCCGCTCGTCCGCGGCCAGGTCCGAAGCTGCTTCACGATGACGGAGCCCGAGTTCGCGGGATCGAACCCGGTATGGATGGGTACGACGGCCCGGCGGGACGGCGACGCCTGGGTCTTGAACGGGCACAAGTGGTTCGCCTCCTCGGCGGACGGCGCCGCGTTCGCGATCTGCATGGCCTTGACGAACCCGGAGGCCGACCCCTATCGGCGCGCCAGCATGATCCTCGTCCCGACGGACACGCCGGGCTTCACCCTGCTCGGCAACGCCTCCGTGATGGGCGAGCGCGGCGGCGACTGGGCGAGCCACGGCGAGGTGAGCTACCAGAATGCGCGCGTGCCCGTCGGGAACCTGCTCGGGGCCGAGGGGTCGGGCTTCGCGCTCGCGCAGGAGCGGCTCGGCCCCGGGCGCATTCACCACTGCATGCGCTGGATCGGGGTCTCGGAGCGCGCGTTCGACATTCTCTGCCGCCACGTGTCGACGCGCGAGCTCGCCCCCGGGCGCCTGCTCGGTTCGAAACAGATCGTGCAGCAGGGCATCGCCGAGAGCCGCGCCGAGATCCACGCGGCGCGCCTGATGGTCCTGCACGCGGCCTGGAAGATCGAGAAGGAGGGTGCCGAAGCGGCGCGCGAGGAGATCTCCCTGATCAAGTTCACGGTCGCGCGAACGATGCTGCGCGTTCTCGACCGCGCGATCCAGGGCCTCGGCGCCCTCGGGATGACGGACGACACGCCGCTCGCCTGGTGGTACGCCCACGAGCGGGCCGCCCGCATCTACGACGGCGCCGACGAGGTGCATCTCGAAGTCGTCGCGCGCCGCATCCTCCGCCGCTACGGGATGACCGCACGCTGATGCCGCCGGCCGGGACCCGCCCGGGCGAGGAGCTGGACGCCGCCGCTGTGGACGCGTGGCTCAAGCCGCGTCTCGCCGGACTGTCCGGCTCGCTCCGCGTGACGCAATTTTCCGGCGGCGCCTCGAACTGGACCTACCGGCTCGAATACCCCGGCTTCGACCTCGTGCTCCGGAGGCCGCCCTGGGGCACGAAGGCAAGATCGGCCCACGACATGGCGCGGGAATTCCGGGTGCAGCAAGCACTGCGTCCGGTCTATCCGTTCGTTCCCGAGATGATCGCGTTCTGCGAGGACCCCGCCGTGATCGGGTGCGACTTCTACGTGATGCGGCTCATCCCGGGTCTCGTTCCGCGGGCGCGACTGCCGAAAGGTCTCGTCCTCGATCCGCCATCGGCGCGACGGCTCTGCCTTTCGTTCGTCGATCGTCTCGCGGACCTGCACCGCGTCGATGCGCGGGCCGTGGGGCTCGAGAACCTCGGGAAAGGAGCGGGATACGCGCGGCGGCAGATCGAGGGCTGGGCGGTTCGCTACGGCGAGGCGCGAACGTGGAACGTGCCGCCCTTTCGGAGGGTCATCGCCTGGCTGCGGGCGCATGTGCCGGAAGACGTCGCGGCGTGTGTCATCCACAACGATTTTCGACTCGACAACTTCGTTCTCGATCCCGACGACCCGGCCCGCGTCGTCGGCGTTCTCGACTGGGAGATGGCGACGCTCGGCGATCCCCTGATGGATCTCGGCAACAGCCTCGCGTACTGGGTCGAAACCGGAGACGACGCCGTGGCCCGCGCCACGCGCCGCCAGCCGACTCACCTGCCGGGCATGCTCACGCGTCGCGAGATCGCCCTCGCCTACTTCGAGAAATCGGGCCTCGCGCCGCGCGACACGACCTTCTACGAGGTCTACGGCCTCTTCCGCCTCGCCGCCATCGCGCAGCAGATCTATTTCCGGTACCACCGCGGCGAAACGCGCAACCCGGCGTTCAGACGTTTCTGGCTGATGACTCATTACCTCGCGTGGCGGTGTTCCCGGTTGATCTGACGGACGGAGGTCAGCTCTTACCGGGTCAGCGCACGCCGGCGGTGTTGCTCGGATCCGGGGACGATCGGCGGGTGATCGCGGTCTGCTCCCAGGCGGACGATCACGCGGTGCACGAGCCCGTCGTCCTTGAGAGGGATCGCGGCTGCATCGACAGGCTCGCCGTCGCACTCCGCGCGGGCGACCCCGCCGCTCCGCCCCTCGGGATTTTCGACCGATATCTCGTACCTCGCGGAGCCGAATCGCCACGATATCGAGAAGCCGGGCCAGGAGCCCGGCACGCACGGATTCACCGAGAACGTGCTGCCCTGCCGCGTGAGGCCGAGGATGCCCTCGAGCCCGACGCGGTACATCCAGCCGGCCGACCCGGTGTACCAGGTCCAGCCGCCGCGCCCACGGTGCTGGGGATGGTCGTAGACGTCGCCGGCCAGGACGTACGGTTCCGTTTTGTACCGCTCGATTTCGGTGGCGTTCCGCGTGTGGTTGATCGGATTGAGCATGTGGAAGGACTCGACGGCCTCGGCCCCGTACCCGAGCCGCGTAAGCGCGAGGACGACCCATTCCGCCGCGTGCGTGTACTGGCCGCCGTTTTCCCGGACGCCCGGCACGTAGCCCTTGATGTAACCCGGGTCGAGGGCCGTGCGGTCGAACGCCGGCGTGAGAAGCAGGATGACGCGCGACGCACGGCGCACGAGGTGCGCGCGCACGGAATCCATCGCGCGCTCGGCGCGCTCGCGCGGCGCCGCGCCCGACAGGACGGCCCACGTCTGGGCCACGGAATCGATCCGGCCCTCGTCGTTCTGCGCCGAGCCCAGCGGGGTCCCGTCGTCGAAGTAGCCTCGCCTGTACCAGTCGCCGTCCCAGGCGAGCTCGAGCATCCCGGCGAGCCGCTCCTTCTCCTTCCGGTACCGCTGCGCCCGCTCCGTGTCCCCGCGGGACTCGGCAATCGGCGCGAAGTCCGAGAGGACCATGTGAAGAAGCCATCCGACGAACACGCTCTCGCCGCGCCCTTCCTTCCCGACACGGTTGTAGCCGTCGTTCCAGTCGCAGGAGCCGATGAGCGGGAGTCCGTGGGGCCCCTGCGTGAGGCCCCGTTCGATCGCGCGCACGCAATGCTCGAAAAGCGAGCCCGATTCGGACGACGCGGAAGGCTGCCCGTAGGATTCGGCCTCCGCGGGGGCCAGCGCGGGAGCGGTCAGGAACGGCACGACCTCGTCGTAAACGGCGACGTCGCCCGTCTCCGCCGCGTAGCGGGCGACCGCCCAGGGCAGCCAGAGGAGGTCGTCGGAGCAGCGCGTCCGAACTCCGCGGCCCGAGGGCGGATGCCACCAGTGCTGGACGTCCCCTTCGACGAACTGCCGGCCGGCCGCTCTGAGAATGTGCGCGCGCGACAACTCCGGCTGCGACCACGTGAGCGCGAGCACGTCCTGAAGCTGATCCCGGAACCCGAAGGCCCCGCTGGACTGGTAGTAGCCGCTGCGCGCGAAGACACGGCCCGAAACATTCTGATAGAGAAGCCAGCGATTCATGATGAGGTCGAAGGAATCGTCCGGCGTCTTGATGCCGATCGTCCCGAGCGTCTCGTCCCAGAATTGCTCCACCTGCGTCAACTCGCGCGCCGCCGATTCGTGATTCGCGTGCCGCCGCGCGAGGGAACGCGCCGCCGCGAGATCCGGTGCCTGCCCGAGCGCGAATACGACGCGCCGCGTCTCTCCCGGCTGGAGCGCGATCGAGACGTGCATCGCGGCGCAGGGATCGAGGCCAGCCCCGAAACGCCCGCCGAGCGGCAGCCGGGAAAGAGAGCCCGCGCGCGCCAGAGTCCCGTTGCGGCCCAGCACCTCCAGCCGGTCGCCGGTCGCCGAGACGAGCGGTTCGCTTGACGCCGCGAAGGCGACGCGGCCCGCGAAATCCGCGTTGTAAGGGTTTCGCGCCAGCAGCGCCCCGGTCTCGACGTCACGCTCGGTCACGACAAAACGGGATTCTCCGGTCCGGGGCGGGCCGAGACTCCACTGCGAATAGCTGAGGAGGGTCAGGCGACGCGGTTTCGGCCCGCGGTTCGTGACGGAGACGACCGAGAGTTTCACGGGATCGTCTTTCGCCACGAAGACAGCGAGCTCCTGTTCGATTCCGTCCGCCGCGCGCTGGAAACGCGTCACTCCGGCCGCGTGCCGCACGATCCAGCGCGGGGACCGCGGCGTGCGCTTCAGGGGGGCCGGTGTCGCGCCCCAGATGCGGCCCGTTTCCTCGTCGCGGATGAAGATGGCCTCGGCCGTGGGGTCCGAAACGGGGTCGCTCGCGAAGGGCGTGAGCCGGTTTTCGCGGCTGTTCTCCGACCACGTCGTCGACGCGCCCGACGTCGTGACGATCGTGCCGAAGCGGGCATTCGCGATGACGTTTGACCACGGAAGCGGCGTCTCGGCGTTGCCCGTGAGCACGACCACGTACTCCTTGCCGTCCCGCGAGAAGCCCCCGAGCCCGTTGGGCAGGATGAGCGGCGGGACGGGCTGCTCCGCGTCGTTTGCCTCGCCGTCGTCGACGAGCGGCTTCTCCAGCGGAACCGGCGGCTCGGGGCCGGTCCGGTCGAGCTGACCCGCGAGCTCGCCCCGCTCTCCCGAGAGAACGGCGCGCGCGACCGTCAGGAGGAGGATGCGCTCCGCCTCGGGCATCCCGTCGCCGCGCAGGAGGAAAACTCCGCCGGGCCGGTCCTTCCAGGACGACCACGATCCCCCTTCGACGAGGGCCGTGAGCTGTTCCTGCATCTCGTCGAGGTAGCTCACGGGGTGCTCGTTCAGGACGACGAGGTCGGCCTTCAGCCCGACGAGACGCCAGTACTCCTGCGCTTTCAGGACCTGCAGGACGAGGGGCAGATCGTCGGATTCGACGACGCGGACGAGGACGATCGGAAGGTCGCCCGAGACTCCGTGGCCGTAAAGACCCGCCTGCCCGAGCGTGTTCTTCGAGAGGATCTCTCCGGACTCGCGCAGGGAGGCGTCGGAGAAGAACACACGTGACCCGAGGCGGTCGAAGAGCTGGGCCTCGTCCGCCTGAATCCCGAGGTGTCCGCGCGCGACCTGCGCATGCGTGTGCGCGAGATGAAACGCACGCGCCGCGGCGCCCGTGTCGTGATACTTCTGCGCGAGCGTGCGCGCGCGGGCCTCGTCCGGGGCGACCCCCGTCGCGAAGCACAGTCGCACGGCACCGCCCGGGGCGAGACGCACGCGCGTTCTCAGGCTCAGGATCGGATCGAGGACGGCGCCCGTGGTGCCCGAGAGCGCGCGTCCGTCGAGCGCCTGCGGATCGTCCGTCCCCCGCCCGCGGCCGAGAAAGCGGGCCCGGTCGGTTTCCCACTCGATCGGCGCCTGGATGCGGCGGTCGAGGCTCAGCACGTGAAGCGCCCACAGACTCGCGTCGCCCGTCGCCCGCGGGCGCCGGTGGGCGAGCAGCGCCGTGCTCTCTCCCGCCCAGGCCGTCTCGACGAAGAGCTTGCCGAACGCGGGATGCGCGAGGTCTTCCGCGATCGTGCCGAGGGAGATCTCGGTGTAGCTCGTGACCTCGATCTCGCGCGGCCTCTCGCTGCGGTTCTGGAGCGTGATCCGGCGGACCTCCACGTCGTCTTCCGGCGACACCCCGACCTCGAGCCGCGTCTCGATCCCGTGGTCCCGGCGCCTGAAGACCGACCTTTCGGAGAGGAAGTCGACGACGTATTCGTCCCCGTTGCGGCAGGTCGGCTGATACGTCGCCGACCAGACGTCCCCCGAGTGGACGTCTCTCAGGTAGAGGAACTGGCTGCCCGGGTCCGCCGTCGGATCTTCCCGCCAACGCGTGACGGCTCGGTCCTTGTAAAGGCTCGCTCCCCCGCCCGCGTTCGTCATGATCGAGACGTAGGCGCCGTTTCCAAGGATGTGCGCGCGCGGATAGGGCGAATGCGGCGACCGGAGGCGGCGCGGCGCCACGGCCACGACGGGAGCCGCGGCGTGGGATTCCTCCGCGGGCCGGGGGTCGATGATCGGAGCCTGTCTCGGTACCCGCTCCTGCAGCAGCAGCTCGGTGGCCTTCACCCGGGGGTCGCCATGAAAGCGCTCGACCATCACGTCTTCCAGGAGAACGTTCGCGATGGCCACGAGCGTCATGCCCTGGTGATGCGCGAAATGCGCCCTGACCAGGTTGCCCGCGGGCTCGACCTCGCGTTCGTCCGGGGAGAGGCGCCGATCGGTGTGATCGACGGCTTCGTAGAAGCCCCAGGCCCCGCGCGCGCCCTCGTCCGCGAGCCGCCTGAGGTTGGCGACGGCCGCGCATGGATCCACGAGCGCCGCAAGAGCCGTCGCATACGGGGCGATGACGAGCTCGTCACCGAGGCCCCTCTTGAGCCCGAGGCCCGGAACGCCGAAGGCCTTGTACTGGTATGTCCCCTGACGGTCGACGAGCGCATAGGCCGACTCGGAGATCCCCCACGCCACGCCGCGCGACTTCGCATAGGACCGCTGGCGCTTGACGACCATGCGGCAGGACTCGTGGAGCAGCGTCCCGGGATAGCTGCGCGTCAGGAGGAGGGGTTTGAGGTACTCGAACATCGAGGCGCTCCACGACACGAGAGTCGGGACTCCCTCGACGCTCACGACGAGCCGGCTCAAGTGGAACCAGTGGCTCTGCGGCACGTCCCCCTTGGCGATCGCGAAGAAGCTCGCGAGCCGCGCCTCCGAGGCGAGAAGATCGTAGGAAGAGGCGTCCAGCCGGCCCGGACCGTTCGCGTCGGCCAGGCGGTAACCGATCGCGAAGAGCTGCCGGTCCGCCCGATAGAGGAAGGCGAACCGCATCCCGTCCGCCAGCGCCGAGGCGCGGACGGCGAGCGGGACGAGCCTCGGTTCCAGATCGGCGCGCGACCGCGCCAGCGTCAGGAGTCCCTGCGCGAGCGCCACGAGCGCGCAGGCCAGGTTGCCGCTGTCGACCGTCGACACGTAACGCGGCGCGAGAGGAGCGAGCGTCCGCGTGTCGTACCAGTTCAGGAGGTGCCCGTGGTGGTGTTCGAGCCCTTCCACGGTCGTGATCGTCCGCTCGAGCCTCGCCAGCATCTCCTCCGCCTTCAGGAAGCCGAGGTCCTGCGCCGCGAGCGTGGACAGAAGCGTCATCCCGATGTTCGTGGGGGACGTCCGGTGGGCCACCGTGGGGCCCGGGTTTTCCTGATAGTTGTCGGGCGGGAGGCCGTGATCCCCGTCGCGGTCGAGCTGGTCGAAGAAAGACCACGTCGTGCGCGCGACGTCGAGAAGGTAGGCTCGGTCCTCTTCGGAGAGTCTGGGTTTCGTCGCCTTGAGCGGCCGGCTGAGCCAGTAGGCCACGAAGGGCGCCGCCATCCACGCGGCCGCGAACGGAATGGCGAGCCAGAGGGCATGGGGACGCATCGTAAGAGTCATCACGACGACCGCGAGGGCGATGAGAGGGCTCGCGATCATCTCCGCCACGAACGAGCGCGCGCCCGCATTGAGAAGCCCCGCCGCGCGCGCCGCCTGGGCCGCAGCGGTCTCCCATTCGAGAAGGCGCCTCTGGGTGACGAGCAGACGGACGAGCGTCAGGCTGATCGCATGCACCGTGTCCCACGCCTGCTGGGCGAGAAGCACGAGCGCCAGGATGGCCTGCGCGGCGGCCGTGGCGAGGTCCTTCAGCGCGCCGCGCACGTAAACGCGCACGGGTCCGCGCCCGCGCGCGACGAGCGAGCCTCCCATCAGCGCGAAGACGAGGGGAAGAGCGAGCACCGTGAGACCAAAGAGCGTGTAGAGAAGCGGCGCGCCGGGGAGGACGGACCAGGCGACGCAGAAGAGCGCGAGGAGAGCGGGCGACACGAGGCTGCGCCTCAGGTTGTCGAGGATCTTCCAGCGGCTGATCAGCGGAAGCCGGTTTCGCACGATGCCGTGTCGCGCCGGGACGAGCGTGAAAAGCCACAGGAGAATCTGCCAGTCGCCCCGCACCCAGCGGTGCTGCCGCCGCGCGTGCGCCAGGACGTTTGCGGGGTAGTCGTCCACGACCTCGATGTCCGAGACGAGCGCCGTACGGGCGTAGAGACCCTCGAAGAGGTCGTGGGAGAGGAGCGCGTTTTCCGGAACGCGGCCCTCGAGCGACGCGACGAATGCGTCAACGTCGTAAAGGCCTTTCCCGGTGAAGATGCCTTCTCCGAAGAGGTCCTGGTAGGTGTCGGAAACGGCGCGCGAATAGGGATCCACTCCGGTGTGACCCGAGTAGACACGGGCGAACAGCGAATCCGCGGCGCCCGACTGCGTGATCGAGACG
The DNA here is from genome assembly GCA_039934255.1 of Acidobacteriota bacterium. Lineage (GTDB taxonomy): Bacteria > Acidobacteriota > Thermoanaerobaculia > UBA5066 > UBA5066 > Fen-183. The sequence goes on along the minus strand of JBDTML010000355.1, from coordinate 9,913 downwards.
CGGGGCTGGAGAATTCCGTATCCCTCGGTGACGCGCCGGAGCCGCGGGTCCACGTGCGCCTGGTGGAGGGGGTGCGCGAGGACTCCGATGAGCGCCCGGGCCGTTCCGCGCGGGAGCCGGGTGTCGGAATCGAGCGTCAGGACATAGCGGACGGACGGGAGGATTCCCACGTCGCCGACGACCTGCGTGTAGCGCGTTCCCCTGGCTCCGCGGAGGAGGCGGTTGAACTCCTCGATCTTCCCGCGCTTCCGTTCCCAGCCCATGAAGAGGCCCTCTTTTGCGTTCCACGTGCGGGGCCGATGGAAGAGGAAGAAGCGGTCGTTCCTCCCCGCCGCGTGGCGGGCGTTCAGCTCCTCGATCCCGGCTCGAGCCGCCGCAAGGATTTCCGCGTCGCCCGGAAGAGTCTCGGTCTCGGCGTCGACAAAGTCGCCGAGGAGAGCGAAGTGGACGTTCGCGTCCAGGTTTCCAAGGGCCTGCACTTCGAGGTGCTCGATGAGCTCACGCACCCCCTCCACGCTCGAAAACAGCGTCGGGACGACGACCATCGTCCGTGCGCCCTCGGGGACACCGCCCGCCAGGTCCAGCCGCGGAAGGCGGCGCGGGGGAACGAGCCCGGACGCGATGCGCTGAATCAGGGCAATGGCGATCTCGCTCGCGGGCAGGAGGACGAGCAGGGAGACGACGAGCAGAGCGCGGACGGACGCACCGCCCGCCCAGAGAGGCGCCACCGCGACGAGGACGCCGAGAAACGTGAGCCCGAGGATCGACGAGAGGTACACGGCGTCGGCCCGCGCGTAGAGCGCGCGGCCGATGCGGTCGAGAAACGGCGGGCGGTAAGCCACGTCCGTCTCGAGGTCCGGCCGTCCTCCGCCGACGAGGTAATAGCCCACGTGCGCGGCCCGTTCCTTCGACCCCGGGCGGTCCGCGGGCCGACGGGCGCTTGCGACGGCTCGGAGCGCCACCCGGACCTGCGCTTCGCCCGTGGGATCGGCCAGCTCCTCGACCGCGTGGCGGTACAGGTCCCGGCTGTCGAAATCCATGCGCCCGTAGACGCCCGCGGGGTCACGCCGCAGGATCTGTTCGATGAGGCTCACGCTTTCGACGTAGCTGCTCCAGTCCATCGCCGACACGAGGCGCAGGCTCGTGATGGAGTTCGCCGTCGAAGCTTGTTCGGTCGCGAGCCGCTGATGCTCCGCGCGGACGGCGTCTTCCGCCGTCGTCCCGGCCTCCGTGAGCCTCCTCGTCAGCTCGGCGCGCTGCACGGAAAGGCGCGGATCGAACTCGCGCATGTGAAACAGGAGCTGGGCCACGAAGGCGGGGTCGAGGACGCTGGGAAGCGGCACGGCGTCGTCGCCGCGCTCGAGCCGGGCACGTATCTCGTCCGCGGCGCGGCGCCCTTGCCGCCGCGCGAGAACGCCGTCCGAGAGCCGACGGAGGTTATCGAGCAGCGCCAGCTTCAGGATGCTGGGCCAGGCCCACAACTCGCCGATCGTGAGCGGCGCCACCGTCTGGTAAGCCTTCAGGAAGCGCGTCAGGCGTTCGAGGTCGAGCCGTCCATCCCCCGAGCGGATGAGTTCGACCGCCATCGCATACAGTCGTGCCGTGCCGGCGTGCTCGCGGGAGGCCAGCTTCGGGAGCTTGCGGTAGTAACGCGGCGGCAGGTCCTGGCGAACGGCCCGGGACTCGGATTCGAGCAGGTGAAAGTTGTCGAGCAGCCACTCCGCGGCGGGGGCGAGCGGCTCGCCCCGGTGCACGTCGTCGGCCAGCGCGACGTACGCGCTCCGCAACCGTTCCATGTTCCGCTCGAGGCGGTCGAGATGGGCGCGGCTACTCCGTCTCGACTCACGCGCCAGCGTCAGGTGGGCCGCAAGGGCCGTCGCACGCTCCTCGAGCGTCTCGAGGCTGAGGATCTCCCCGAGGAGCGCCGGAGCATTCCAGCCGAGTCCGTCATCGGCGTATGGCGCGTCCGCGACTCGCGAATCCCGGGCGCGCTTCAAAGTACTCTCCCCGGTTTTGTCATCCCGTCACAGCCTACCCCTCAAATTGGTCTTCGCTTACCGCGGGACGACGTTGGACGGATCAATTTTCGCACGGAAAAGAGCGGGTTCGAATCGGTAGCGCCCGAGCGCGTCCGAGGTGAGAGGCGAGACGGCTCGAAGCAGCCCGCCGAGATTCGCGCGAGTGGCCTCGTCGATCGGCACCTTCGAGACGACCTCGACCGACACACTTGTTTTCGAGTAGCGCTTCGCGCCGCCCTCGCGGAGAACGACGTCCGTCATGAGCGGATTCGGGTCGAGTACCTTCACCTCGGGATATCCGAACCCCGCGAATGCCTGCTCCCAGAGCGGCTTCACGTAGGGAAAGTGCGTGCAGTTCAGGCTCACGACGATCGGGCCGGTCTTGTCGAGCCGCTTCTCCAACCCCTCGGCGACGAACTTTTTCACGAAGGCGGCCGTCTCGTCGCTCGCCGCACCGCGTTCGATCGCGCCCGCGAGCCGCGGGCAGGCTTCGCCGACGAACTGGCCGGCCGGGAGGCCCTTCGCGACCAGGAGCCTTTTGTGGGCTCCGGACTCGATCGTCGTCTTCGTCGCGAAGACGAGCGCCGTCGCGTCCGGCTTTGCGGCCAGCTCTTTCCGGATGAGGCCGGCGCCGAGGCTGACGATCTCGATCGTCTCCGTGCTCCCGCGTTTCGCGTGCGCCGTCCCGGGATAAACGACCGACAGGGTGTTGCACGCGATCAGGATGAGGTCGGGCTCGTAGCGCGCTTCCATGGCCGCGAGAGCGCCGTCAAAGACCCGCACCCTGTCCGCCTCGAGCTTCATGTCGTTATATCCGAACGCGGCGTCCGGTTCGGCATTCACGAAGACGATCCGCGCCGATTGAACGATCCCGCTCGCGGGCAACCGAGCGGCGAGATCCGCCGCGACGGAGAGGCCGCCGAGGCCGGAGTCCGTGACGACGATCGTGACGTCCGGCTTCTTCGCGGCGATGTCGGCGAAGGCCGCCGGCTTCTTGGCGTCGGCGGCGATGCCGAGCGCGGCGGAAACCAGCACCGCGAGAGAGAAGAGTGGAGTCGTGAAGCGACGCATCCCTCCGAAGCTTACTCCCGCACGCGCGAGAAAACGGCCGTCGCCGCCGCTGCGGAAGATGCCGAAGGCGCTCTGGACCCTCGACGCCGCAAATCGAGATAGCATCTCAGTCCAAGAGGAACAATCCGATGACTGAACGGTCCCGTTCGCTGGGTGGCTTGTGCTTCGCCTTCGCGCCGTGCGCCCTCCTCGCGCTGAGCCTCGGCCCAGCCGGCGTGCTGCATGCCCAGCCGCAGGCGCCGCCATCGAGCGTGACGCTCAAGCCCGTCCGGCCGGGCCAGGCGCCGTCGAATCCCTACACGAAGAAGCTCATCGCCCGCGGCAAGCTGCTCGTCCTCTCCGGAGGCTGCAACACCTGCCACACGCCGTGGCACTTCGACCCTGAGCTTGGAGCGCCGGATGCCGACTGGACCCGGTTGCTTTCGGGACATCCCGAGGGCGCGCCGGATCCTCAGGGCGAGCCGGGGCCGAGCGACTTTGGTCTCATGGGCCCGACGCACACGAGCTTCAAGCTTCCCTTCGGCACCACGTACTCACAGAATCTGACGCCGGACATCGACACGGGAACCGGATCGTGGACGGAGAAGATGTTCATCGACATCTTCCGAAAAGGACGACACCTCGGCGGCGACGGCCGGCCCGTGTATCCGCCGATGCCCTGGAACTGGATCCGGTACCGATCGGATCACGACCTGAAGGCGATCTTCGCCTACCTGCGCTCCATTCCGCCGCTCCGCAACCTGCCACCCACCGAGAAGATCCCGCCGCCGGTGGCCGACGCCTTCATCGAGATCAACAACAAGATCATCGCCCTGCAAGCCAACCCGGACGCGAAGCTAGAAGCTCCGAAGAACGCGCCGCCGGCGCCACCCAGCTTCGACCTCAAGCCGGTGGCGCACGGCACGGGGCCAAATCGCCGCTATCCCGCTGAACTGATCCGAAAGGGGAAGACCCTGGTGATGGCCAGTGACTGCAACAACTGCCACACACCCTGGGTCTACAACGCGGTAATGGGCACTCCCGCTCCCGACTGGAGCCGCATGCTCTCGGGCCATCCGGAAGGCGCTCCCGACCCTCAGGGGACGCTAGGCCCGGAGGACGTCGTACTCCTCGGGCCGACGCTCACGAGCTTCAGGGTGAAGTTCGGCGTCACGTATTCCAGGAACCTGACGCCGGACGTCGACACAGGCACGGGAAGCTGGACCGAGGAGCAGTTCCTCGCGGTTTTCCGGAAAGCCCGGCACCTAACCACCCGCACCATACTGCCGCCCATGCCGTGGGCGATGATCCGGAACCTCCCCGATACCGACCTGCTGGCGATCTTCGCGTACCTGCAATCGGTTCCGCCGATCCGGAATACGGTACCCGACCCGAAAGTCTCGCGTGAGGTGCTCGAGATGCTTGGACGGGTGAACGATAAGATCGCGAGCCGACCAACCGGGCCTCGCTGAGGCGCTTCGCCGGGCAGCGGCTCTTTCTAACGCTTCTTCGTCTCCTTCGCGATCGTGATCTTGAAACCATCGGGGTCGGTGAGGGCGATGTCCCGCATGCCCCAGGGCTGGTCCGTCGGCTGCTGGTCCAGCGTGCCGCCTCGGGACTCGATCTTCTTCGCGAGGACGTCGATGTCCTGCGTCGTCGTGCAATAGAGACGGAACCCCTCGCCCTTCTTTCGGTCGCGGCCCTTCTTCCAGTCGTCCTGCCCCAGCATGAACGTCGTCTTCCCGGCCCGGAGCGACACGCCGCCGACGACCCCATCCTTCATCCAGCGCTCCTCGACGATGAAGCCGACGACGTCCGTGTACCAGGAGAGGCTCTTCATGAGGTCGTTCGCCGTGATTCCCGGCGAGACGTCCGCGATCGCGAGGCGGGCCGACGCCGCCTTCTTCCTCGGCGCGGCCTTCTTCGCCTTCCGGGGGGCGGACTTCGCGGGCGCTTTCGTGGTTTTTTTCTTCTTGGCAGCCATGGTTCAACTCCTTCCGAGAGGAATGAGGGACTTCAGAACAGGCTCGCGGAGATAGAGGCCGAGCCACACGAAAATGCCGAGCACGATATGGATGATGAACGGATCTCCCACGCGCCAGTGCGTGCAGATGGCGCCGCCCACGTAGCCCGTCAGGAGGACCGCGCCGAGAACCGCCGTTGCCGGGATCAGGTAGGCGGCCACGCACGCGATCTCGAGAATCGCGAGCGGCACGGCCATCGAGCCCGGCAGGCCCAGATGCGCGAACCCCTTCTCGAGATCCGGCCCACCCTTCAGCTTGACGAACGCGCTGAACAGGAAGAGGAGGCACACGAGGGCCGAGAGCACCCGTCCCGCCCAGACCGCCTTGCCGTTCACCATCCCCTCAATCTCCCCCAGCCCCGCCGCATCCTACTCGCGGTAGAGGGCGAAGGCCGCTCCCTGCGGATCGGCGAGGACCGCGAAGCGGCCCGTGCCCTCGATGCTCGTCGGAGGAACGTACGTCCTCGCGCCGAGCGACACGGCCAGGGCCGCCGCCTTGTCGCAGTCGGCCACGGAGAAGTACGCGAGCCAGTGGGACGGCACGCGCGCACCGTCCGGCGGAGCCATCATCCCGCCGATCGGCTTCCCACCGAGGATCCACTCCGTGTACGTCATGCCGCCGCCCGTGCCGGTCTTCGCCTGCCAGCCGAAGAGCGCCGTGTAGAACGCCTCGGCCTTCGCCGTTTCGCTCGTGTTGAGCTGACCCCAGCTGAAGGCGCCGGGCTCGTTATGAATGCCGATGCCCGTGTTCAACTTCGGCTCCCACACGCAGAAGTTCCCGCCCGTCGGGTCGGCGAGGACCGCCATTTTCCCGAAGGCTCCGACCTCGAATGCGGGCATGGTGATCTTGCCGCCCAGTTCGGCCGCGCGGCGAGCCGACGCGCCCGCGTCCGCCGATGCGATGTAGATCAGCCAGTGCGGCGGAACGCCCGGCATCTTCGCGGGGTCCAGCGTGTAGCAGGCCGCCGCGTCGCGCCCCTTCAGCTTGAAGATCGTGTAGGTCATGCCGGGGCCCATCTCGCTGTCCGCGAACGACCAGCCGAAGAGCTTCCCGTAGAAGTCCTTCGCCGCCTTCTGGTCGGTGGTTGCGAGCTCGATCCAGCAGAACGCTCCGGGCGCGTGGGACGTCACTTCGGCCATGGCATCTCCTTCCGATTTCGTCGCGGTCGCGTCCGATCTACGCGCCGAGCAACCCGGGGGTTTCAGGTACGGCCGCCCGACAGGCGATGAAGAGGCCGTTCTCGGGCCTCTAGGCTACTTCAGCCGGGGTGCCAGCCAGTCGACCCAGCGCCGGAATACTTCGCGGGTGCGCACGGGGTCGCCCGGGAAGTGTCCCTCGACCGGGATCGCGACGAACGACGTCTCGACCCCGGCTTCCTTGAGCGCGCGGAACAGCTTGAACGCCTGCGTGTACGGGACGCGAAAGTCGCCGGTATCCGACAGGATCAGGGTCGGCGTCTTCGCCCGTGTCGCATACGTGATCGGCGACTGCGCGCGGAAGAGCGCGTCGCCTCCGGGCGAGAACGGCGTCGCATTCCCCTTCATCGCGTACCGCATCTGGGCGTTGAAGTCCGCGAAGGCGTACTGGTCCGCGAGGTCAGTCACGGGAGCTCCCGCCACCGCCGCCTTCCAGCGCGTGTCGTGCCCGATGAGCCAGCTCGTCATGTAGCCGCCGTACGACCACCCCGACACCGCGATCCGGGTCGTGTCCACGAAGCCCTTCTTCACGAGCGCGTCCACGCCCGCGAGGACATCGCGCCCGGGGCCGTCGCCCGCGTCGTTGAAGATCGCGCGCTGGTAGGCGTTTCCGCGGTTGTCGCTCCCGCGGTAGTTCGGCATGAAGACGGCCCAGCCCTGAGCGGCGAAGAGCTGGGCCTGGGCCGAGAAGGCGCGCGTCGACGCGGCCTGCGGGCCGCCGTGGATGTAGAGGACGAGCGGCACCTTCGAGCCCGGCGCGAGGCCCGGCGGGAGGACGACGACGCCGTCCTCTTCGAACCCGTCGGGTCCCTTCCAGGTGAACGTCTCTACTTTCCCGAGGTCGCGGCCTGCGATCTCGGCGTTCAGGTCGGTGAGACGCCTTGGCGCCGCCGACGCGGACGCCATCCACCACAGCTCCCCGGGGCGGCCCGGCTCGCTCCCGACGAAGGCGATCGAGCCGTTCGCCGCGACCGAAACATCGACGAAGAAAGACCATGCCGGATTGACTTCGCCGAGCTCGAGCCGCTTCACCGGGCCGTCGAGCGGCGCCAGCCAGAGCGAAACGCGCGTGCCGTCGTTTCCGCCCACGACGAGCGCCTTCCCGTCGGCCGTCCAGACGGACGCGTAGAGACAGCGGTCGAGCGACTTCGTGAGGTTCACGCCTTCACCACCGGTCACGGACGCGACGTGGACGTCGTTCACGTTGTTCGGGTCGCGGTCGCGCGGGCACCAGTACGAAAGCTTCGAACCGTCAGGCGAGAAGACGGGGAACCCCTCGAAGTGCGTCTTGCCGGTCAGCGCGCGGATCGCGCCGGACTCGACGTCGAGGATCCGGACCGTGGCGGCGTCGTTGTCGCCCGAGTGTGGCGTCTCGACGCGGACGAACGCGAGGGACTTCCCGTCGGGCGACCACGAGAGGGGCGAGGACGGCGGGCTCGGCGGAAGGGCCGCGGGCAGGCTCCACGCGCCGGATGTCAGGCGCTTCGCCTCGCCGCCTTCGGCCGGGACGAGCCACACGTGGACCGGCATCGGGGGCTCGGAGACGTAAAGGCTGTCGCTCCCGACTTCGAACAGATCATTGCCCTTCTCGATCTCGGCCTTGTTCGGGCGTTCGTCCTCGGCGGCGAAGGCGAGGGCCTTTTCGTCGGGCCGCCAGGTGAAATGCTGGACGCCCGACGGCGCGCTCGTGACCTTTCGGGCCTCGCCGCCCGCCATCGAGAGGACGAAGATCTGCGGCTTCGCGTCTTTCCCCGCGCCGTCGGCAGCGAGAAATGCGAGCCGGTCCCCGGACGGCGACCAGCGCGGGTGGGAGACGCCCTTGCGTTCGTGCGTGAGCGACCGCACCGCGCCCGTCGCGGCGTCCACGAGGCTCAGCTCGGGGAGCCACTTGTTCTTCGCGACGTCCGCGCGCGAGACGACCACGGCGATCGACTTGCCGTCGGGCGAAATCCGCGGGGACGACAGCCGGACGATCTTCTCGAAGTCGTCGATCGAGAAGCGCTTCTTCGCCGGCGCTTCGGCCGCGTGCACAGGGGGCGCGGCGGACGTCACCCGCAAGTTCGCGAAGTACGCCTCGGTGGACACGTGCGCCCAGAGCGCGACGGGACCGCGGGAGGCCCCGAGCTTCAGGTCCCTCACGACGAGCGCGGGCTGCGCGGCGCCGTTCACGAAGAGGTGCGCGCTCGTCCCGGAGACCACGATCTTCATCGTGGTCCAGGCGCCCGTCTCGAGGTCCGCATACGTCTCGTACACGCCCGGGCTCTCTTTCCTCAACCTGTGCCACGGAAATTCCGGGAGCGCCTCGTACTGCACGGAACGATTGCGCCTCAGCTGGTCGTCGGCGCGGCCGTTCGTGGGGCGCAGGTAGACGACCTCGCCGCGCGCGCCGCCCTCCGACAGCCGGAACTCGACGCCGATGAAGCCCCTCGAATCCGCGGGTGCCGTGGCGCGCGGCGCGCCCGCGACGTCGACCTCGATCGTGCCGTCCCCGAAGTCCCTCCCCGCGAGGATTGCGATCACGGCCTTGTCCCCGGCGCCCCCTCCGGGCGACGGCGACAGGTGCAGGGCGCGCCGTCCCCGGTACTCCACGATCTCGCCCGAGCCGCCGACGATCTCGAGGCCCGTCAGGGTGTCGAGTCGGTGCGTCGTCGCCGCCGCCGGGGGGGCGGCCGGCGCCGCGGCCGCGGCGCAAGCCCAGAAACACGAGGCCAGGACGAGTCCGCGACCGTTCATGAATCCTCCACGACCACCGCGCGAAAAAGCGCCCCTCGCGGGGCGCCGGTCGTCGGGCTAGATGGTCGGGACGGTGGGATTCGAACCCACGACCCCTTGAACCCCATTCAAGTACGCTACCAGGCTGCGCCACGTCCCGACCGAGGAAACGCGTCGAAGGGCGCGAAGCCCTTCGGGGGTAGCGGTTTATACCACGCTCCCGGTGATCTGGAGACGGCCGCCTGAGGAACCCGAGATCGACGCGTTGAACCTCGAGATCACGACCCTGGGGTTCAGTTCTTCGAGAGGATCTCGAGGTCCCGAGGATCTCCTTGAGCTTCGCGGCCACCTGGGCCACTCGGAAGTCGGGGCTCTCTCGGCTTACGGCAGGACGTTCGGCGCTCCCTGCTTCACGGCCGTCCATCCAACGTGGTAGACGCAGGGCCCGCCCGCCCTCTGGACGTTCACGGCCACCGTCGCGTCGAAGCCCGCCGCCGTGAATCGGCCCTCGATCGTCAACGTCGTCGTCGAGCCGGAGTCCGTGAGCACGAGCGGCGCCGTCGAGAACCTGCCGTCGCCTCCGACCTGCCCGCTGTACGTCAGGAGGTGCGTCAGCGTGAAAGTCGAGGCTCCGATCTCGTGCGAGACGGACGTCGGTTGCGTCTGCACGGTCACGCTGCCGCACGTATTGTCGAGGAGAGCGACCGCCACGGAGTATGAGCCGCCGACGCTCAGGAGCCGCGGCGCCGGCGCGGGTGGAGGGCTCGGGAGGCGCATCGGCACGTAAGCTCCGTCGCCGGTGCGCTTGCCGGGGTTGCCGCCGTCGTTCACGACGCCGTACGCCAGCCACGGCCCCGTGCCTGACGCGCGTGTGATCTCCACCCAGCCGCTCTCGACGCCCAGCGTCCCGAGG
>JBDTML010000354.1:0-3044 GCA_039934255.1 Acidobacteriota bacterium | reverse complement strand
GGTAGATCGCGGCGAGCAGGAACCCGACGAGCACTTCGTAGACGAGCGCGCGGTCGAGGAGTTCGGCGGGGTCGAGCCCCGCGCGGCGGGTGATCGCGTACATGCCGAGCGAGACGACGACGACGGAGACCTGACCGAAGGGCACGATGCCGGGAAACGCGCCCACTCCTGCGTGCGACACGACCAGCCGCTCGACGACCGCGAAGGCGAGGACGCTTCCCGCCATGAGGAGGGCGACGTAGCCGAGGCGCCGCACGCCCGCGGCGAGGAGGTCGGGCGGCAGCGTCTCGGGCGCGGCGCGTGAGGACGCGCTCGACCCGGAGGGACTTTCCGCCTTCCTGCACCGCGGCATGGGCCCTATTCTGCCCCGATGCCGGAGCTTCCGGATGTCGTCGTCTACGCCGAGCACCTCGAACGCCTCCTGAAGGGCCGGACGCTGCGGAAGGTCCGCCTCGCGAGAACGCGGGCGAGCGCGGGCGTCAGCGCCCGTCCGTCCAGTCGTAGTCCCGCACGACCTTCGCGCGCGCCGCGATGAAAAGGGCGACGAGGAGCGTGAAGGCGCCGCCAGAGACGACCGCGACCGAGGCTCCGAGGGCCGCCGAGGCGAAGAGGCTCGCGACGAAACCCGCCTCCAGTTCGCCGAGCTGCGGGCCCCCCATGAAGAAGATCATGTTGATTCCCGTCATCCGTCCGCGGAGACCGTCCGGCGTGACGAGCTGGCGAACCGTCTGGCGGACGACGGTGGAAATCGTGTCCGAGAGTCCGACGAGAGCGAGGGCGGCAAACGTGAGCCAGAAACTGCGGGAGAGGCCGAAGACGATGGTCGTGACACCGTAAGCCGCGACCGCCCAGAGAAAGACGCGGCCCTGCCGGCGGGGAAGGCCATGCACGGAAGTCCAGACGGACCCCACGAGCGCACCGATCCCCGGCGCGGCGCGCAGCCAGCCGTAACCGGCCGGTCCCGCTTTCAGGACCTGGTCCGCGAAAATCGGGAGCAGCGACATCGAACCCGCGAAGAACGTCGCGAAGAAGTCGAGCGTCATCGTCCAGACGAGGATCGGCGTCGTGAACACGAAGCGGAGACCCTCCCTCAGGGAGGCCAGCGGGTTCTCCGGCGCCCCCTCCGCCCGCGCGATCTCGCCCGAGGTCTTCAGCGTGAACAGCGTCGCGAGGACGCCGAGGAAGGAGATCGCGTTCAGGAAGTAGATGAGGGCCAGCCCGCCGCTGTGTCCATGGAACGAGAATGTTCCCGGTGCGGATCCGAGAGAGGTCCCGGCGAGGATGAGGCCCGTGAGCGCCGGTCCGCCGATGGACGCCAGCTGGAAGATCGAGAGCAGGACCGCGAGGGCGCCCGGCAGGTCTTTCTCCGGCACGAGCCTCGGGACGAGGGACTGGCGCGACGGGTTGTCGAACGCTCCCGCGGCCGACGTGCACGCCGTGAGCAGGTAGACGAGGCCGACGGTGTCGCGCCCGAGAAGGGTCACGACGCCGAGCGCGAGCGCGACGAGGGTCATGGCGGACTGCGTGACGATGAGGACGCGGCGGCGGTCGTGCCGGTCGGCCACGAGCCCGCCGACGAGCGAGAGGATCACGATGGGCACGATGCGGACGAGGCCCACGAGACCGAGCGCGAGAGGTGAGCGCGTGAGGACCCAGACGTGCCAGTCGATCGCGACGTTCTGCATCTGCGAGCCGACGATCGAGACGAGCATCGACAACGCGAAGCGGCGGAAGTCGCGGTGCCGGAGCGCCTCGTAGGGTCTGTGCCGGGACGGCACGTTCAGATCGTCTTCAGCCAGTCCGAAACGTCGGCGACCATCCGGTCCCACGACGGAGACACGTAGAGGACGGGCTGGTACTGCGTCGGGTCGTAGGGCCGCGCCGACGCGTCCGCGAAGTCCAATTTTCGAAGTTCGGCATCCGCCTTCATGCGCTCCATCTCGCCGAAGGACGAGAGCATTCCGGCACCGTAGGTCTTCAGCGCGCCGCCCTCTTCCACGAGCCCGAATTCCAGCGTGTACCAGTAGACGAGCTCGAGTCGCCTCATCCCCTCGTCGGTCGCGCGGCGCGCGGCCTCACCGAAGAGGCGCGAGAGCCGCACGACGTCGGGATGGAAGAGGCTGGCCGCGTGCCCGACGAGCTCGTGGATGACGTCGGGCTCGGGCGTGTAGAACGGCACCGAGTGATGGCGCATGTACTGGGTCGACAGGAAGACGCCCTGCGCCATCGCGGAGAGGAAGCCACGGCCCTGGATGAGCCCGGCGACCGGCAGCATCCGGAACCCGGAGCGCTCGAGCGTGACGTTGACGTCTTCGAGCTGAGGAACGCGCGCGCGGTCCAGTGACAGCACCTGCGAGCTTTCGAGCCACGGACGGCACGCGTGCGTCTCGTGCAGCGGCCCGAGCCGTTCCCACGTCATTGCCCACACAGCCTGCTCTTCGGCCGTGTAGTCGATGCGGGGCAGCGGATCGCCTTCCTTGCAGGAGAGGGCGAGGCGCGCGATCTCGTTGCGGCGCTTCCGATAGACGAGATCCTTGAAGCCCGGGTGATCGGGGTCGAGCCGGGCGATCTCGTCCTCCCGCGCGAGGACTTCGGAAAGGGCCTTCATGCAACCATCATATGCAAGGCCGGATGGCGTAGCATCTCCGCCCGTGCGGCCAAGGAAACCATGACCCTGACGACCCTCGACTGGGCGATCGTCGCCGCGTATTTCGTCCTCTCGATCGGCATCGGCCTCGCGTTCACGAAGAAGGGCGGCGAATCGCTCGAGCAGTACTTCGTCGCGGGGCGCGCCGTGCCATGGTGGCTGGCCGGCGCCGCAATGATCGCGACGACGTTCGCGGCGGACACGCCCCTCGTCGTGACGGGACTCGTCGCGGCGCACGGCGTCGCTGGGAACTGGATCTGGTGGAACTTCGTCATGTCGGGGACGCTGACGGTATTCCTGTACGCGCGCCTCTGGCGCCGCGCGAAGGTGATGACGGACGTTGAGTTCGCGGAGATCCGCTACAGCGGGCGGCCGGCCACTTTTCTGCGCGGCTTCC
>JBDTML010000353.1:0-2166 GCA_039934255.1 Acidobacteriota bacterium | reverse complement strand
ACCCACGCCCCGGGCGCGACGTCGGCCGAGCCCTCGGCGAGGACGGCGCCGGCCGACGAGCGGAGGCGCAGCGTCGCTCGCGCGCCGGCGTCGCCCGCGAGAATGGCGAGGTTCGTCCGGAAGCCGGTCGAGCCGGCCGCATGCGCGAGGCCGGCGAGGACGAGTGTCCGGCCGGGACCCGAGAGGGCTCCGGCCGGCACGGGCTCCTGCGCGGCCGCGAAAGTGCCGGCGCGCCCGGCGGGGTCAACGTTGCGTGTCGCCGCGAGCGCGGCGAGGCGCGAGCCGGACGTCACGCGCACGGCGCCGGCGGATCCCTCCGGCAATCCGAGGGCGCCGAGGACGTCGTCGACCTCGAGGATGCCCCGAGGCGGGACGACGCGCGTCGCGCGGACGACGGTCCCCATCCCGGCGCTTTCGAGCGCCGCCTCGACGGGCGCCACACCCTGGTTCACGAGGCGCAGCGCCGTCCGCCAGAGCGTCCCGTTCGCTCCCGGAGTTCGCGCGGCGCCGTCCGCGAGGAGCGAGAAGGGCGGGCCCGCGGGATTCTCCGTCCGGCGGACGGGCGCGAGGATGCCGTCGCCCGTGACGTTGTCGACGACGGCGGCGTAGCCGACCGCCGATCCGCGGAGGACCGTCACCTCGACGCGGCCGAGCGGGATCTCCGGGTCGGCCGCGATCTCGCTCACCGAGCGCTGCCAGAAAAGCGGAGCATCGCCCGCGACGCGCGCCTCGCCCCGCACGAGACCGCTGTCGTCGACGAGCGTGACGAGCGCCTCGCTCCCGGCCTCGAGGAGCGTGACGGCGACGTTCGTCCGGGAGAGAGTGCCGGCCGCCGCCGTGTGCGCGAGCCATGCGGCGACGCCCGTCTCTCCCGCGCGGAGCGCGTCGCCGGCGCGCGAGGCGGTCAGCGCGAGACCGAACGTCCCGCGGGGGTCCGCGACGTTCGCGGTCACGCCGCGGACGACGAGGGGCGATGCGGAGCGCACGGTGAGCGTGCCCGCTCCCGGTGCGGAGCTGAACAGGCTCGCAACGACATCGTCGAGGCGGAGCGTCGCGCGCGGCCCGATGGTCACGCGCGGGGTCGCGGACGACGGACCGGCGGGTGTGACGAGGCCGAGGTCCGCCGAAATCTCGGCGTCCGAGGGGTTCGTGATCCAGACCGTCGAGACGAAGCGCGTTCCCGCGATTCCGGCCGTGCTCGCGAGCCCGGGCAGGACGAGGCGCTCCTCGGCGCGGGCGTGGAGCGCGAGGAGGGCCGCGAAGGCTCCGAGAGCGAGACGGAGGCGGGCCGTGCGTCGAGGCGCGTTCATGGCGTGCCGGGATGAGACGCGCGCCGGGCCCGCCGCGTTTACCGCGGCCCCGTCAGGGCACCGAGGAGAGGTCCTTCGCGACCTCCCCCGCGTGTTTCGCGGGCGCGACGGTCTCGTAGACCTTCGCGATCTTCCCCTTCGAGTCGATCAGGAACGACTTCCGCTTCGCGATGCCGAACGCGAGACCGACGCCGTAGAGCTCGATGACCTTCCCCTCGGCGTCCGCGAGGAGTCGGAACGTGAGCTTGTTTTTCGCCGCGAATTTCTTCTGGGCCTCGACGGTGTCTTTGGACACGCCGAGGACGACGACGTCCTTCGGGAGCTTCGGGCCTTCGTCACGGAAGGCCTGGGCTTCGACCGTTCAACCGGCGGTGTCGGCCTTCGGGAAGAAGTAGAGGACGACCCGTTTTCCGCGAAGACCCGCGAGGGAAACGGATTTCCCGTGCTGGTCCAGGAGCGTGAAAGCGGGGGCGGAAGCCCCGGGCTCGAGATGCGTTCCGGAAAAGAGTCCCATGGTGTCGCCTCCCCGCTCAGGGTAACGGAAATCTACGAATTGGAGCGGTCGAGCACTTCGCGGACCTTGTTCGTCAACCCGAGGGGCGTGAAAGGCTTCTGGAGAAACTCCACTCCGGCCTCGAGGAGTCCGTGGTGCGCGATCGCATCGTCGGTGTAGCCCGACATGTACAACACAAGGAGGTCGGGCCTCTGGCGGAGCAGCCGTTCCGCGAGCTCCGGACCCCTCACGCCCGGCATCACGACGTCGGTCAGAAGGAGGTGGATCGGACCCGCGTGGCTGCCCGCGATCCGTTCGGCATCGGCCGGCCCCTCCGCGAGAAGCACCGTGTAGCCGGCCTTT
>JBDTML010000352.1:0-6910 GCA_039934255.1 Acidobacteriota bacterium | reverse complement strand
CCGTTGTCGAGCTGCGGGCAGAGACCGTAGAGGCTGTTGTTCACGCCCTTCGTGTAGATGCCGCTGTGCATGTCCCAGTTGCCGAGCGTGACCTGCACGAACCGGGCCCCTCGGTTCCCCCCGAGAAGCTGCTTCGCCACGAGACAGGAATTTCCGAACGCCGTGCTCCCGTAACGCGCGCCGTCTCCCGTCGAGAAGGAAAACAGCGCATTCACGCCCGGGCTGTCCATCAGGACCTTCGCCTGGTCGTAGAACCCCGCCGCATCCGAGGCGTCTTTCCCGATCGGCTGCCCGCTGCGAAGCGCTGCGTCGAGGCTCTCGAGATCGTTCCAACGCAAGGCGAAGCGAGCCGTTCCGTCCGGGTGCGTCAGCGACGCGAGCCCCGTCGCCGTGGGCTGCACCGAGAACGGCGAGTACGTCGAGGGAAGGTAACCCGACCCCGAGATCCCGCCCGTGTTCAGCGCCACGAACGCGGGCAGGACGTCCGTCGCCACCTTTTTCGGCGCGAGCTCGAGCGCGGCGATGGCCCCGAGATGGGGAGCGATCGAGCCCGTGGCCCCCGTCGGGTTTCGGGCGATCTGGACCCACGTCTGTCCGAGTCCGTGCACCAGAGCCGACGACCTCACCGACCGTACGATCGAAAAGTCCGCCAGCGCGCCGCCGAGTTTCGGAAGGAGGCCGGCGGGCCACCTCACACCGGCACCCATGCTCGTGGGCGCGAAGTCGGAAGGCAGCCAGGCGCCTTCCTTCAGATCCCACATGTCCACCTGGCTCGGGGCGCCCGGGAGGAACACGAAGATCACGTTTCGCGCCGAGGCCTTCGGGGTTACCGCGAGAGTCGCCGCCTCGGCCCACGCCGCGCGGGGCCGGAGGTACCAGGAAGCCACGAGGCCTCCAGCGCCGAGCTCGAGAAAACCCCGGCGGGAAAGACCTGGCCCGTCGTAGGGCGAAGACGCCGGGAGGACCTGTGGCAGCGTGGATTTCATGGTCCGCCTCAATAGTTGAAGATGAAGTCGATCTTGTTGAGGAGCGTGAACTGAAGATCTTCGGCCACGCTCGTCTTCGTCTGGCCGGCCTGGAGATTCGAGAACAGGGCGACGCCCTTCGCGAGCTCGTCGCTCGACGGATTGCGCGAGAGCGTGTTCACGAAGAGCGTCTGGACGATGACCGTCGGCGTCGCGTTCGACGCGATCAGCTTGTTCACGGCCGAGCCGGCCGCGCTGTTCTTCGTGCGCGGAATGACGACGACGGAGTCGTTCATGAGGGACAGAGCCTGTGAAATCGAGAACGCGGCCGAGCGGGGCTCGGTGTCGCGGTCGCCGCGCATGAACGTGTTGAGGAAAGTGCGGATGGAAGCGGACCCCGGCTCGTTGATGTCGGGTAGCTGGCCCGCCCACGCGACCGGGCTCGCGCCGCCGCTCAGGGTGAGGCTCGCCGGAACGCTCGTGGACTTCGTGATGGCGTCGAACAGCTCCTCCGCACGGAGGCGCCGTGGGAAGTGGCGCGCGAACAGAGGTGTCGACGCGTCGTTCCACGTGCCGGGGTAGAAGGACGAGAGCTGGTAGGCGCTCGACTTCGCCATCACCGAGAGGATGTAGCGGAGGTCGAAGCCGTGCCCCGCGAAATCGGTCGCGAGACGCGTCAGAAGATTCGGATGCGTCGGCTGAATGGTCCACGAGCCGGGTGGGGGGCTTGCCGCATCCTGCCTCATGAGGTCGAAGCCGTCCGCCGGCTCGACGATTCCGAGCGTGAACAACTCCTTCCAGAGCGTGTTCACCGTCGCGCGCGCGAACTGGGGATCGGCGGTCAGAATGCGCCCCATGGCGGCCCGATAGCCCTCCCCGGGCTGCGGCGTTCCGCCCGCCGGATTCGTCGGCGTCCTCAGGTAGGCCGGGGTAACCTGCGATAGCCCCGCGGGAATCGTCGTGTAGTACGCGCTCGTCCGGTCCGTCTTGTTTCCCGTCGTCGTGTTGAGGCGATAGTCCGGAAGCGTCGTGTCGTCGATGACGGTGTAGGTGTAATCGGGAAACTGCGTGCCGGATCGCGGGATCCGGACCTTCGCGAAGAACGCCGACATGCCCCAGAAGTCCTGCCGACGGACCGTCGAGCCCCAGAGGTTGATGGCGTCGAGGTGCCCGGCGCCGTTGTGGCAGGAGGTGCAGAAGACCGCGTTCGTGCCCAGAAAGGCCGAGCCCATGCTCGCGCCGAGGTTGTCGTACGTATCCTGGGCCGGGCCGTTCTGCTGGATGTTCCGGACCGCGAAGTTCGCCTGCCCGTTCGCCGAGTTCAGACCGGCCCCCGCGATCAGTTCCCGGGCGACGAGGTCGTAGGGCTTCTTCGACCGGAGCGCGTCGACGAAGTACGCGTGCAGGGCGTTCCGGCCCGCAAAGTAGAGCTGGCCGCTGTCCGCGTTCGAGGTATTGCGGAAAACGTCGTCGAAAAACTGCGCCCACCGGTCGACGAACGCGTCCGAGGCGAGGAGCGTGTCGATCATCCGGCTGCGTTTGTCGGGAGACGGGTCCGCCAGAAACGCCGTCAGGACCGTCGCGTCTGGAATGCGGCCCGTGAGGTCGAGCGTGGCGCGGCGGAGGAATTCAGCGTCCGAGGAAGGCGCGGCGGGCGTCACCTTTGCGGCGTCCATCGCCCCGAAGATTTCCTCGTCGACGTAATTCACCAGGAGGCGCCGGGCGTGGCCGACGACCCCGGTAAGACCCGACGTCGAGGCGCCAGCCGCCGGGTGCGACGCGGCAAACGCACGTGTGACGCGGGACACGCTCGCGCGCCGCTCCCTCCCGTCCGGATCGGCGTGGGAGGCCGCCAACGGGCAATCGGAGCCCGCGAGGTCGCCCCCGGGCAGAAAGGCCGCCAGGAACGCGAGGACTGCCAGGAGTCGGCGACGGGTCGGTCTCATGCTCGAACCTCCGGAGATGAGAATGGGACGCGTTCGAACCGCGAAAAGATTACATGGGGCTCGGGAATCCGCGGCCCCGAGCCGAAGGCCGCACGGATCGCCTCCGAAGTTGCTACCCTAGGCAGGAGCACGCCGATCGGGCATGAACGCATGAACCTTGAACGTCTTCGCCTGCGCTTCTTCGAGGGTCTGACCCGCTACCGATGGCAGGAAACCGTCGGGCGCGGCGGCATGGGAATCGTCTTCAAGGCCCAGGACCTGGATCTCGACGACGTCGTCGCCATCAAGGTCCTCTCGCCGGACTGGGAGACCGACGACCAGCAGCTTCTGCAGCGGTTCAAGCGCGAGATCAACCTCAACCGCAAGATCAAGCACCCAAACGTCGCGCGCATCCACGACTTCGGGATGAGCAACGACTTCCCGTACATCACGATGGAGTACGTGCCGGGTCACGACCTGCGCACGGTCATCCAGCTCGAAGGGAAACTTCCGCAGGGGCGCGCGATCTCGATTCTCCGCCAGATCGCCCTCGGCACCGAAGCGGCGCACAAGCTCGGCATCATCCATCGCGATCTCAAGTCGCAGAACGTGATGGTCGAGGACAACGGGGCCGTGGCCATCCTGGACTTCGGCCTCGCGCGCGGAAAGACGAACGAGCAGCTGACGCTCGACAGCGTCATGGTGGGAACGCCGCATTACATGTCGCCGGAACAGGCCCTCGGGCGGCCCACGGACGCGCGCAGCGACGTCTACTCGATCGGCGTGATGGCGTACGAGCTCCTGACCGGCAAGGTGCCCTACGACGGCGAGTCGCCGCTCGTGATCGCGATGAAGCACGTCTCGGAACCGCCGCCCGACGACCTGCGCCACGAGACCAACGTCTCCCCGGAGCTCATCGCGATCGTCTACAAGGCGCTCGCGAAAGAACCGTCCTCGCGTTTCGCCTCGGCGGCCGATCTCGAGGCCGAGCTCGCCATGCTCCGCCCTTTCGAGTCCGGGCAGATGGCGGCGGCCCCAAGGCCGCATGTGAGCATTCAGGCCCAAACCGACGTGCCTCCGAGCGCGCCCGGCGCTCCTCTCGAGGCGCCCGCGAGCCGCGGGACGCATCCCGAGCTCGGACCGATGGCGACGCCCGCCATGCCCACTCCCGCGCTCCCGATCGGAACGGTTCAGGCTCCCGCCGTCGAGGTCAAGAACCGCCCGCCCGTCGTTCTCGTCGTCGACGGCGACGCGAAGGAGCGCAAGCGCCTCGCCGACGTCCTCGGGCGGCACGGCTGCCGCGCGCTCGAGGCCAAGGACGGGCCCGAGGCTCTCTCGCGGCTGCTGCAGGACACGGTCGACCTCGTTCTCATGGACGTGGCGCTCCCGGGCATGGACGGTTTCGACGTCACGCGCGTCATCAAGGCGCAGGCGTCCTCGGCGGCGCTCCCCGTCGTCCTCACCTCGGCGCGCCTCGACCGCAGTCATTTCGCGTTCGCGATTCAGACGGGCGCGACAGACGTCCTCGCGAAGCCGCTCAATTCCGAGGCCGTCGTCGGCCGGCTCTGGCACATCTTCACGCACCACGGCTTCCAGCCGCCCGCCGGCAACGAGCCCGTCCTCGCCGCGATGAAGAAGACGTTGCCCTCGGCCATGACGCCGCCTTCTGCGCCAGGGAAGATCGGGATTCGCTGATCAGAGAAGCGGCTTGATGTCGGAGAGCCGCGTCACGAATACGACGGGCTCGGGCGCGCCCTTGCCGTGGCGGTCGAACAGGATCGGAAACCAGCCCGCGGCTTTCGCGCCCACGACGTCCGTCGCGAAAGAGTCCCCGACGTAGAGACGGCGGCGCTCGCCCCCCCCGGCGGCCGTCGCGGCCGCGTCGAAGATGACGCGAGAGGGTTTCATCGCGCCGACGTCCTCCGAGAGAATCACGTGGCGCGCCCATCGGTCGAGGCCGAACCTCACGATCTTGGCCCGCTGCGTCTCCCGGAATCCGTTCGACAGGATTCCGACGATTCCCTCCCGCGACGCGTGCTCGAGCACGTCCTCGGCGCCCTCGATGAGCCTCCAGTTGCGGCCATACGCCTCCATGTAGGACGTCCCGACGCCGATGGCATGACCGGGATCGAGACCGAGATCGGAGAGCGGCAGCGCGAAGCGGCGCGCCGTGAGCGTCTCACGATCGATCGTCCCCTTCCCGTACTCGTTCCAGAGGTGCAGGTTGTTCCGGCGATAGGCGGCCAGCCAGTCGCCGAACGCGATCCCGCCGAACAGCGTGCCGTGCGCGGCATGCGTCTCGCGGTGAGCGCCCTCCTCGGCCGCGTGATGGTCGACGAGGGTGTCGTCGAGATCGAAGAAAAAGAGAGGCTTCACCCGGATGTCACGGGCCGCGGCTTCAGACCCCGGCCGGGTGCCACGTCGTCTTGATCTCGAGGAACGGCTCGAGCGCGGCGAGGCCCTCGGCCTTCGAGGGAAGGAACCAGTCCGAGGCCGAGACGGCCTTCGGGCGGGAGATCCGGCGGACGCGGTCCGCCGCCTCGCTTTCGACCAGCACCCCCAGCTTCGCGTCTCCGGAACCCTCGTCGATCGCGTCGACGTCCCTGTGCGTCGCGAGCGCCGGCACGAGTTCGCTCTTCTTTCCGGAGAGGATGTTGACGACGCCAGACGGAACGTCGCTCGTGCCCACCACCTCTCCGAAGAGGAGCGAGGGAATCGGCGTCTTCTCCGGGCCAATCACGACGACCGTGTTCCCGGAGACCATGGCGGCCGCGACGCGGGATACGAGCGGCAGCAGCGACGGCGATTCGGGGCAGATCACGCCGACGACCCCGGTCGGCTCGGGTGTCGAGAAATTGAAGTAGGGAGCAGCCACAGGGTTCACGGTGCCAAGCACCGCGCCGAGCTTGTCCGCCCAGCCCGCGAAATGGACGAGGCGGTCGACGGCCGTGGCGACCTCCCGTTTGGCCGGCCCTGCCGCGGCGCCTGTGGACCGCCGGATCGCGTCGACGAACTCCGCCGACCGCTCCTCCAGCATTTCGGCGGCACGATAGAGGATTTGCCCGCGGTTGTAGGCCGTCCGGCCGGCCCAGAGAGCAAACGCGCCGCGCGCCGCCTTCACGGCGTCGCGCACGTCCTTTCGCGATCCCAGCGGAACGTGTGCGAGAAAGGTGCCGCTCTCCCCTGTCGCGGGGTACGCGCGCCCGGACTCCGTGCGCACGAACGCTCCCGCGACGAGGAGCTTGTACGTCTTCCGGACTTCGAGTCGCTTCACCATCCGATTCTACGGCTGGACGCCCGGGAGATGGATCGAACCGTAGGTCGCGAGGGCGAGGATGGCCGCGCTGACGACCGCCGTCAGCCACGTGACGCGGTCTTTCGTGGCGAAGAGGACCGGGTCTTCGTCCATCTCGCCCCGGTTGACGAGGACCCAGATCCGGCTGATCCAGTAGAGGAAGACCGGCACGATCATCCACAGCCACGCCGGGCTCGCATAGAGGCGTCTCACGGTCTCGCTCTGGAGATAGAGCGCGAGGACGATGGCGGCCAGGTATCCGCTCGTGATGCCGCAGGACTGCACGGTGAGGTGATCCCACGTGAAGTACGCCCGGCCCGGAGCCTCCATCATCTCGGACTTCTTGAGCCGCACGAGCTCGGAGGCCCTCTTGCAAAACGCGAGGCTCAGGAACGTGAACACCGAGAACGCGAGAAACCACGGCGAGAGAAGGAGGCCCGTCGCGGCGCCGCCGAGGAGGACGCGGAGCGTGTAGAGAAGCGACAGCGTGAAGACGTCGACGAGCACGCGACGCTTGAGAAAGAGGGAGTACGCCGTCGTCGCGACGAGGTAGACGCCGATGAGCTTCACGGCATCCGCCGGAAGACTCAGGGCGACCGCGAAGCCCGCTGCCATCAGGAGAAGAGACAGAGCGATTGCGGCGGGAATCGCCAGGGTTCCGCTCGCGAGGGGCCGGCGCCACTTTTCGGGATGCCGGCGGTCGGAATCCAGGTCGAAGAGATCGT
>JBDTML010000351.1:0-11994 GCA_039934255.1 Acidobacteriota bacterium | reverse complement strand
GGGGAAGCCCGTCGGTGTCTTCCGCACGCACGAGGATGCCCCCCGCGTCCTCATCGCGAACTCGAACATCGTGCCTCACTGGGCAACGTGGGACGAGTTCCGGCGGCTCGAGGCCCTCGGCCTGACGATGTACGGTCAGATGACGGCGGGCTCCTGGATCTACATTGGCACGCAGGGAATCCTCCAGGGGACCTACGAGACCTTCGCCGAGGCCGCGCGACGCGATTTGTCGTCGAGGGAAGGCTCACTTGCCGGTCGCTTGGTCGTGACGGCGGGTCTGGGCGGGATGGGCGGCGCGCAGCCGCTGGCCGCGACGATGTGCGGCGGGACGGCGCTGGTCGCGGAAGTCGACGGCGCGCGCATCGACAAGCGCCTCGCGACGCGGTACGTGGACGAGCGCGTCGACGACCTCGATCGCGGCATCGATCGGGCGCTCGCGGCGCGGGACCGCGACGAAGCCCGTTCGTTCGGCGTCCGCGCGAACGCCGTGGACCTCCTCGAGCGCCTGCTCGCGCGCGGCATCGTTCCCGACGTCCTGACGGACCAGACCTCCGCGCACGACGAGCTGAACGGATACGTGCCGCATGGCCTTCCGTACGAGGAGGCGCTCCGCCTCCGCTCGGCCGACCCGGAGGCGTACGTCCGCCTCTCCATCGCTTCCATGGGGGTGCACGTTCGGGCGATGCTCGCGCTCAAAGCCCGTGGCGCCGTCACGTTCGATTACGGCAACAATCTCCGCGCGGGCGCGCTTGCCGCCGGCGTCACGAACGCGTTCGACATCGTGGGGTTCGTGCCGCTCTACATCCGGCCCCTCTTTTGTGAGGGGAAGGGGCCGTTCCGATGGGTCGCCCTTTCCGGCGATCAGGCGGACATCGCGGAGACGGACCGGGAGATTCTTCGCTTGTTCCCGGAAAACGCCGCGCTCAGGCGCTGGATCACGCTCGCGGGCGAGCGCGTCGCGTTCCAGGGGCTGCCCGCGCGCATCTGCTGGCTCGGCTATGGCGAACGCGCGAAAGCCGGACTCGCCTTCAACGAGCTCGTGCGAACGGGTCGCGTCAAGGCCCCGATCGTCATCGGGCGCGACCACCTGGACTGCGGCTCGGTGGCCTCCCCGAACCGGGAGACGGAGGCGATGAAGGACGGCAGCGACGCGATCGCCGACTGGCCGCTCCTGAACGCGCTCCTGAACACCGCAGCCGGCGCGACCTGGGTCTCCCTCCACCATGGGGGCGGAGTCGGGATCGGGTATTCGATTCACGCGGGGATGGTGGTCGTCGCCGACGGGACCCCGAAGGCGGCCGCGCGTCTCGAGCGCGTGCTCACGACGGACCCGGGAATGGGGATCGTTCGCCACGCGGACGCCGGCTACGAGGAGGCCCTCGCCTCCGCCGCGCGCCAGGGTGTCCGCATCCCGATGGCGCGTTGACGCTCTTGGCCTCGTCGACCTCGCGCGCGCGCCGGCTCGTCGTCTTCGGGCTTTTCGCCGCGGCGCTCGTGACGCTCGTCCTCGCCCTGGCGACGCGCCTCGCGCCGGTCGGCGTCGACGCGCGCGAGGCGCGCGCCCGGCTCTTTCTCGCCGCCGCCGAGGAGACGCTCGAGCGAGACGGCCAGACGCTCCGCCAGACCGCCGATCGGATGCAGGCCGGGCGGGAATTCGCCGCGATCGCCGACGGAGGCGGAGCCGAGGTGCGGCCCGCGAGGCTCTTCTCGATTCTCGCGGAGTCGCTGCCGAGAGGCCCGGGGTGGGGCGCGGTTTTCTTCGACCGGACGAGCCGCCCCGTGGCCTGGGCGGGCGAGGCCGCCGGCCTGGAAGCCGAGCGGGGCACCCAGGCGACGGGATTCGTCACGTCGTTCCACGTCACGCGTGCCTCGCTCGGCTGGGTCGCTCCGCGCGGCGAGCGAGGCGCGCGCGGGACGCTCGTCGTCACGCGCCGCTATCCGACCGGCATCCTTCGCCCCGACCTCATCGAGTTTCTCGGGCTCTTGAGCGACCCCACGCTCCTGAGACTCCGCCTGGCGGCCTCCGAGCGGCGCGACCGTCTCCTCACGCTCTCCGTCGAGGCGTCCGAGCCCGAGATCGCCGCCGAGGACGCGGCGCGTGCACGCTCCCGATGGCCGGCGATCGCCCTCGCCCTTCTCGCCGCCGCCCTCGGCGTCGTGACCCGAAGGCCGGCGACCGGCATCGTCGCGGCCCGGTTCGCGCTCCTCCTCGGAATGCCGCGAGGTGCCTCGGGCGTGTTCGGCGCCCGGTGGGATCCGGCGCCTCTCCTCGGACTCTTCGCCACGCCGGCGGACGTTTTCCTGACGGGATTCGCCGCGCTCTTCTTCGCCCGCGCGCTCATCCGGCACGCGCGCCGCCGCGACGCGGGACCCTCTGCCTTCGGCGTTCTTCTCGCGCTCCCGCTCGCGTTCGCCTCGGGCGTTCTCGGTCGCGGCGCCGCTCACGTGGCGCCCGATCTCTTCGACACGATGAGCCTCCTGCCGCCCGGCCTGCCCGATTTCCTTGCCCAGACGGGTCTCCTCGCCGTCGCCACGGCCGGGCTCGCGGCGTCGGCCCTCCTTCTGCGCCGTGGAGCCCCGCGACGCGGGATTTCGCTGTCGGCCGCTCTGGGCCTGGGTTTTCTCGCGGCGGCGCTCGGTGTGGCCGGGTCCGCGTTTCACGCTCCGTGCCTCGCCCTCGCGTCGATCGCCGCCGCGTGGGCCCTCTCCGGTCGCATCCAGCCGGACCCGGGGACCGATCTCCTGGCGCGCGCCGCGACCGCGGTATTCGCCCTCGCGGCGGCGACTCTTCTCTTCGCGGCGAGCCTCGCGGACGGGAGTCTCCGCCACGCGGACGCCGCGATCGCGCGCGCGGAGACGGTTCAACGGGGCGACGCGGCGGGCATGCGCTTCGAGGCCGTCCGGCGCTGGGAGCGCCGCGTCGCCGCGCCGTCGCTCGAGCCGTGGCTCCCCGCGGGAGAGCGCACGAATCCCGACGATCTCGCGCGTGCTCTCTGGGTGCGCGGCGCGGACGAGAATTTTCCCGAGCTCGGCGACACGCTCACGATCCGAAGTCCGATGGGCGCGACCCTCTCGTCCTTCGGCGTCATTCACCCCGGGCGGCGGGCGGACGATCTCGTCCTCGCGGCTGAGAATCCCTCCGGGTTCCCCTCCGCCTTCCTGCACGTGTCCTGGCCGCGCGAGTCGGACCGGGACCCGCTGCTCTCGGCGGTCGCGTCGCGCGACGTGCCGGATCGTGCGGCGGTCGAGAGACTCGAGTGGGATGCCGCCGGCCGGACGACGGGAGCCCGGAGCGAAGGCGTAGAGCTGCCGGCGGGCATCCTCGAGCGCGCGCGGCGGACGGGGGGTGCGGTGGCGACCCTCTCGACGCCGGATGGCTTGCGGCGCGTCCGCGTTTCGGCCTCTGCGACGGGCTTCGCCGGATTCGCGGCGCCGGTCGAATCGGCTTTCGCGGTCGCCGGCGCGGCCGTCGCGGCCGGAGAGGCCGCACTTCTCATCGTCGTTCCGTTTCTCTTCTTCGGCATTCCGATCCGAAAGGGCTCGGTCCCGTTCCCGCGGCGCACCTTTGCCACGTTCCGCGCGCGGCTCGTCGCGCTCGTCCTGATCTTCGGCGCTCTTCCTCTCGCCCTGAGCGTCGTCTTCGTGCGGCTCGCGCTCGAGCGCCACGCGGTGCGCGAAACGGCACGGCGGTCGCGCGACGTCGTCGCCGAAGGCCGCCGGCTGCTCGAAAGCGACGAGGCGGGCGGCGGCCTCTCGCCGGAGGCGGCGCTGAACCGGGCGGCCGCGGTCATCGGATGGGATCTCCTCCGCTATCGCGACGGGACGCTCGTCGCCGCGTCGCGGGCGTTGCCCGTCGCGGCAGGGGTGGCGCGCGAGATGCTCGCGTCCCCGGTCGCGCAGGAGCTTGCGGAAGGGCGCCCGTCGGCATTCTCGTCGCGCGGCGCGGTCGCGCCCGGCGCGCTCGGCGTCGTCGAGGCCGCCGAGTCCGTCTCGCCCGACGGGCGGGAGGCGCTGGCGGTGGTCGTTGCCGAAGACGAGGCCGTCCGGTCGGCGGCCGACGCCCTTCTTCTCGTGTCCGTGGCGGTCGCGCTCGCCGCCGTCGGCCTCGGCGGCCGGGCCGCGCTGACGCTGGGAGGGCCGCTCGAAGAGCTGATCGCGGCGACGGCCAACGTAGGCGAGGGTCGGGCCCTGCCGCCGCTCGTCCGGCCGGCGAACGTGGATCTCGCGCGCCTCGTCGACGCGTTCACGGAGATGTCGGCGCGGGTCGAGGAACGCACGGCGTCTCTCGCGGAGGAGCGCGCGTCCGCCGTGGGCCTCCTCGGAAATCTCACCGCGGCCGTCCTGCTCTTTCGCCGCGACGACGGGACCGTCCTTCTCGCAAATCCGGCTGCGGACCAACTTCTTCCGGGCCGTTCGCTCGAGGAGCGCCTGTCGGGCGCGGGATGGGAACCCCTGAGGGCGGCCCTCGAGGCGGCCGCCGTGCGGCCTTCGCCTTACGAGACGCGCGCGGCCATTTCCGGCCCGTCGGGCGAGCGCTTCTTCCGGGTCGCGATCGTGACTCTCGAGGGCGAGGAGCGCGGCCCGCGCGTGATCCTCCTCCTCGAGGACCTCACCGACTTTCTGCGCGCGGACCGCCTCGCCGCGTGGGTGGAGGCGGCCCGTTCGATCGCGCACGACATCAAAAATCCACTCACGCCGATCCGGCTCGCCGCCGAGCGGCTCCAGAGATTCGAAGAGCGCCCGGAGCTCGTGCGGAAGGCGGCGTTTGCCGAGGTGGCGTCCGGGATCCTCCGGCAGGTTGGAATCCTGACGCACCGGATCGGACGCCTCAGCCGATTCGGCGACCCGGCCGCCGTGGAGCGGCGCGTTCTCGACCGCGTCTCGGTCGCCGCGCTTCTCGACGAGGTCGCCGCGGACTTTCGCTCGCACCAGACCATCGTGATCGAGGTCGAAACCGCCTCGGATCTCCGGGCGTTCGCCGCGGATCCATTTCTCGTGCGCGATGCCCTGACGAATTTCGTCGTCAACTCGGTGGAAGCGATCGGCGACTCTCCGGGCCGGGTGCGTCTTGCGGCGGAGAATGCGACGCTCCCCTCGGGTGCGTGGGCGGTCCGCTTCGCCTGCGCCGACGACGGGCCGGGCGTCCCGGCGGAGGCCGCGGGACAGCTCTTCGACCCGGCCTTCTCGACGAAGTCCCGGGGCTCTGGCATGGGTCTCGCGGCGGTGAGACAGGCCGCCGAGAGGCACGCCGGGAGCGTATTCGCGCACCCGCGCGCCGGAGGGGGTCTCGTCGTCGGCTTCACGTTGCCCGCGCTATCATCGGCGCCGTGATTGTCCCGGCCTCCTGCCGGCGCGGCCCCTCCGCCGCGGGCCGTACGACCTGCCGCTCCGTCGCTGCCTGTCTTCCCCTCGCACTCCTCGTGCTGGCCACCGTCGGTACGGCTTCCTGCCGGAAACCGGAGCGCGCGGCGCCCGCGGTCGCCGTGCCGGCGACCCCGCGCGGAGACGCTCTCTTCCTCGCCGAAGCCCCGGCGTTCGTGCCGGACGACGTGGACGCCGAGCTCGAGGCGATGCGCGTCGTCCGCCTCTACGTTCCGGCCGCGACGATGGACCGATCCGGAGCGATCGCCGTCCTCCCGCCGCCGCCGACGCCGCTCAAGCGCCCGCTCGTTCTCACGGTGCTCGGCGAGGAAGGCGCCGCGACGACCGTCGTGGGACGGGGGGCCGCGGCGGGCGCGGAGTGGGCTCGCGCGCTCTCGAAAATCCTCGGCGACGCGAAGAGCTGGGGCCGTGTGGAGGGCGTTCATTTCCACATCTGGCCCTCGCCGGAGCACGCGAAGGACCTCGCCGCAGCTCTCGCGGCCGTCCACCAGGCACTCGCCGTGCCGGTCTCCGTCACGCTTCCGCCCAGCAAGCAGCCGGATCGGTGGAAGCCTCTTTCGGGCGTCGCGAGCGACGCGCTCATCCTGGCGTTCGGGCGGCGGCCCGAGCTCGGCGGCCAGATCGTGAGCGAGCTCCCGGAAGAGATCGCACGGGAATTTCCCTTGCCGTTCCGGTTGCTCGTGGCGTTCGGGGGCTACGGCCGCACGGGCGACGGGACGGCGTTTTCGGGACGCCTCCTGCCCGACGGCATGATCGACCGCCTTTCCGAGGATCGCGCCCTCGACTTCGATTTTGGACAGGTTTTCTCGTCCGAACCCGGAACCGTCTGCTCCTTCAAGCCGCGCGCCGGAGTGAAGGGTTCGACTCTCGCCGCGGACGGCGGCCATGCCCGGTTCCAGTTCCCCACGATGGGCGAAGGGCTGCGCTTCCTGTCGGCCGCGGGCCGCTGGTCCATTCCAAACTTCCGCGGACGCACGTTTCTCGTGGGCGGCGTGCCGAAGGACGGTTATCTCGTGGGCTATGCGGCGGTGCGGGCGCTCCTGACGGGCAAGCCCGTCGAGCCGCGGCTCGTCGTCGAGGTGATCCCCGGCGAAGCGGGGCACGGGCACACCGAGTTCACGATTCGCACGACGAACGCGGGTCCGACGCCGACCGACCTTTCGCACTACAACAGCTGGGTCCAGGTCCGCGTCGAAGGAGGCACGGTGTCATCCGTGAAGCCGGGCGATTTCGACCGGTACGAGCAGCTGACGTCCGCGGCCGAAGGTCACAAGCCCACGAGCTCGAGTCGCGCGGTCGTCTGTCGCCTGTTCGAGAACATCTTCGTTCCCGGCGAGGCGAACAACGCGGGCCCGATCCGGGTGGCCGGTGCGCACCCGCGTGTTTTCCTGAGCTGGCACCTCACGCTGCCGGACGGGAAGGTGACGAGCGGGCCGGAGATCGAGGCGAGTCTGACGGCGCCCGCCGCGGCGGCGGCGCCGTCCCCGAAGCCGAAGCACCGCGCCCGAAAGCGCTGACGTCACGCCTCAGGCGAGGCCACTGGGCGGCGCCAGCCAGCCGCGTTCCCGGGCTGCCTGCTCGGCGAGGCGCACGGCGAGGAGCGCCCCCCCGCGCCTCAGGTGGTCGGCCGCGAACGTAAGCGTCACGCGCCGCCCCTCCGCCTCGCCCCGGAGGAGAAGCGTCTCGTCTCGTCCGGCCGCCTCCACGGGGCCCGACAGGTTCTCGGGATCGACGATCTCGAAGGCGTGCTTCTGTTCGACGAATCGGGCGAGAACGACGCTCCAGGCGGGAGCGTCCGCGCCGAGCCGCAGTTCGACGCGAAGGAGGTGCCCGTGAAACACCCCCGTGCGTGCCGAGAGGATCGTCAACGGAATCTCTCGCGCGAGAAGACCCGCGACGTCAGCCGCAACGCGCGCCTCGAAGTCGCGGGAATCGGCCGGCGCGTGAGAGTTGAACGCGACCTGCGTGCCCAGGGTCTCCTTCGGCATAGGTCGAAACGTGGCGAGCGCGAGAGCTTGCTGGAAGAGCTCGTCCAGCGCCGCCTTGCCGAGTTCGCTCACCGGGCGGTCCACGGCGGCCGTGACGCCGACGACCGGCGCGACACTCTCGACCGTCCGCACGATCTCGGCGAGGACGAACGCCACGGGATGCGGCGTAAGGAAAAGGAAGCCCGGGGGAAGCGGCCGCGGGTCCGGATCGTCCGAAGGCACGACGAGCGGCTGCCCGTTGCGGACGCCCGACAGGTCGATCGCGAGAGCGCCGTCGGTGCGTGTCGCGAGAAAGCGCACGGTCTCCTCCGCACTTCCGCACAGGAAGGCGATCCGGCACGTTTCGAGGGCGTCCTTCGTCAGAGGGGCGATGAATTCGACCTCGTCGTCTTCCTCGGTCAGGATCCCGCCAGGCTGGAGCTTCTGATGGAAGAGATGGATCTTCGAGGCCGGAAAGGCGCGCTCCTTGAGTACGGCGCGAACGTCGCGACCGAGGAGAGTCGTCGGCTCGACGAGCGCGACGGAGAGGCCGGGAGCGGGCGCCGGCTTCGTCACGCCGTCGTGGCCTTCGGGCGTCCGCGGAAGAGCCCGACGAGC
This sequence comes from Acidobacteriota bacterium, assembly GCA_039934255.1. Taxonomy (GTDB): domain Bacteria; phylum Acidobacteriota; class Thermoanaerobaculia; order UBA5066; family UBA5066; genus Fen-183. The sequence goes on along the minus strand of JBDTML010000351.1, from coordinate 4,027 downwards.
CGCACGAGGGGCGCCGAGGCCGCGTAGATCGAGAGCAGGACCGCAAAGGCGACGTCCGGGCGCCACACGATCGCCGCGAGCACGAGCGCGAAGACCGGCACGAGCATGACCGACCGTCTCGACTTCATATCGAGGTCCTTGAACGACCGGTACCGGAATGTGGACACCATGAGAAACGCGAGCACGGCGGTCACGCCGAGGAACATGGCGCGCAGCGTGTCCGTGAGGTTTGCGCTCGGCACGGCCCAGATCAGCCCGCAGAGCGCTCCGGCCGCCGAGGGGATCGGCAAGCCGACGAACCAGCGCTTGTCCACGACGTGGATCTGCACATTGAAGCGCGCGAGCCGCGAGGCTCCGCACACGACGAAGAGAAAGGAGACGAGGAGCCCAGCCCGGCCAAAGCCCGTCAGCCCCCAGTGGTAGACCAGGAAGGCGGGCGCGACGCCGAACGAGACGACGTCCGCAAGGGAGTCGAGCTGCTCGCCGAACGCCGAGGTCGTTCCTGTCATCCGGGCGACGCGCCCGTCCATACCGTCGAGAAACGCGGCCGCGAAGATGAGGATCGCGGCGAATTCGTAGGCCCCCCTGCAGGAGGCGTCCAGCGAGAGATACCCGCAGAGAATGTTGCCCGCGGTAAAAAGCGCGGGCAGCACGTACACCCCTCGGCGTACGCCGCGACGCGGCGAGGGAGGGGCTTCGCCCAACGGTGACCTAGTGGGCCGAGACGCGCGCGCGATGCTCGCGCACGATCTCTTCCATCCGGTCCTTCAGGTGCAACTTGTGCTTCTTCAGGCGCTTTTCTTCGATTTCCTCGTCCGTGGACAGAAAAGTCTTGGAGGCGAGCTCGGCGAGCCGCTTCTCGTGATCGTGATGATCACGAAGAAGGGAACGAAATTCCTCGTTCTGGCTCTCGAGCTCGTGCTTGATTTCCTCCGTCAGGGTCTGCATCGCCACCTCCTCCTGGTGAATTGGATCAACGACCGGAGTCTCCCTTCATCGCCGGGGGGTCGTCAAGGCGTCTCGGACCTCCCAGCTTCAGGACCATGACGAGGGCATCCTCGCCATCGAGGTAGTAGCGCCCCCGGCGGCCCGCCTCGGTAAAGCCGAGCCCCGCGTAAAATGTCCGGGCCGGCTGGTTCGAAAACCTGACTTCGAGGAAGATTTCCTCGGCATCCACGCGGGCCGCAAATAGAAGAACCTCGTTCATGAGCGCCGAGGCCACGCCTTGGCGGCGAACGTCCGGCGCGACCGCGATCTTGTTGACGTGCACCTCGCCTCCCGCGAAGGCGCAGAAGACGTAGCCCACCAGGGCGCCGCCCGACCGCGCCACGCGGTTGAAACGCCAGGGAGCTCCGACCTCGATCTCGAAATACTCCCGTTTCCATGGGATCGGGAACGAAAGGCGCTCCAGGGACGCGACGGCGTCGAGGTCGACGTGGCGCGCGTCCCGAAGGGTGAAGGGCTCGGGGAGGGCGCTCACGGGGATACCCAGGGGATTCCGGCGACGAGAGAGGCTTGTTTCTCTTCGGCCGCGCTGGGCCTTCCGTACACGATGGTGCGCGCGGTCGCGTCGCCCCGCGCGGCGACACGCGCGGCGGAGGCGGCGAGAGGCAGGCCGAAACCGCCGAGATCGAGGACGGGGACGCCGCGCGCGAAGGCTCTGGCCTCGACTTCGGCCCGGGGACGCGGAGGTTCGGCATCGAGAACGGCGCCGTCGGTTCGCAGACCCGCGTGCACGTCGCCGCGGCCCGCGTCGAGGACGAAGAGCGCGGTCGCGGGCTCCGGAACGGCTTCGTGGGCGGCCGCGAACGTCGGGACGAGCACGAGAGGGATGTCGCACGCCCGCGCGAGGCCCCGCGCGAAGGCCAGTCCCGCCCGGAGTCCCGTGAAGGATCCCGGCCCCGAAATCACGGCGACGCGGTCGAGATCCCGGACCGTCAGGCGCAACTCGGCGAGAAGGGCAACGGCCGCGAGCGGGAGGCTCTCTGCCGCGTTATGCGCCAGGGCCCGGGACGTTTCCGCGCCGTCGCCGCTTCCGGCGGCCAGCGACGGAAAAGGGGAGGCCGTGTCGAGCGAGAGGATGCGCATCCGCGGCGTTCCTCGATGCTAGCATCCGCGGCTCCACATGCGCGCGACGCCCATGCTCGAGCAGTACTGGGCCCTGAAGCGGGAGGCGGGAGACGCGCTCCTTCTCTACCGGCTCGGAGATTTCTACGAGATGTTCTTCGAGGACGCGGCGTACGCGGCGCCTCTCCTCGGCCTCGTGCTGACCGCGCGCCACAAGGACAGCGACGTCGAGGCGCCGATGTGCGGCATTCCGCAACACGCTCTCGAGCCCTACCTCGCGCGGCTCGTCGCGGCGGGGAAGAAGGTCGCGATCAGCGAGCAGACGGAGCCTCCGTCGAAGGGCCGCGCCCTCGTCCCGCGGAAGATCGTTCGCATCGTCACCCCCGGGACGATCGTGGACCCTGAGCGCCTCGATGCGCGACGCCCGAACGAAATGGCGGCCGTGACGTGGAGCGGCGTCGGCGCCGCAGTCGCGACGCTCGACCTGTCGACGGGCGATTTTTCGGTCGTGACGCTTCCCCAGCGCGAGGCGCTTTCGGAGTGGCTCTTGCGCCGGCTGCCCAGCGAGCTCGTATTTTTTCCTTCCGAGCGGCACCTCGCCGAGGCTCTCGTGGCCGCGCTCGTGTCTTCCGGGGCGGAGGCTCCCGCCCTTTCGGCTCTGAAAGAAGATTCGCCACGGGGACCTGGAGCCGTCGACCTGCTCGAGCGCCACTTTCGCACGGCGACGGTCGAGCCGTTCGGCCTGCCGGGTGCGGGCGGCGCGACGGACGCCGCCGCCGCTCTCCTGTCGTACGCGCGGGCGACGCAGCGCGCCGACTGCGACCACGTGCGGTCCCTTCGCTCGGAGGCTCCCGAAGAGGGGCTCGTCGTCGACGCCGTGACGGCCGGGCACCTCGAGCTCTTCCGCTCGGCGCGGGACGGTGGTCCGAAGGGCACGCTGTTCTCGCTCCTCGACAGGACGGGCACGTCGTTCGGCGCGCGAACGCTACGCCGGCTCGTCGAACGGCCGCTCGGACGCCGCGCCGGCATCGAGGCGCGCCTCGACGCCGTCGAAGAGCTGCAGGAGGACGGGGCCCGTCTCGAGAGCCTCGCCTCGGCCTTCCGCGAGATTCCCGACCTGCCGCGCCTCCTCGCGCGTCTCGCGGTCGGCGCGGGATCGCCGCGCGACGCGGCCGCGCTCGGAAGCGGGCTCGTGCGCGCGGGCCGCGTCGCCGTCGGCCTCGGGGCGGTGCGTGCTGCGCTGCTCGCGCCCGGCGGGGAGGCGTCGCCGGACGGCGTGCCGTTCGCCCTCGGGGAGTCGATCGTTTCGCGCGTCGTCGCCGAGCCGCCCCTCCATGCGCGCGAGGGCGGGATCTTTCGCGACGGCGTGGACGCGGCCGTGGACGAGGTGCGCGCCCTCCGGCGCGAGTCCGCGTCGATCCTCGCGCGGGTCGAGGCCGACGAGCGCGCGCTCCGGGGCATTCCGACGCTGCGCGTGAAGTTCAACCAGGTGTTCGGCCACGTGTTCGAGGTGCCGGGTTCTGCCCGCGCGCGCATCCCCGGGGACGCGCTGAAGCGGCAGACGCTCGCGAACGTCGAACGTTACGCCACGCCCGAGCTCGTCCTCGTGGACGAGAAGCTGCGCTCCGCCGACGCGCGCCTCGCCGCGCGCGAGCAGGAGATGTTCCTGTCGCTCGTGGCCGAGATCGTGGCGGACTCGTCGCGCATCCTCGCCGCGTGTTCCCGGCTCGGTCTGCTCGACTCCTTGGTGTCTTTGGCGCGGGTTGCGCGCGCGGGAGGATGGGTCAGACCGGGCATCGCGGACGAGCCCGTGCTTCTCGTGGAGGGCGGCCGCCACCCCGTCGTCGAGGCCCTGCGCCCCCGCGAGGCGTTTGTCCCGAACGACGCCTCCGTGGGGGGCGAAGGGGAGCACCTCGTCGTGCTCACGGGCCCGAACATGGGCGGCAAGTCGACCTACCTG
>JBDTML010000350.1:0-25476 GCA_039934255.1 Acidobacteriota bacterium | reverse complement strand
CGGCGGCCTCCTCGAGCTCGGGGTCGAGGTCCTGAAGGACGGGTTGGACGGCGCGCACGACGAAGGGCAGGCCGACGAACGTGAGCGCGACGACGACGCCCGCGGGCGCGAACGCGACCTTCAGCCCGTGCGGCTCGAGGAACCGCCCGATCCAGCCCTGCCCCGAATAGAGCGCGGTCAGCGTGAGGCCGGCGACCGCCGTGGGAAGCGCGAACGGGAAGTCCACGAGCGCGTCGAGGAGCGCACGCCCTCGGAAGCGATAGCGGGCGAGGACCCACGCGACGAGGAGCCCGAAGACGGCGTTCAGGAGCGCGGCGAGGAAGGCGGCGCCAAAACTCAGCTTGTAGGCGGCGAGGGCCCGGGGCGCGGTGACGATGCGGACGAAGTCCGGCCCCGTGAGGCTCGTGGCCCGCAGGGCGAGCGCCGCGAGCGGCAGGACGACGACGAGCCCCACGTATAGGCTCGCGAGCGAGAGGGCCGGCCCGAATCCGGGGAGGAGGCCGTGGCGGCGGGCGGCGCCGCTCATCTGGCCGGCACGGCGAGCTGGTCGAAGATGCCGCCGTCCTCGAAGTGGGCCCTCTGAGCCTTTTTCCAGCCGCCGAAGACCTCGATCGTGAAGAGCGAGATCTTCGGGAATTCCATGTCGTGGCGGGCGAGGACGGCCGCCGCACGTGGGCGGTAGTAGTGTTTCGCCACGAGCTCCTGCCCCTCGTCCGTGTAGAGAAACTCGAGGTAGGCCTGCGCGGCTGCGCGCGTCCCGTGCTTGTCGGCGTTCCTGTCCACGAGGGCGACGGGCGGCTCGGCGAGGATGCTGGCGGACGGGACGACGATCTCGAATCTGCCCTTGCCGATCTCCCTCGTCAGGAGGAAGGCCTCGTTCTCCCATGCGACGAGGACGTCGCCGAGACCTCTCTCCGCGAACGTGACGGTCGCCCCGCGCGCGCCGGCGTCGAAGACCAGGACGTTCCTGTAGAAGCGTGTCATGTAATCGCGCGCCGCCGCCTCGTTCCCGCCGGGCCTGCGAAGCGCCGAGCCCCACGCCGCGAGATGGTTCCAGCGCGCCCCGCCCGAGGTCTTCGGGTTCGGCGTGATGACCGCGACGCCCGGCCTTCCGAGGTCCTCCCAGTCCCGGATCTTCTTCGGGTTGCCCCTGCGGACGACGAGGACGATGGTCGACGTGTAGGGCGCGCTGTTCCCGGGGAGGCGCGACTGCCAGCTCGCCGGGAGAAGGCCGCTCCTGTCGGCGATCGCGTCGATGTCGCTCCCGAGGGCGAGCGTCACGACATCGGCCTCGAGCCCGTCGATGATCGCGCGGGCCTGCTTTCCCGAGCCCCCGTGGGACTGGCGGATCGCGAGCGGGCCGTGGGTCGGTTCCCACGAACGACGAAACGCGGCATTGATGTCTTCGTAGAGCTCGCGAGTGGGGTCATAGGAGACGTTTAGAAGAGTCGTTGGGGGAGGAGAAGCGAGAGAAAAAGAAGTTAGAGAAAGAGAAGAGGAAGAGAAGATTTCTTTGAAGGTGAAGATAAGAGCGGCGGTCGCGGCGGCCCCCACGAGAGCGCGCCGCAAGCGGGCGCGCCACGCGCGGCTACCCGACATGTTCTGAACGCTCGGTGCCATGCCCTATTACCTTCTCAGCAGATCTTTCTTCTTCTTCTGTTTATTATGATATTTATCCCACTGTATTAGTCAAGTATTATTGAACGGAGGACAATCCACCCGTGAAACTCACCCGCCGCAGCGAATACGCCCTCCTCGCGCTCGTACACCTCGCGCGCGCGAAGGGCGAGGGGTACGTCGCCGTTTCCGCCATGGCCGAGGCCCAGGGGCTGCCCGCGAAGTTCCTCGAGCAGCTCTTGATGGCTCTCAAGAGGGCGGGCCTCGTGAGGAGCCGGAAGGGGCCGCACGGGGGTTACCGGCTCGGGCGCCCCGCCTCGAAGATCACGCTGGCGGAGGTCGTCCGCCTGCTCGACGGAGCCCTCGCGCCCACGGATTCGGTCAGCACGTATTTCTACGAGTCGACGCCCGTGGAACGCGAGAAGAAGCTCCTGAAGGTGTTCAAGGAGATCCGGGACTTCGTCTCGACGAAGCTCGAGAGGACCACGCTCGCCGACGTCGCCTGAAGTGGACTTGACATTGTACTAGTTAACTAGTACATTAGCCCGCATGGGACGCGCCGCCCCCTTCCGACTCGACACCGCGTCCGGCGTTCCGTTCTACCGGCAGGTCATCGACCAGGTTCTCCTCGCCGTCGCCGACGGGCGCCTGAAGCCCGGAGTTCAGCTCCCCACGGTCCGCCAGCTCGCCGTGGACCTCTCCGTGAACCTCAACACGATCGCGCGGGCGTACCGGGAGATGGAGATCCGCGGCCTCGTGGAGACGCAGCAGGGGACCGGCACCTTCGTGGCGCATCGCAAGGCCGAGAAGAAGACTGCCGAACGCCGGAAGGCCCTCGAGCGTCTCATCGACCAGTTCCTGACGACCGCGACCACCCAGGGATTCACGCACGATGAGTTTGCCGAAGCCCTTCTCGAGCGCACCGAAGAGGCCGGCAGGAGGTAACGCCATGAACCCAGTGATCTTTCCCCGGCTCACCGAGAAGATCCAGGAGGCGCGGGCGGCCGCGGACTCGCGTCGTTCGACGCCGTCCGAGCGCCGGCAGCGGAAGAGCGAACAGGACGTACAGGCCCGGCGGTACGTGAACGGGGTGAGCTTCCTTGCCTTCTTCCTCTCGCTCCTCGCCGGGATCGCCGCGGCCGTCGGGACGCAGTCTCCGGGATGGTTCGTCGGCGGGATCGTTCTCGGCGTTTACTTGCTCTTCGCGCTCAAGGTCGCGAACCAGTGGGAGCGCGCGGTGGTCCTGCGCTTCGGGAAGTTTCAGGGCCTCAAGGGACCGGGATTCTTCGCCCTGATCCCCATCATCGATCAGATCACTCAGCTCGTGGACCAGCGCGTGCGCGTGACCGACGTCTCGGCGGAGTCGGCTCTCACGAAGGACACCGTGCCGGTGAACGTGGACGCCATCGTGTTCTGGACAGTCTGGGATGCGCAGAAATCGGTCCTCGAGGTCGCGGACTATCTCGATGCCGTGGCTCTCTCCGCTCAGACGGCGCTCCGCGAGACGATTGGCCGCCACATGCTCGCCGAGATGATCACGGAGCGCGAGCGGCTCGGGAAACAGCTCCAGACGATTCTCGACGAGAAGACGAACCCCTGGGGCATCACGGTGCAGTCCGTCGAGATCCGCGACGTGAAGATCCCGCCCGACCTCGAAGACGCGATGTCCCGACAGGCGCAGGCCGAACGGGAGCGCCAGGCCCGGATCATCCTCGGCACCGCGGAGACGGAGATCTCGGCGCGCTTCGTCGAAGCCGGCGACGCCTACAAGGACCACCCGCTCGCGCTCCACCTTCGCGCGATGAACATGCTTTATGAAGCGATCAAGGAGAAGGGATCGATGGTCATCGTGCCGTCCAGCGCGGTCGAGACGATGGGCCTTGGCGGGCTCACGGGCATGACGGCCCTCGCCCAGCAGGGCAACACGCCGAAGGCCGGCTAGCTCGCCTCGCCGTCCGCGGGGGCCTTCTTGAGAAGGTGTCCGGCGTAAGCGAGAACGTAGACGGCGCCGAGCGCGGCGTGGATCCATCCGGTCCAATGCCGCGCGGAGTCGCCCGTGAAAACCTGGATCAAGGGGCCCGTGAGGACGAGGGGGGCCGCGAACGAGAGGAGGCCGGTTCCGCTGGCGCGGCCCGTCTCCTCGCCGGCTTGAAGGCGTGTGAGCGCGTGACCGCTGAAGACGAGGCCGAGTGCGAAGACGAGGAACGGCGCCGCGAGGACGTGAAGCTTGAGCATCGGCTGCTGCCACGGGTGACCGGCGCGCGAATCCGGGTCTGAGCCGGCCATCAAGTACTTCATGACTCCGTATGCGACGCCCGAGAGCCCGACCAGAAGGCACGCGAGGTGGTTCAGGACGACGGCCCAGCGCTTCATCGGCGGGATTTCTCTTTGAGGAACGCGTCCAGCGCGAGGACGCGCCGCGCCGCCTCGACGGTGACGCGCACCGTGATCGTCGCGCCCGTCACCGGGCGGAGACCCTTTTTCTCGGAGAGCTCGTCGCTCAGTGCCTTGCCGGGAAACTGGCCGTACCAGGCTCCCCGCGGGAGGTACTCCTCGGGCTCGGAGAACGAGAGAACTTCGATCCGGGAGATTGCCCCGGCGGCGTCCACGGCGACGAGGATCGTCTCGGGGAGCGTGCGGACGACGTGCGTGTCGAAGTACGCCGTCCCGGCGGACGCCCCGTCAACTGTCGCCGTGTAGTAGGCGACGAGGCCGGGCGGCGGCGCGCCGCCTGAGCGCCGCGCGACCTCCGTGCGGTCGGCCTCCGACAGGAACGCCGTCTTCCGCGTCACGACCGCGCCCTTCGGGAACGCGAGGCGAAGGGCTTCTTCCTGCGAGAGGAAGCTCTTCGCGAATGAGAGTGAGGAGGAGAAAGAGAGGAGTAAGAAGAAGAAAGAAATTCTAAGAGAATCTTCTCTTTTCTCTCCGTCTTCTCGTCTCAAAACTCGTACCCCAATGCGACGTTGAGCTGGTTCACGCCCGTCTTTTCGGCATTCTTCCGCCACTGTCCGTCGATCTTGACCACGACCTGTGGGATGGGCTTGAACACGACGCCGGCGGTCCACTGGGTCGCGTCGCTCTCGGGGTTTCGCGAGTATCCATCCGGCACGGAGGCCTGAGTGTCCCACGCCTCGTAGCGCGCGAAGGGCGTGAGCGACAGCTTCGTGCCCGAGACGAGTGTCAGGACGTCGAACCCGGCCTCGGCGTACCAGCCGCGCTGGCGGCTCCCGACGCTCTCCTCGCCTGAGAAACCGTTCTGCTCGTTGAGCTCCGCCGTGTCCCCGATCGTGGAACCGGCCACCAGCGCCCGAAGCGAGAGCCCGCGCCAGCGGAAGTCCGCGTGAAGGTCCCAGACGGTCGTACGGCCGCAGACGGTCTCGCCGAATGCCGTCGTCCGCCCTTGACCCGAGCAGCCCGTGAAGAAAGACGCGCCCGCGAGGAGGCCGTTGACGCCGACGAAGTCCAGGCGTCCCGTGAGGGCGAAGTCGTACGCCTTGGCGAGCGAGCCCTCCTGCCGGCCCTCGCGGATTCCCTCGGCGGAGTATCCCCCGGAGTCGAGGCCATTCACGAGGAAGAGGCGGTACGCGAGCGGGCCGGCCTCCCCGAAGCCGCCGAAGCCGAGCTCCCGCCACGTGGACGGGAGGATGAGCGTCTCGACGTCGTTCCGGCGCGCCCCGAAGAACGTCGGCGGCTCGTGGAGCTCGTTGAGGAAGCCCATGGGTACGAGCAGGAGGCCGGCCCGCGCGCGAAACGTCTTCGAGGGGCTCAGCCAGTCCACGTAGGCGAACTCGATCTCAACTTCGCCTCCCTTGTCCGAGGCCGCGACGGCGTGCTCGTACTCCACCTCCGAGTTGAAGACGAAGTGGTCGTCGAACTTGTAGCCGAAGTAGAAAACGGCGCGTGAGAGGTCGATCGTGTTCGTGAGACCGGAGGGTGAGCCGTCTTCTTTGGACGCGGCAAAGCCCTGGTAGAGGACCTCGCCGTACCCACCGATCGAGACGCCTTTCCGCGTGTAGACGCGCGAGGCGGCCGGGCCGAGGCCGTAATGCGAAGCCGAGTCGAGGGCAAGCGCGGGAGCCGCCCCGGGCGTGGGCGCCGGGGCCGCGGAGGGCGCCTCGCCGAGCCGCATCGCCTCGATCTCCTTCGTGAGGACGTCGAGCTTCTGCTCGAGGTCCTTCAGGCGCCGTTCGGCCGCGGAGTCGGCGGGCTCTTGTGGTCCGCTGGCGAGAAGGGGAGACGAGAAAAGGAAACTGGATAGAAAGAAAGAAAGACTGAACGCTGCGGCGGCGCCGCGCGTCGGCCAAGTTCGAATCACGGGTGAACTCCTTCAGGGGTCTTCTTTGAAAGAGGAAGGGCGACGAGGCGCTTCATCCCCGGCGACATCGAAACGCCTAACGCCCGCCCCTCTTCACCGTCGAAGAAAAACAAGGCTTCATGAGCCACGCCTCCTGCCCGCAACCGCTCCGACATCGCCATGCCCTCTTCGGGCCCGAGGACGAAGAACGCCGTCGAGAGGACGTCGGCCGTGAGCCCGTCCTTTGCGACCACTGTCACCGACCCGAAGTCGGGCGCGGGTTCGCCGGTGCGTGGGTCGAGGAGATGGCCGATTCGTCTCTCGCCTACGGTGCGGCCGCGCTCGGAATTGCCGGAAGTCGAGGCGGAAGCGTCCCGCAGGCGAATCGTCGCGACCGTGCGCGTGCGGTCGCGCGGATGGGCGACGGCGACGGCGGCGTCTTCGCCGGATGCGAGCACCTGACCTCCGAGATCGAGGACGAATGATGTCGCGCCCGCGGCGCGCGCGGCTTCGGCCGTTCGATCGAGAGCCCAGCCCTTGCCCCATGCGCCCTCGTCGATGCGGGCGTCGGCGGCGAATCGGATGACGCGAAGAGAAGAAGAAAAAAGAGAAGAGGGAGCGGATGCTTCGAACGTGAAGAGAGAGGGTTCGGAGGCGTGGCGCGCGGCGTCGAGTTCGCGCGCTTCCGGGATGCGCCCGCCGGACCGCAGTCCCCACGCCGTCACCAGCGGGCCAACCGCCGGGTTGAAGGCTCCGCCCGTCTCCTTTTCCCATTCAAAGACTCTCTTCAGCAGACCGAAAAGTGGCGCTGGTATCTCGTGGGGCTCGCCGGGCGTCGCCGCGTTCAGCCGCGCGAGGGGAGTGTCGTCCCGCCAGGTCGAGAGGAGGCGTTCGGCCGCCTCGACGGCTCGCACGGCAGCCTCGCTCGCCTCGAGTGCGGCGTCGCGGGTCGGGGCGGACACCGCGAGGGAGAGAGCGGTGCCCATGGCGGCGAGGTGACGGGCGATGGTCTCGGCTGACATATGCGACTAAGTCTCAGTCGCAATGTACGGCAAGCCCAGCCGGTCGTCAACCCATGCAGACGCTTCAGCCGAGCGGCGGCGGGCGGGGTTGCGGACTAGAGAGCGCCGGAACGCCCGATACCGATCTGGTCGAGTGCGCGCGCGAAGAAATAAACGTAGGCGGTGAAGCCGCCGCCTCCGATAGCGGCGCGCAGAGCCCCGTGCTGTCCGGCGGCGAGAAGCCCTCCGGCGCAAAGGAAGGCGAGAGACGCGCACAGGAGAACGAGCGGGGCTGCGATGGACTGAAAGCGGGCGAGGGTTGGAACATCTCTCATTGGAGAGAATTTGCTCGCGACGCTCGAAGGAAGTCCGGAGAAAGACCTAAAGAAGTTCTAAAGACGCGCGCCACATGGCCGTCCCGTCCCTACACTCCTTCCCTGGCCCTCCCGCCGCGCGATGTCCGAGTCCAGCAAGATCTCCCAGGTCCTCCTCGGCAAGCCGCGCGACGTCAAAGACCCGAACGTCTTCCACCGGTTGTCGCTGGTCGCCTTCCTTGCGTGGGTCGGTCTGGGCGCAGACGGGCTTTCCTCTTCGGCGTACGGCCCGGACGAGGCGTTCCGTGCGCTCGGCGAGCACCGCTCGCTCGCGATCGTCCTCGTCGCGATGACCGCGATCACCGTGGGCGTCATCTCGTACGCGTACTCGAACCTCATCGAGCACTTCCCGGGCGGGGGCGGCGGCTACCTCGTGGCGACGAAGCTCCTGGGAAAGCGGGCCGGCGTCGTTTCGGGCTGCGCCCTCCTCGTGGACTACGTCCTGACGATCACGGTGTCCATCGCGTCCGGCTGCGACCAGATCTGGAACTTCCTGTCGCCGGGGATGGCCCGCTACAAGCTGCCGGTCGAGATCGCGGTCCTCGTACTCCTGATCGTCCTGAATCTGCGGGGCGTGAAGGAATCCGTGACGATCCTCGCCCCGATTTTCCTCGTCTTCATCGGAACGCACGCCTTCGCGATCCTCTATTCCTTCGGTTCGCACCTCACCGCGCTGCCTGAGGTCTTCTCGGGCGCCGCACGCGACTTTCGCTCGTCGTCGGCGACGATGGGATTCTGGCCCCTCGCGTTCGTCCTCCTGCGGGCGTATTCGATGGGCGGCGGCACGTACACCGGCATCGAGGCCGTCTCGAACGGCGTCACGATGCTCCGCGAACCGCGCGTGAAAACGGGCAAGAAGACGATGCTCCTCATGGCCGTCTCGCTCGCATTCACGGCCGGGGGCATCCTCTTCGGATACCTCCTCGTCGCGGCGCGGCCGCACGACGGCAAGACGATGAACTTCGTCCTCTTCGACGCCCTGTTCGGCCACTGGAAGGTCGGCGGGTTCGCCGTGGGGAGCGCGTTCGTCCTCACGCTCCTCGTTGCCGAGGCTGCCTTGCTCTTCGTAGCCGCTCAGGCGGGCTTCCTGGACGGCCCGCGTGTCCTCGGCAACATGGCCGTGGACTCCTGGGTGCCGCGCCGCTTCTCGCAGCTCTCCGACCGCCTCGTGACGCAGAACGGCGTCGTCCTCATGGGGCTCGCCGCGATCGTGGCCCTCCTGTACACACGCGGGAACATCACGATGCTCGTCGTGATGTACTCGATCAACGTCTTCATCACCTTTTCCCTGACCGAGCTCGGCATGTCGCGCCACTGGATCGTGGACCGGCACAAGGAGCCGCACTGGAAGAGCCTCCTCGCGATCCACGGGACGGGTCTCGTCCTCTGCCTCACGATTCTGGGCGTCACGCTCTTCGAGAAATTCGCCGAAGGCGGCTGGGTGACGACGATCGTGACGAGCGCGACGGTCGGCCTCTGTTTTCTGATCAAGCGGCACTACGAGCACGTCGGGGAGGACCTCAAGCGGTTGGACGAGATCCTCGCGCCGATCGCGCCCCTCCCGGTGCCCGGCGACGGACTCGACACGCTGGACCGCCGCCTCCCGACGGCCGTCATTACGGTGGACCGCTTCTCCGGCTACGGGCTGCATCAGATCCTCTCGATCCACATGCTGTTCCCGAAGTATTACGGCAACTTCGTGTTCGTCTCGGTCGCCGTCGTGGACTCCGGCAGCTTCAAGGGTGAGGAGGAGATGGGCCGGCTCGAAGCGGACACCCGCACCAACCTCGAGAAGTACGTCGCCTGGTGCCGGGAGAAGGGCTGGAACGCCGGCTACCGGATGGCCGTCGCCACCGAGGCGGTCGACGAGGTCGTGAAGATCTGCAAGGAGCTCCGCGAAGAGTTCCCTCGGATGGTCGTCTTCAGCGGCAAGCTCGTCTTCCGGAAGGAGCAGTGGTACCACCGCGTGCTCCACAGCGAGACCGCGATGGCGATCCAGCGACGCCTGCAGTTCGAGGGCGTCCAGTCGATCGTTCTCCCGGTTCGCGCGGCCGTCTAGAGGGGCTCGGCGACGAACCGGTACCCCACCCACGGCTCCGTCACGATGTAGCGCGGGCGCGCCGGGTCGGGCTCGATCTTCTTGCGCAGCGAGCCGACGTGGACGCGGACGGCGTCAGGCGTCGTGCCGGGAGCCCCGTGCCAGACGCGACCGATGATCTGGCGGATCGTGATGGGCTTGCCCGCGTGCGAGGCGAGTAGCTCGAGGATCGCGAGCTCGGTCGGCGTGAGACGGATCTCCTTGCCCTCGACCACGAGTCGCCGTCTCTCGCGGTCCAGCATGAGTCCCGGAAACTCGAGAACGCCCGCGGCGTTCTCGTCCGCGTGTCGCCGCAACTGGGCTCGTACGCGCGCAAGAAGCTCCGGGACCGAGAACGGTTTCACGACGAAGTCGTCGGCGCCGAGGTCGAGCGCGCGAATCTTGTCCGCGTCGCCGCCACGCACGGAGAGGACGATGATCGGCGTCTTGCCCGTCACCCGAAGCCGCGTGATGAGCTCGAAGCCGTCCGCCACCGGCATGGCGAGATCCGTGAGGACGAGATCCGGCTCATGCGCGGCGCCGAGTCGGAAGCCCTCCTCGCCGTCGGCCGCTTCGAGAGTCTCGTAGCCGGCGGCGGAGAGCTCCGCCGCGAGGCCGCGCCGGATGGCCGGGTCGTCGTCTACGACGAGAATAGTGGCGAGGCCGCGCGTCACGCGGAGGCTCCTTCGGCGGCGGGGAGGTCGAGGCGGGCTATCGTCCCGCCGCCCGGCCGGTCGAGGAGAACGACCGTCCCGCCCATCGCACGCGCGAGCGAACTGCAGATGGTGAGCCCGAGCCCGGCGCGCCCGGCCTCCGCCGGCGAGACGCCGGAAGCGGCCGCGCGCTTGACGTCCGGAGGGACGCCGGCGCCACGGTCGCGCACGTCGAGGCGCAGGCGCCCGCGGTCCGCCGGGTCTGGCTCGGCTGCAAGCTCCAGCGCCGCCTCGCCCGGAGCGGCCCGCGCGGCGTTCTCCAGGAGGTTCGCCAGGATTTCGACGGCGAGCGCGGGGTCGGCGAGCGCGTCGGGCGTGTCGGGTGCTACGGTGACCTGGATCGTCCGGCCCGAGAGGACGAGCGGAAGAGCCTCGAGCGTTGCCCGGAAGAGATCGGCGGGCGGCGCGGGCTCAGGGCGCGGGACGTACGTGCCGGCGTCGAGACGTGCCATCGCGAGAAGATTGTCGATGCGCCGCGAGAGGCGTTCCGTCTCGGCGGATATCCGGTCGATGTCGTGGGAATCCGCGGAAGACCGGCGGAGCCCTTCGAGGCCGAGGCGGATCGCCGTGAGCGGGGTCCTGAGGTCGTGCGAGACTGCGCGGAGAAGAGACGTCTTGAGGGCGTCGCTTTCGCGAAGTGCCTCGAGATGCGCGCGCTCCTCGAGGAACTTCTCGCGCTCGGCCGCGAGGGCCTCGACCTCCCGGCGCCGCGCTTCGGCTTCCTCCGCGCGGCGTCTCTCGCTGGCGACGAGGCGGCTCACGAGCACGGATGCGACGAGAAAGGCCGCGAGCGCGGCCCAGTTCTCGGGATCAGCGATCGTCCATGTGCCTGCAGGCGGGAGGAAGAAGTAGTTGTAGCAGGCCGTCGCGGCGAGGGATGCGGCCACCGAGGCGCGGAACCCGAAGCGGGCCGCCGTGAAGAGGATGACGACGAGGTAGACGAAGCCGACGGTCGTCGCGTTAGCACGAGCCGCGTGCCCGGCCACCGTGGCGACGGCCACGCCGAGCACGGCGAGGGCCACGCGCCCGGTCGCCCTCGCGGGACGCCTACCCGTGGATGTTGTGGCCGTGGACGGCCTCCGCGGCCTCGTGGAGCGCCTCCGACAGCGTCGGGTGAGCGTGGATCGTCCGGATCATCTCCTCGGTCGTCGCCTCCAGCCTGAGGAGGGCGCCCGCCTCGGCGATGAGCTCGGTCGCGTGCGGGCCGACGATGTGCACGCCGAGGATCTCGTCGTATTTCGCGTCGGAGACGATCTTCACGAAGCCGTCCTGCGTATGCTCCATCATGGTCTTGGCGAGGACGCCGAAGTTGAATCTGCCGGTCTTCACGACGTAGCCGCGCTCTTTCGCTTTCGCCTCGGTGAGGCCGATCGAGGCGACCTCGGGGTCGCAGTACGTGCAACCCGGGACCTGGTCGCGATTGACCGGGAACGTCGTCGCGCCCGCCATCGTCTCGGCGGCCACGATGCCTTCGGCGGACGCGACGTGCGCGAGCCAGATCGTGGGCGTGGCGTCGCCGATCGCCCAGATCCCCGGCACGTTCGTGCGCTGATGGGCGTCCACCTTCACGTAGCCGCGGTCGGTCGCGACGCCGGCGGCCTCGAGCCCGAGTCCCTCGGTGACGGGCTTGCGGCCCACGGCGAGGAGCACTTTCTCGACGGACCACGACAGCGGCCCGCCGTCGGGTCCCTTCGCCTTGACGGTGACGGAGCCGTCGCCGTTCGGCGTGACCGACTCGACGCCCGTCTTCGTGCGTACCTCGATGCCGCGCTTCTTGAAGAGGCGCTCGACCTCTTTCGAAATCTCCTCGTCTTCGACAGGCAGGACGCGGGGGAGCACCTCGACGAGGACGGTCTTCGTGCCGTAGCGCGAGAAACAGGACGCGAACTCCGAGCCCACGGCGCCCGAGCCGATGACGAGGAGCGACTTCGGGATCGCCTGCGATTTCAGGATGTGATCCGAGTTCAGGACGCCCTCACCGTCCGCCTTGAGGAACGGAAGATCGCGCGGCACCGAGCCCGTCGCGATGAGGATGTTCTTTGCGTTCAGGATCGTCTCGCCCGCATCACCCGTCACTGCGACCTGCGTCCGGGAGACGAGGCGCCCGAAGCCCGCGTGGACGTCGACTTTGTTCTTCTTCATCAGGTACTCGACGCCCTTTGCCCCCTTGAAGACGACCTTGTCGCGGAACTTCACGACGGCCGGATAGTCGAGTTCGACGCCGGCGACACGGACGCCGAAGTCCGCGGCGTGGTTCTTCGCTTCATCGAAGAGGGAGGCGGACTTGAGCATCGCCTTCGTGGGGATGCAGCCGCGGTGAAGACACGTGCCGCCGAGGCCGACGCCGGGGACCTTTGCGTCCTTCTCGACGACGGCCGTCCTGAGGCCGAGTTGCGAAGCCCTGATGGCGGCGACGTAGCCTCCGGGGCCGGAGCCGATCACGACGAGGTCGTACGAAGGGGAGGGATTGGCGCTCACGGGTCTCCTTGAGGGATGCCGGTTGGGCGAGGCGGCGCGCTGGACACGCGCGCGCCGGACAAACGAAGATTATAGCCGCGGGACGCCCGAGTTTTTCCGCGATAGTCTCGGCCCATGCGCCGCACGTTCCTGCGATCCGTCCTCCCCGCCGTCCTCGCGTTCTCTTTTACGCCTTCCGCCGTCGCAGCCGACCGTCTCGTCCCCGGAAGACTCCCGACGGGCGAGATGCTCCTTCCGAACGGCCGTTTCCTGACGCCCACGGGGACGCAGACCGAGGTCGCCCCCTATCCCTTCGCCCTCGCTCTCACGCCCGACGGCAAGCGTGTCGTCGTCGCCTGCATGGGCGCGGACGACCAGTCGCTCCACCTTCTCGATGCGGCGACGGGGAAGTCGCTCGCGAAGGAGCCCGTGAAGAAGTCCTGGCTGGGCCTCGCGGTGTCTCCCGACGGCTCGCGGGTCTACCTTGCGGGGGCGGGCGGGAAGAACGTCCTTGTCTACCGGCTCGAGAGCGACCGCTTCGTTCCGGAGGAACCGCTTCCGCTCCGGAAGGGCGACGAGCAGGCCAAGCTCGACGCCACGCCGTCCGGTCTCGCGGTGACCGCCGACGGGAAGAGCCTCTGGGTCGCGCGATTGTTCCTGAACGACATCGTGAGGATCGATCTCGCGTCGCGCAAGGTCGCGGCGGCCGTTCCCGTCGGTGTCCATCCCTACCGGCCGGTCCTCTCGCCGGACGGGAGCCTCCTCGCCGTCGCGAACTGGGGCGCGGCGTCCGTGTCGTTCATCGATGCCGTCAAGGGCGCCGTCGTCGCGACCGTGAAGACCGCCGACCATCCGTCGGCCCTCGTTTTCTCGCCGGACGGGAAAACCCTCTTCGTCGCCGAGTCCAATCGGAACCTCGTCGCGGCCGTGGACGTCGCGTCGCGAACGGTCGTGCGCCAGATCTCCGTCGCGCTCGGCCCGGACGGTCCCGGTACCCCGTCGGCCGACGCGCTCCCCGACGGCTCGACACCGAACGCTCTTGCCGTCGCGTCCGACGGGAAGACGCTCTTCGTCGCGAACGCCGACGACGACGCGGTCGCCATCGTCGACGTAGGCGGCGATCCGCGCTCGGCGCGGACGAAGGGCTTCGTTCCGAGCGGCTGGTACCCGGCCGCACTCGCGCTCGCGGGTGACGGAAGGACGCTCTGGGTCGCGAACGCAAAAGGTGGGTGGTCCTGGTCGAATGCGGTCGGGGGGCCGGACCCGACGAAGAAGTCCGACGGGAAGGCCTGGAAGAAGACGCGCACGATCCCGGGCACTGTCTCGCGGATCGACGTCCCGTCGCCGAAGGCGCTCACGGCGCTCACGGCGCGCGCATACGCGAATCGTCGTCCGGGTGCTCGCGGCGCCGCTCCCGTCAAAGCGTCGACCGTCGTCCCGGCGGCGCCAGGCGGCGCCTCGCCGATCAAGCACGTCGTCTACGTCATTCGCGAGAACCGCACGTACGACCAGGTTCTCGGCGACCTCCCGCAGGGGAACGGCGACCCGTCGCTCACGATCTTCGGGCGCGACGTGACGCCGAACGCCCACGCTCTCGCCGAGGAGTTCGTCCTCTTCGACAACCTCTATTGCGACGCCGAGGTCTCGGCGGACGGCCACAACTGGTCGATGGGCGCGTACGCGACGGACTTCGTCGAGAAGATCTGGCCGCCGAATTACGGCGGCAAGGGCTTCGATTATCTGTTCGAGGGAAACGACGCCAACGCGTTCCCGACGAATGGTTATCTCTGGGATGCCGCCGCACGCGCCGGGCTGACGTTGCGAAACTACGGGGAGTTCGTCGGCGTCTCCGCCGAGATGACGCCGACGAAGCTGACCCTCGAGACGGGGATGGAAGGCGCGCTGAAGGACAACACGTGCCCCTTCTATCCCGGCTTCGACCTCGCGATCCTCGACAACGCGCGCGTCGACGTCTTTCTCAAGGAATTCCGAGCCTTCGCGAAAATGAAGGAGATGCCTCGACTCACGATCGTGCGGCTCGGGGGCGACCACACGGCGGGGACGAAGAAGGGCGAGCGCACGCCGCGCGCCATGGTCGCCGAGATCGACGTCGCGCTCGGGCGGATCGTCGAGGCGATCTCGCACTCACCCATCTGGAAGGAAACCGCGATCTTCGTGATCGAGGACGACGCGCAGAACGGCTCGGATCACGTCGACGCGCACCGCACCGTCGGCCTCGTGATCTCGCCCTACACGCGCCGCGGGGGGTTCGTCGACTCGACGATGTACTCGACGGTGTCGATGCTCCGGACGATGGAGCTGATCCTCGGCCTGCCCCCGCTGTCGCAGCACGACGCGTCCGCGACCCCGATGACGGCTGCCTTCTCGGACGCGCCCAGCCCCGCGCCTTTCGTCCACCGAGAGACGAAGATCCCGTTCTACGAGATGAACCCGGATGGCGCGCCCATGCAGGCCCTCGTCGGAACGTGGGATTTCACGAAGGAGGATGCGGCGCCCGACCTCGAGCTCAATCAGGCGGTCTGGAAGAGCGTTCGCGGCGCGGAATCCGAAATGCCCGCTCCGGTGAACGCCGCGTTCGTTCGCGTTCCGCCGACCTCCGCGCCCTAGCGTGCGGCGGCCACGGCGGCCATCGGATCCAGGGACCGCGCCGCCGCACGAAGCTGATCGTCCGTGAGGAGGTCGAGCTGGCAGAGGAGCGGCTGGGAGGGATCGAGGCGGGAAAGGCCGGCCCGGTGCGTGTCCATGAAGGAGACGAGACCCTTCATCAGCTTGAGGTTCGCCTGCCCGTGCGGCGTTGCGTTCCCGATGCTCTCGTCGATGATTCCGCCGAAGGCGAGCCGGGGGACCGGCGCGAA
Organism: Acidobacteriota bacterium; assembly: GCA_039934255.1. Lineage (GTDB taxonomy): Bacteria > Acidobacteriota > Thermoanaerobaculia > UBA5066 > UBA5066 > Fen-183. Next base: position 10,067 of record JBDTML010000350.1, on the reverse strand, counting down.
GGCGATCTCGGACAGCTTCGCGCGGTACTCGAGCGTGGCGCCGTCCCCGATCTTTTCGAACTGCGCGTCGATCGCGTGGCGCCCTTCGTGCGCGAAGATCGAGGACTCGATCACCGCGCGGTCGGCCTCGCCGACGAAGGCCGCGCGCAGCGCAGCGCCCGATAGCCCCTTCGCTCTGAGCGCTTCGAGGATCGCAAGCTGGCCCTGCCTCCTGAGGCGAAGGGCTAGTCCGGGGAGCCAGGCGTAAGGATCCTTCGCGGCGCGCTCCACGTCCCGCAAGGACTCCTCAGCGAGGCGCGCGTCCGCGCGAGACCTCGCGCCAGCGTCGGTGAGCTCCAACCAGTCGCGGAGCGCACCCTCGGCGTACGCCGGACGCACTTGCACGATGAGACCCGTGGAGCCCCAGCCTCCGTGCGCGCCGCGGCCGTCCCACCTCCAGGTCTCATAGCCGTTCGAGACCATGGCGTCGAGGGCGATGAATCGGATCTCCGCGCGGCGACCGTACTGCTCGGCGGTGCGCCTCTCGTCCACGACGCGGTGCCCCATGTGGAGGTTCGGGACGCCGCCCGTTTTTCCCGAAGCGATGAGTGTGCCGAAGCGTTCGGCGAGGAGATTGTCCGGGCGACCATCGAGGAGTTTGCGGTCGAACCTCGGCGCGCCGTCCGGCCATGAGAGGCTCTTCCAGAGGGCTTCGGTTCTGGACGTCAGAGCCTTCCCCCAGGCGTTCGCATCGCCCTTTCCGCGGGCCACGTCGCGATAGTAGAGGTCCGTCGTATCGCGAAGGTCGCGAATACAGGCCTCGTAGGCGACGAGGTCCCGGACCCAGGGGAGGTCGGTCACACGATCCTTGTCGGGCGCGCGGGGATCTTTCGCGACGATGACCGCCTCGGTGAAGAACCGCGACTCGAGAAGCGCTCTCACGAGCGCTTCTCGATCGCCGCGGCTGGCGGCGGGGCCCCGCCAGCGCGGGAGCAACTCCGTCAGGGCCGATCGCGCAGCCGCCAGAAGGCCGGAGTCGGCGGTTCCAGCGGCCGTGAAGTACGAACGCCAGGCCTCGAGAGCGGCGGGGCCGTCGTCGAGGAGGAGAGCGGCGTCGAGCAGCACCTCTGACGGCGCGAGGAGACCCGGCCCCTCGTGCACCAGGGTCTTGACGAGATCGAGCCCCTCCCCTAGACGCGCGCGGCTTGCGTCCCCGAACGCCTCGGCCTTGCCTTCGCGCGACGCGAGGACGCTCTCCTCGACGAGTGCCTTTGCCAGAGATGTGGCCGCGTTCTCTCGGTCCTCCCTCCGTTCGGCGCGTGCAAGAGCCTGGCGCGCCGCGGACCGCCCGGCGTCGAAGTTCCCGAGCGTGCGCTCCATTCGCGAGAGAAGGAGCAGCGGGTCGACTTTCCGTACCGCAGCCGGGATCAGGGCCAGCAGTCTCGTCCGCGCGGCGTCGGGCCGGCCGTCGATGCGCCATTCGATATGGGCGAGCTCCGCTCCCGCGTCCTCACGATCCTGCGGCCGCGCCGCGTCCGAAGCGAGGATCGCGGACAGGCTTCGACGTGCGGCTGCGAAGTCTCCGCTTTGTGCCTCGCGTCGGGCAGCCTGGACTGCGGGCGACGGGATGTCCGGATCTTTGGGCGCCGCGCAGGCGGCGCCCCCGGAGAGCAGAAGGGCGACGACGAGGGCTGCCCGGGTGGCGGGGAAAGAACCGCGCAGAAGCGGTTTGCGAAGCATCGACATTTCGCGAGCCTGGCAGCACGCGGAACGTTTGTCTTGCACGCGCCGAGCGTTTCTGGAACGAGCCGCGCTCAGCGGAGGGCGGTTCTCCGGAACTCTGCCGGCGTGACACCCTCTAGAAGGCGGAAGGTGCGCGTGAAATGGCTCTGGTCGGCGAAGCCGCACGCGAGAGCGATGTCGGAGAGCGGAATGCGCGCGATGAGCGTCTTCGCGTGCTCCACACGCTTTTCCCGCGTGAAGGCGCCGATCGAACGGCGATAGTGCCGCCGGAACGTACGGGCGAGATGGCCCGGATGGACTCCGGCTGAGGCGGCGAGCTCGACGAGCGAGGGCGGGCGTCGGAAGGACGCCTCGAGATGCTCGCGCGTCCGCCGGAGCCACGCGGGCGCCCGCGTCGTGCTTCCGCCGTTCTTCTCCCGGTGCGCCGCGGCGAGGAGCTCGAGAACGAGGCCTTCGAGTGCGAGCGGTGAGACGTCGTCGCGAAAGGCCGCCTCCCGGCGGATCCGCGGACCGAAGACCGCGACCGGACCGCCGGAGAACACGGCCGTTTCGGAGTAACGAGGGGCATCCAGCCGTTCGAGCCACCCGGCTTCCATCTCCAGCATGAGGAGGCGCGCCGGACCCGCTTCGAAACGATCGCTGTGTGCCGCACCGGCGGGATGGACCAGGAGCGTCGCCGGTGAGCACTCCACGGTGCGGCGCCCGTCCCGTTCCCGGTATCGTCCTTCGACGACGAAACAGACGTAGGGCCGCGCGTGGACGTGACGGGGAATCGACTGCGAGGGACGGTACAGCCTCTCCGCAACGTGGAAGAGTCCGATGTCGCCTTCCAGAGCCGGGGCGCCGTAGAACGCACCCGTCCGCGTGTCCCCGCGCGTGAGATCCTGGACGGCGCTCAGGGTGCTTCGCCCTCGAGGTTCCGGTGCGCGTCGACCCATGCCGCCCACGGAATGAGAATCGACCCGGCGATTCCGGTCCAGGCGACGGCCGTAATGCTCGGCGGCGCCGGGCCGAAGGCCGCCCCTGCATACGCGAGCAGGAAGAACGCGATCAGACCGGCCAGCCCCCATCGGCCGATCGCATCCTTCGGTTTCGTCATCCTCAGGTAGAGCCAGACGCCGAGCGCGAAGAGCGGCAGCTCGACGGCGAGCGTTCCGGCGCGCGAGTTCCACAGCCCCATTCCGACGAAGATCGTCCCGTTGGGCGTCAGCGGAAGGTCGGGACGGTGGACGACGGCGTCCGAGATCCAGTGGCTCACGACGCCAAGCGCGGCGACGGCGCCCGCCGAGACGCTGCGCGATACCATGTGAACCAGAAAGCCGAAGAGCGCGCCCCAGAGGCCGGCCATGAGAAGGCTGTGCGACCACGGGTAGCTGTCGAAGGCGATCGGCGTGAAGACCGTGTTGCCGGGCTCGATGCTGGCGCTCTCGACCCCCGTCAGAAGGAACACCGGCCAAAGGAGGTCGAGAAGGAAAGGTGCCGCGAGGAGGACCCCGAGCGACGCGCGGGGCGCGGCCGCTTTCGAGGCAAACCCCACGGCGGCGTGTCCGATGAACATTGCGACTGTTCCTTACGTCAACCGAGGAGCTTCTTCACGAGAGAACCCACACGGGCCGAGCCGAGGCCCGTGACGGGGTCCCAGCCCTTTCCCGCCCGGTAGCCCGCAACGCCCGCATAGGAATTGTCGCCCCGGATGACGTCGCGGAAGGGAGAGTCCCCGCGGGCCGCCGCGTAGAGGGCCGCGTTCGCGGCGCCGAGGCGCGGACGACCCGCTGCGACGCGCGCGGCGTTGACGTGCGCGAGGATCCCGGCCCAGATCGGCGCGGCCACGCTCGTCCCGCCGGCGGCGGTCCACTTGTTTCTCACGAAGATCGAGAGTCCGGGGTCGGGCGACGCGACGGCGGCCACGTCCGGGATCCCGCGGCCCGTCACGCCGCGAAGGCTCGCGAGAGCCGGTTTCTGCCATGCGGGCACGGCGACGAAGCGGGAAAACCCGCCGCCGCTCGCCCCGCGATCCGGACCGTCGTTCCAGGCGGTCTCGGCGAAGGATGCGCCGCTGGGCACCAGCTTCGTCCCCCCGACCGCGGTGACTTCCGGGACGACACTCGGGAAGTCCACGTGGCGCTGGCCGTCGAACGCGACGCTGCTTTCGAGTACATCACCCGCTCCAGCGTCGCCCGAGGCACAGACGAACGTGATGCCGAGAAGCGCGCAGGAGAGGAAAAGTTGGCGGGTCTGGTCGTAGCGGCGGGAGGTGGCGAAGCCGTCCTCGGGCATTCCCCACGAGATCGAGACGATCGACGGGCGACGCGCGTCCGGCGCATCGAGGAGCGCGTTCAGAAAATCCACCCAGCCCGCGTCCGTGTTCGGCACCCACCACAGATCGAGGTCCGCCTGGGGCGCGGTGCCGCGGACCCAGTCCATGTCGAGCGCGACCTCGATGTCCGCGTCTCCCGTCTTTCCGCGGTAGTCATTCTTCGCGCCGGACACCGACACCTCGGTTACGTCGCCCTCGGGAAGCCCGTAGTGCTCGCAGAAGACCCCGAAGTCCCTGCTGGAGAACCCACCGCCGAACTCGAGGATCGCGACGCGCTCGCCCCGGGCGCCCGTCGTGCCCGGCTCCGGGAGGTCGTACGCCACCCGGATTTCCTCGGGCGTGTATCCGCCCGCCGGGCCGCGCATCGCGGCGGGACCCCGGCGGGGGACCTTCGAGCGTGTCGGGGCGAGGATCGGCGGAAAGCGGAGGGCCGCCGGGAACGTGTTCAGCCCTGCGATCCCGCGGATCACGGCAGCGAGTGAAGCGGGAATCGACGGATTTCGCTCGGCCGCGATGGCCCGCCGCGAGATTGAAGCCAGCGAGCGCGGCAGCTCGTATTCGCCGAGGGGGATGTCGAACGCGCGCGCCACCTTTTCAGCTGAGCCGTGGGCCTGGACCGCCGTGCGGGCGCCGACGACGCCGTCCACCGTGAGCCCGGCGTCGCGGAGGAATGAAAGAACCGCATCGAGATCCTGGTAGCCGGGTGCGACGAGGGCGCGGACCTCGTCGGGCGAGAGATGGCGCCCGTACACGGCGCTCTTCGGATCCGCGACGGCTCGGGCGGCGTCCCGCAGCATTTGGATGTCCTTCGCGTGAAGGAGGACCGTGAAACGAATTTCCTCGCGGGCCGGACACGGGCCCGTCCGGCGCGCGAGAGGCAGCCGCCGGGAGACGTGGCGGGGGAGGAGGAAACGCTGCATCCGTCAGGTTCCCTCGATCGGGTGAAGGCGCTGCCAGACGAGCATCACATCCATGAGATGGCCGCGCACCTGAACGGTCGGCGCGCTCACGATGAGGCGGTCGCCGGAGATCCGGAAGAAGCGGACGAGGTCCGTGCCGATCCAGTTCGGGAAGAGCGACTGCGAGACATGGTGGACGACGACGCCGTGGATTTCGTCGACCACGTACGTACCGAAGTACGAGACACACCCCGTGAAGGCGGCCGCGACCTCGTCCGGCGTCCCGGTCTCCTGGTCGTTGACGCCGAAGCGAGGGCGATCTCCCCGCATGATCTGCATCGACATGTTGCCGGTCGTGTCGTAAAGACAGAGGCCGGCGTAGTTCGACCCGAACGGAAAGACGACCTGTCCCCCGGAGCGAAATTCGAAGACGAGCAGCTTCCAAGCTCCGGCAAGTGAGGCCCCCTGCATGTCGAGGGCAATCCTACTCCCCGTGCGGCTTCCCAAGGTGGCGTCCGGAAAAGGTGTCTTCCCGACGGTATGCTCCGTGCAAGAGGGAGGAGGGAGGGGCTCCCCTCGCGGAGACCCGGAGGATCAATCGTGAGTTTTCTCTCGCGCCGGCCCGCTTCGGCCTGGTGGGCCCTGGCCGCACTTTCCTGCATCGTTGCGTCCGGAGTCCGGGCGGACGATCCCGATTGGGCGAACGTGAAGAAGCTGGGTCGCACCGTGGTCCGATTCAGGGACGACACGCTCCAGGTCGTCGTGGGCTACAAGCATGCGCAGCTGCATCTCGCCAGTCGGTGGATCCTCCTCGAGACCTGCCTGTCCGCCGCGGGAAACACGCCCGTCGAGATCTTCCGCGAGGACGTGTCGCTCATCCTGCCCGACGGCACGCGGGTGCCCCTGCCCAGCCAGAAGAAGATGGCGCAGGGACTTCCGGACCTCCGCCGGATGCTCAATGAGGCGCGCGTTCAGCGCGATCCGCTCGGAGGGTACTTTTCCGGGCGCACGCGCGAGGAGAGGCTCGGCTTTTTCGCCGTGCCAGGGGAACAGATCGTGTTCGACCGCGTCACCGTGAACCACGAAACGCTGGCGTGGGGCGATCTCTTTTTCGAGTCCCCGAAGGGGCGTTTCGAGCCCGGGATCTACACGCTCGTCATGGAGAACAAGGTCGCCCGAGTTCGCCTGCCGCTCGCGCTCGGAATCGAAGGGGATCTCGAGCGCGTGAAGTAGCCGGACCTCTCATAATCGCGACATGAGCGAAGCCGGACCGTCACCCGGGCGGCGCGCGGCCCTGTGGGCTGCGCTCTTCGTGCTCGCCGCGCTCCTCGCGACCGTCGACACGCGCGCATTCGGCCTCATTCCCGACGGGAAAGAGATGCTTTCGGCGTCGGCTGCCGTCGCGCGGTTTTTCGAAATCGGCGTCTCGCGCGACTTCGTCAATGCGCCGCGGCGTGCCGGGGGCGATGCCGTGTCGCGTTACGGGATGGGCCTTTCTCTCGCCGAGGCGATTCCCGGGGTCGTGACGCGCCTCATGCACGCGGCCGCTCGGTCCGCGCCGTCCGCTCCCGTCTTCGTCCTCGTACCGATCGCGTGCCTCGTCGTCGCGGCCTGGGCCACGACCCGGGCGCTGCTCCTTCTCGGCGCGGTCCCGGCCTGGGCCATGGCGTCGGGCGCGGGCCTCGTCCTCGCGACGCCGCTCTGGGGATATGCGGCCAGCGATTATGGCGAGCCGCTGCAGGCGTGTTGTCTCGCGCTCCTTCTGCTCGCGGTCATCGAGTTGCGCGACGTTCCCGGCTCGCGGCGCTGGCAGGTCGTCGCGGGAGTCGCCGCGGGCCTCGCGATTCTGACGAAGACGTTGTTGCTCATCGCGGTCGCCCCGCTTCTCGTTTGCGTGCTGTTCGGACGGGGAAAAGAAAGAGAAGAGGATTTCTTTGAAGGTAAGAAGGGAACGGCGTCGCGCCGCCGTGCCGCGGCAAGTCATCGCCGCGCGGCTGCGCCGTGGCCGCTGCTCTTTTCCTTCGCAGGACTTCTTCTTCTCTGGTGTCTCTTCGAACTCGCGCGGTTCGGAAAACTCTTCGGCGGCTATTCGGGGGAGACATTTTCCTATCCGTTCTTCACCGGTCTTCTCCGCCTCACCGTATTCCCGAACAAGGGGCTCTTCTGGTACGCGCCGATCGTTCTTCTCGCGCCATTGGGCTTCATCGCTCTCGTGCGGCGGGACGCCCGGCTCGCTCTCGGGTCCTACGCGTCGGGCCTCTCGCTTCTCGTCGCTTGTTCCGCGTGGTGGGCCTGGGACGGTCAGGCCGGATGGGGACCACGGCTGCTCCTGCCGGCGCTTCCGCCGTTCGTGCTCCTCGCGGGCCTGGCCTGCTCGTGGCCCGGCCGCTCGGCCCGCGTCGCGTGCGCGTTCGTTCTCGTTCTCGGCTTCGGAGTCAATTTGCTCGGCGCTCTCGTGGCTTTTCCCGCCGTCTACGCTTTGTCGGACGTCGTGCCGCCGCAGCCGATCCTGGAAACGAGAGCGAAGGGGACGGAATACGAGATCGAACGCGGAGCGGATGGAATCCTGCGAGCCACAGCGCCGCATCATCTCTCTCTGACGCCGGAGTGGTCGCCGATCCGCGTTCACGCGTTGTTGCTCAGGATGAAATTGCGGGGCGACGTCGCGAAGGCGCTTGCTTCCGAGGGGCTCCCTGGCCTCGAGCCTCCCTTCAGACCCGTTCTGCCCGGACAGCCGGCTCCCGCGATGCTCCTCGCGCTGCAGCCGGTTCGTGTCGGATGGGGAAGAGAATATTTCTTCGAAGGAAGAGAGAGATTCCTCGATCCCTGGGAGGAGGCGACACGGGACCAGACCGTGCGCGCGATCGACGTGAAGGACTTCGCGAGGGCGCGAGCGCTCGGGGAAGAACTCTCTAGGGGGAAAGACGGGGATTCGGATTCTTCGAATGACCCTCGTGCTGTCGCGCTCATCGCCGAATCCATTCGCCTCGGCGGCGGCGAGGGCGCCGGTGCGCAAACGCTCGACTCGCGCGCTGCGGCAGCTCTTTCTTACCTATCCAAGAAGTCTTTTTCTTCCTCTTCTCCCTCTCCACTGCCGTGCCATCCGTGGATTCTCTTCGTGCGTTCGATGGTGGAGCCTCCGGGCGACCTCTCGTGCATTCCCGAGCCTCAGCGCGAGGGCTTCGCGCGAAGCCTGGATGCCGCGCGCCGCCGGGGCTGGACCCTCACCTCGTGGGCGCGGGCGATGAGGACGGGGCAGCCGTAGCGGGAGCGCGAAGACGCAGCAGGAACTGGGCGTCGCCGAAGGGCTCGACCGAGACGGCGCGCGCCTCGAGTCCGTGGCGCAGGGGCGGCAGCCAGCCCCGAAGCCACACGAATTTCGGCCAGGATTCGGTGTTCTTCTCGATGGCGGAGGCCGTGTCCCAGAGGAAACGCGAGAAGAAGACGGTGTCGACCGGCGCGTCCGGTGTCGTGACCTGGCCTGCGATTCCGACGGCTCGCGCGCCGGACTCGTCGACGATGAGCGACGCGATACCCACACTCCCGAGGTCGCCGCGCCGGACGCGCCGGAAGACCTGTCCCTGCTCCTGACCCCAATCCACGTTCGAGTCGGAGAGGACGGCGGGAACGCCGGCGGGGCCTCCGACGAGAAGGTTTCCGAACGAGATCTCGCGGCCGAGGCGGAGAACGGACTCTCCGGCGGCGAAGAGGACGACGCCCAGGAGCGCCGCGCGCAGAGCCCGCGGGCGCCGGGCCAGGAATGTCCGGCCGGCGGCCGCCGCCGAGACGAGGAGGAATGGCACCGCGGGCAACACGTGCCGCACGCCGATGTTCACGTTCGAGGAACAGGCCGCGGCGAGATACGCGCCACCGAGCGCCGCGGGGAGCCACGCGCGAGCGGCGAGGATGCGCCGCCGCCGGGCCTTTCCGGCCAGGAGGATTCCGGCGGCGAGGAGCGACGCGACGAAGGCGAGAACGGTCGCCGTCGTGAGCTTGACGCCGAGCGCCACCGGAAAGTAGAACGGGTTGCCCTTTCCCGAGACCTCGCCGAAGAAGTAGTTGAAGCGCTCACCCGGGCCCGCGACGCCCTGCACGAAGAGGAGCCCCGAGCCATAGGCGGCGATCGCCTTCGGAAACACTCGCGCAAGCGCGAGGGCGGCTCGCTCCTGCGGCAGTCCGTTGAATTCATGGGCGATTGCCGCGCGAAACGTGTCGTCGCTCGTGCCGGCGAACGCCACGAATTGGATGAGAAAGAGCGTCGCGAGCGCGATCACGACGAGCGCGGCCCCCATCTTCAGCTTCAAAGAAAGGCTGCCCGACGCGAGCCGAATCATGGCTACGAGAGCAAAGACCGCGAGGAACGGGAAAGCCGAGTACTTCGACGCCATCGCAAAGCCATAGAGAACGCCGCTCGCGATCAGCATCGTTCGCTTTTCTCCGCGCGCGCCGAGCTCCAGCGCGAGTGCCGCCGCCACGAAGAAGAACGTGACGAGGACGTCGCTCTGAACGAGCGTGCCATGTCCGCGCAGCGTCGGTTCGATCGCAACGAGGGCCGCGGCGGCGAGGCCGGCGGCGTCTCCGGCGAGCGCACGCCCGAGAAGTCCGGTTACGACGGCGAGGCCGAGGAAGAGGAAGGGAATGGCCGCGCGGCCCGCCCGCGTCTCGTCGATCTCCATCGCGGGCTTCTCGCGCGCGAGAAAAATGCCAGCGAGCAGCTTCATGAGAACGGGGTGTTCGAAATTCGAGACCATGCCCGGCCCGTGGCGCCACTCGCGCGCTGCGGCAAGGTGGGCAGGCTCGTCCGACGTCGTCCAGAGGGAAAAGCGCGCGACCTCTGCGCCGAGGAGCGCGAAAAGGGCGATTGCGGCGAGAGCGGCCGGGAAGCGCGCGCGGGACATCGACCGATTATGTATGGACGCCTGGCGCCTCGTGCCCCGTGCGCGAGACCCACTCGACGTAGGAGCCTCCGTACGCGTGAGGCGGGTCGGACGAGTCGTTCTCGGAGAGGACGAGGACGCGGTTCGAGAGCCCGCGGAGGAATGCTCGGTCGTGGGACACGAACAGCATCGTCCCGTCGAACTTCGAGAGCGCCTCGACGAGCATCTCCTTCGTCGCGAGGTCGAGGTGGT
>JBDTML010000349.1:0-15153 GCA_039934255.1 Acidobacteriota bacterium | reverse complement strand
GATCACAAGGGGCACGCTGCGCCCGGCGGGCAGCCGGTCATGTCGGAGGCGACGGCGCAGGAGATGGGTCACGGCGGGAGCATGGATCTCCCCGCCATGGTCCGCGACATGCGCAACCGCTTCTGGATCTGCCTGGTGTTCAGCGTGCCGATTTTTGTTTTCTCGCCGATGGGAAAGCTCTTCCCGGCGCCTGCTCCACCCTTCGGCCTGACCCTCAACCTGTGGCTGTTTTTCCTTGCGAGCGCCGCCATCCTTTATCCGGTCTGGCCGTTCTGCGTCGCTGCCTGGCGCGCGCTTAAGACACGCACCCTGAGCATGGCGGTGCTCATCGTCCTGAGTGTCGGCACGGGCTACCTCTTCAGCGTCGGTGCCACGTTCCTCTTCAAGAGCGACCAGTTTTTCGAAGCGTCTGCTGTGCTACTGGTTTTCATCTTGCTCGGCCACTGGCTGGAAATGCGCGCCCGCGCTGGAGCATCGTCAGCTATTCGGGCGCTGATGGACCTGACTCCGGCGAAGGCCTCCGTTGTCCGCAATGGTGCCGAGGTCGAGGTATCGACCGCCGAAGTGATCGTCGGCGACGTCGTCGTGATCAGGCCTGGCAACAAAATCCCGGTCGACGGAACGGTGGAGACGGGGGAATCCCTCGTCGACGAGTCCATGTTGACCGGCGAGTCGATGCCGGTCCAAAAGGGTCCGGGCGCCACGGTGATCGGCGCGACGATCAACACGAGCGGCAGCTTTCGCTACAAGGCAACCAAGGTCGGAGCCGACACGGCGTTGGCGCAAATCGTGAAGCTCGTGCAGGAGGCGCAGAACTCGAAGGCGCCAGCGCAACTCCTGGCGGATAAAGCCGCGCAGTGGCTGGTTCTCGCCGCGATCGGTGTGGGGCTTGTGACCTTCGCCGTCTGGTTCTGGTGGATTGGACAGCCGCTGCTGTTCGCGTTGACGCTGACCATCACCGTCTTTGTCATCGCCTGCCCGGACGCGCTGGGTCTCGCCACGCCGATGGCGATCATGGTGGGCACCGGCCTGGGTGCCATGAACCAGCGTGCCTTCGACGAGGGCTATCTCGCGGTGACCGCCATTCTCGGTCACAACCAGACGGCCGACGGCGCGGAATGGGGAAACACGCTGGAAGGGACCTGGAAATTCGCGCGTTCGAACTTCGTGTATGCGCGGCTGGAGGATGTCGACCGGGATCTCTACGGCTTCCGGCGTGGGTATGGATCACGGCATGAGCCACGGCGGCATGAAGATGTAAGAGTTGTCGAACCAGAAACCCCGCCGCGTGTATTCCTGACCGGGATGCTTCATTCGTTCATTAGGCGTATCTTCCTTCCGATATGGGAATCCAGACGCCTCCGCCGGGCGTGCCGCGCGGCGCATCAGGCCTCCACCCCGCACCGCCGTCCCGCTTCGACGCGGGACGGCCCGCCCCCCCGGTTGGTCCGTCGGGTCGGACCGTGCTCTTCGTCCTCGTCGCCTTGGCGGCCGGAGCCTGGCTTTTCCTGCGCGCCCCCTCCCGGCTCTCGGTCGCCACGCTACCAAGGCTCGCCGCCGACGGAACTCCGGCCGGCGATGCGCCCGCCGGGAAGTGCGCGGGCGCGAAGGGCTGCCTCATCGTCTATGTCGCCCCCTGGTGCGGGCCCTGCAAGCAGTCGCTCCCCGGCGACCGCGCGCTCGCGGATCTCGTCAAGGATCGCGGCATCGAGACGACCTTCGTCGTCGGCATGGACTCAATGCCGAATTGCGCGGAGATGGCGAGAAGCATCGGACGCGAGGTTCTCGTCGACACGTCGGGCGCTTGGGCGAAGAAGATGAACATCCGAGGCGTGCCCCACTTCCTCGTGACCGGTCCCGATGGAAGCGTCAATAAGCGGCAGGCGGGCGCCCTCATGGCGAGCCCGGAAGAAGTCGCGCGGCACCTCGGCCTCTGAGGGAGAGGCGCCTACTTCTCCAGCCCCATCTTTTTCAGCAACGCGGTGAACCGCTAGCCCGGCGACGGGACCTCTGTTGACCTGCCGGACATGCTCATATTCCGCCGCCGCCTCGGCGTACATCTTCTTCTCCCGATCGGGCCAGGCAGAAGTTCGACATCATCGTTCTCAGGAGCTACGCCTCTTAGCTGAGTCCTGCTTAACGCACTGCGTGGGCCCTGCTTGCAGAAGTTCGAGTCGAAGCGAGAACCTAAGATGGGGCACGAGTCGTCATCGAGCGGCGGTATTCCGCCGGCGTCACGTGGAAGACCTGCTTGAATGCATTGGTAAAGTGGCTTTGATCGAAGAAGCCTGCTCGTTCTGCAAGCGAGGCGAGGGCCTCATCCGTCGTTCGGAGCGAGAGGGCTGCAAGTTCGAGACGGCATCGTCGCGCATATTCTCCGGCGGAAACTCCTTCATGACGGCGGAACACGCGAGCGACGTGGCTCGAATGAAGGCCGAGACGGACACCGATTTCGGCGAGAGGGCGCTGATCGATCGCGAGATCGACTGCATCATCGAGCCACGCAGGTCGCGCACGAGAGAGAGACTCCTGACGGGCCATATGGCCGAGCCCCTCGATCGCCAGCCCTTCCACGATCGATTCCCAGCCGACGTCTCGCACCTGCACTTCCCGTAACAAATTCAGCGCCCACGCCCGGGCCGTCCGCTCGACGACAACGCGCGCGAGCGCGCGCGTCGGCGGCACAACGATGAACAATAGTTCCGCACCCGTCGGGTACCGGGCCGGGCGGCCTGAGGCGGCCGGCCGGAACAACGCCGAACCCGGCCGCAGTTGGATTTCCCGCCGTTGGACGAACTCCGAGAAATGACCCCGAATGACGAGCTCCATGTACGGAAGACCCCGAGTGGGGTCAGAGAGCTGGCGCCTACTCCCCGGCGCCACCCGCGTGAAGGCGAATTCCCCGATCCGAAAGGCCCCTGCGAGACGGCTCGAATCCATGGCGCCACTCACATTCAAAGCCTAACACCTTGTTTTTGGTCCCGACGTCGGCCTGATGCAATCTTCGTCCAACCACGCTCCGCCGATCCAAGACGCCTCGCCATCCACCTCGTACGTTAAGGGAGATGAAAAAGCTGATGACTCATGCCGTGCTTCTTCTGTCTGTCGGCGTGACCGCCCGCGCCGAGCCCATGCGCTCGGGCATCTGGAAATCCGTCGGCTACGCGGAGGTGCTGGTCGTCGGCGACGGTCAGTACACGTTCTACGACGTGACCCGGGCGACGTGCGTCGAAAGGGAGCACGGAGTCATCAACCCGACAGAGCCGTACTTCCCTTCTGTGACGTACCCGTCCGCTGAAAAAATGGTGGTCGAAGGCAGCTCCTACCGGTACTCGCTCCTTAAGATGGACACCCTCCCGGAAGCGTGCACGGTAAAACGGCAACCACCCGACGCTCTCGAGACCTTCGACGCGTTCTGGAGCTATCTGGACGAGAACTACGCCGGTTTCAAGGCTCGTGGCATCGACTGGCATGCGGTGCGGACCAGATACCGGCCGAGAGTCACGACCACGACGACCGAATCCGAGCTGTATGCGACTCTCGGCGAGATCGTCGCGATGATCAACGATCCTCACGTGTTCGTGAGCAACCGGAAGCAGGGTGTTGGGGCCGTTCTCCTCAGCGCTCGTGATCTTCATGGCATCGCGCGCGTAGTCGCGGTCGCCCAACCAGGCCACGAGGACTCCTTTTATCATCGAGCGTCGCACCGCATCGAGGAGGGAATCGAAGCGCTGATTCGATACGAGGTGCTGGGTGGCCGCTTCAAGACCGCCTTCAACGACAAACTGACATGGGGGATGCTCGACCCGAATGTTGCCTATCTGCGGGCGTCGGCGTTCGTTGGCCTCTTCACCGGCATGAAACGGGACGATATGTTGCCCGCCCTCGAGGCGAAGCTGGACGAGGCCTTCGGCGATTTCAAGGACGCGAGGGCTCTCGTGATCGACGTCAGCACAAATACAGGAGGCGCAGGGTTCATCCCGGCCGCGATCGCCCGGCGGATCATCCGCGAACCGAAGGTCGCATGGACGAAACGCGCTCGAGCGAATGGCGGATTGTCCGAAGACGTCTTCACGATGCGCATTGAGCCATCCGTCTCGACTCGGTTTACCGGGCCGGTCGTGATTCTCATGAGCAACAACAGCGTAAGTTCCGGGGAAGAATTGCCGCTCATTCTCAAAGGGCTGCCTTATGTGACGCTTTTCGGCGACACGAGTCCCGGCGCACTGTCAGACATTCAGATGAAGTCGCTGCCAAACGGCGGGGTCCTGGGCTTGCCCAACGAAGTCGTGATGTCGGCGGACGGAGAGAACTACGACGCTCGAGGCATCGCGCCCGACGTGCGCACGTCTGTCTTTGACCCCGCCAAACCGCTGAGCGGTTACACGCGAACGCTCGCGGCCGCTGCATCTCTCGCCGCGAGAATGGCACTTCGATAATCGCTCCCGGCCGTCGGTGATCGTGTAGTTCGACACGATTGGTTTCAGGAGACGACGGGTGCCTACTTCTCCAGCCCCATCTTCCTCATCAACGCGGTGAACCGCGGGTCGGCGCGGAGCGGGTCGTAGGCGGCGGAGACCAATACGGTGCCCATACCCGATCGGGCTTCATACGCCTTGTCCAGCCAAACGAAGGCCTTCTCCTTCTCGCCGAGGCTCGCGTAGATCATCGCCACCTGATCGGGCGATACGTATCGCCGCCGAGCCAGCGCCAGGAATTCCTGGAGGATCATCCGGGCTTCCGCAGTTCTCCCCATCTGCGCGTACGTGACCGCTAGCCCGGCGACGGGACCTCCGTTGACCTGACGGACATGCTCATATTCCGCCGCCGCCTCGGCGTACATCTTCTTCTCCCGATACGCCACGCCGGCCCACGAGTCCAAAGAAAAGAAATTGGGATCGAGCTCTTCCGTCTTCTTGTGCTGCGCGAGGACCTCATCGTAGCGGCGGGCCAGGCAAAGGCACGCCTCGCGCGTCCAGCTCGGGTACGGGGACAGGGGATCCAGGGCGATGGCGCGCTCCGCCTCGACGAGGCCATCGTCCCATCGCTTCGACGCGCAGAGGGTCGACGCGTAAAGGTTGTGGGCATCCATCGAGTTCGGGTTCACCTGAAGCGCACGACGGAACTCCTCCTCCGAGGCCGCAGGGTCCCAATCGTAGAAAAACAGGATGACGGCCAGCATACTGCGGGCTTCGGCATTCGAGCTGTCCAGCTCCAGCGCCTTGAGGGCTGCGGCCTTCGCCTTCGGCTCCGCCTCCCGGGGAGGCAGAACCAGGTCGGCGAGCCAGGCCCAGGCGAACGAGGTGCCGGCGTATGCGGGCGCGTAGTTCGGGTCCTTCGCGAGCGCTTGCGCGAAGTAGTCCAGGCCTTTCCGCAGGCCTTCCTCCGTCTGCTTGAACATCAAGAACCGGCCGCGCAGGTAGAGGTCGTGCGCCTCGGCATTCCCCGCGCGCCCGGCGGCGGGCGCACTCGCGCTCAGCGTGAGCCGGAGCGCTGCGACGATGGCCCCGGTGATGTCGTCCTGGACCTTGAAGACGTCCTTCGCCTCCCGCTCGTATCGCTCCGACCAGATCGCCAGTCCATCGGTCGTGTTCACGAGCTGCCCGGTCACTCTCAGTTTCGACCCGGCGCGGCGCACCGTCCCTTCGAGCACCGATGCCACGTGGAGCTTCGCGCCGACGTCCCGCGCGTCCGCGCCCTTTCCCTTGAAGGTGAATGCCGAACTGCGGGCCGCCACGCGGAGGCCGGGCACCTTCATGAGGGCGCTGGCCAGCTCGTCGGTCATCCCGTCCGAGAAGTACTCGTCATCCGGGCTCCCGCTCTGGTTGACAAACGGGAGGACCGCGATCGATTGAACGGGCGCCTGCGAGGCAGCGGGCACCTGCTGCACGGGAGGCGGCTGTCGCCTCTGCCAGAGAAAGGCGGCCGTCGCCGCGAGCGCGATGCCGACGGCGGCGGCCAGCCACACCAGCCTGCGCCCGCGCGGCGGGTGGACCGGGGCGGACGAAGGCGCTGGCCTCGCCGAGACTCCGGCGAGGCTCGCGGACGGAACAGCCTCTCCCAGTTGATGCCGCGCCTCGCCGATGTCGCGCAGCCTGCGCTTCGGATCGCGCTCGAGGCATCGGCCGAGCAGCGCGCGCACGTGCGCCGGCACGGCGGCCGGCAACTTTTCGAAGTCGGGCTCGCGCGTGAGGACGGCGGCAATCGTGTCGGAGACCGACTCTCCGGCAAACAGCTTGCGTCCCGTGAGCATCTCGTAGAGGACCACGCCGAACGCCCAGATGTCCGAACGCTTGTCCACGGCGCGGCCGCGAGCCTGCTCCGGCGACATGTACGCCGCCGTCCCGAAGATGCTGCCCGCCTGTGTCATCACAGGCGAGGTCATGGTCCGGGCATCGCCTGAGACCGGGCCCCGCGGCGGATCGCTCCCCGATTCGGCCCCCGCCGCCGCCTTCGCGAGACCGAAGTCGAGGACCTTCACCACGCCGTCGTCACGCACCTTCACGTTGGCGGGCTTCAGGTCCCGGTGAACGATGCCTGCCTCGTGCGCGGCCTCGAGGGCGTCGGCGATCTGCCTCGCGATCGCAATCGCCTCCTCGAGAGGCAGGCCACCGCGGATGACCTCGTCGAGCGTCCGACCGGGCACGAGCTCCATGGCGAGCGCACGCAGGTCGCCGGAATCCTCGAGCCCGAAGATCTGCGCGATGTTCGGATGATTGAGCGAGGCGAGAACGCGCGCTTCGCGCTCGAAGCGCGCGAGCCGGTCGGGATCGCGCGCGAACGCCTCCGGCAGGATCTTCAGGGCTACGTCACGCTTGAGCTTGGTGTCGTGCGCGCGATAGACCTCACCCATTCCCCCGGCCCCGAGCGGGCCGGTCACCTCGTAGACCCCGACGCGAGTCCCGACCGTGAGGCTCATGGAAGCGCGAAGTATAGGAAATCCGGCTTCGTGCGACCGCCTCGGCTTACGGGTTCATCTCGTAAGCGTCCTTCAGCGCGTGGACCGTCGCCCAAACCCGCCCGTACCGTGCGGCGTCGTGGACGGGCCTCCGGACGAGCTTCAATGCGTACTCCATCTGGGCTTCCGTCGTGGCGGGCTTCGAATGGAGATCCACCGCGTGGCGGGAGAAGTCGCGCACGAAGACGTCGAAGATCTGGTCCACGAGATCCGCGTCGGCCGCTTCGTCTCCGAGGAGCTTCGCGTTCTCGAGGACGAGCTGCCCGTACACGACGAGCGTGAAGAGCTCGCCGAGGGCGAGGCTGAAGTCGACGTCCTTCGCCTGCTCCTCGGTCGGAGTCGCGCGCATCAGCATCTCGCGGAAGAGGGCGGTCTGCTCGCGGAACACGGCCACGTTTGGCTCGTTCCGCGCGGCGAACACGGGGGCGCAATCCTGGAAGCGGATCTTTCCGAGGCCCTTCGCGGGCCCCTGGTCCCACAGGAACGCGTCGTCTCCCGGGTCGTCCCTCCTGGGAATATCCGGGTACGGCGCCGCCGCGAAGAAGTAGTTCTTCATGAACTTGACGATGAGGGCGATGTTGACGTGGACCGTGCCCTCGAGCTTCGGGAGCGCCCGAATGTCGCGGGCGGCCATCTCGAAATACGTGTTTTTCTCGAAGCCCTTCGCCGCGATGACGTCCCAGAGGAGGTCGATCACCTTCTCGCCCTCGGTCGTGACCTTCATCTTCACGACCGGGTTGAAGAGCAGGTAGCGCCGGTCCTCGCGCGAGGCCGACCGGAAGTAGTCGGAGGCTCGGAGCGCGAAGAGCTTCATCGCGACGAGGCGCGCGTACGCGTCCGTGAACATGCGCTTCACGTGCGGGAAGTCCGTGACGGCCATGCCATAGAGCCGCCGGTTCGCCGCGTGGCGGATCGCCTCGTAAAACGCGTGCGTCGCGATGCCGATCGAGCCCCAGCCGAGGTTGTACTTCCCGACGTTCACGGTGTTCAGCGCCGCGTCCCACGCGGCGGGGCCTTCGAGGAGGACCTCCTCGGCCGCGACGCGGTAGTCGCGCAGCGTGAACTCCGCGACGTAGGACTGGCTCGCGACGACGTTCCTCACGAGCGTATACCCGGAGCGACGCGGGTCGACGGCGAAGAAGACGTATGTGTCCGTCCCCGCGATCTTCCCGAACACCGAGAGCCGCGCCGCCTCGTTCCCGTTCCCGATGTAGTACTTGTCCCCGCTCGCGCGGTACGCGCCCGCGCCGTCGGGCACGAGCTCCATGGCGGTCGCGTAGATGTCCGCGCCGTGCTCCTTTTCCGAGAGGCCGAAGCCGAAGATCCCGCCCTCGGCGAGGAGGCGCGCGGCCTCCCGCTTCATGTCCTCGCTCCCGCTCATCCAGAACGGACCGAGGCCCAGGATCGTGACCTGCCACGTGTACCAGTACGGCAGGCCGTAGAACGCGAGGACCTCGTTGAGCGCGGCGTTGCGGTACGTGTCCCAGCGGGTTCCCGCGCCCCAGGGCGCAGGCGTGAGGAACGTCGCGAACAGCTTCTCCTTCTTCACGAAGGCGAGAAAGTCCGCGTACCACGTCCGCGCGAGGTCGTCCCTCTTGAGCGCCGCCTTCCCCTTCGCTTCGAAGAACGCGATCGTCTTCTCGACGAGAGTCCGGGATTCGGGGTCGAGCGTCAGCGGGAGGGGGCGTCTGGGATTGAGAAGCAGCATGAGCCCTTCTACCACCGGTAGGGAAAACTGGAGCCGAAGCCCGGACTTGAACCGGGGACCTACTGATTACGAATCAGTTGCTCTACCAACTGAGCTACTTCGGCTCGCTTCCGAAGGGAACGGGAGTGTAGGGGGGGCCGGAACCCGCGTCAAATGGAGGAGCCGTCGCCGCTGGCGCGGCCGATGTCTCAGTGCGTGGAGACCTCGACCTCGATCTCGGCCGGATTCTCGGCGGGCCTGTCCGCGTTCTTGTCCGCCAGCGTTTCCGAGCGCTCGTCCTTCGGCTTCTGCTCGCGGTCGCGGGCGAATCCTTCGGCAATGCCGGCCGTCGCGCCTCCGAGGGCGCTTCCGACGGGGGCGAAGACGAGCCCCCGGACGAACTCGAGAAGCGCGGGATGGACGGCGCGCGCGTCGAGCGGGCGAACCGCCGTCACGCGGCCCTCCGGGCTCAGTGTGACGCGGAACGACGAGGCCGGAGCCGCCGTTGCGGGCCGGCCCTCGGGAGCGCGGCGCAGCATCCAGCGCCGGGCGCCTTCGCCGCGCACGACGACCGACCAGCTGCGCGGTTCCACCGATTTCAAGGCCCGAGCCGGAGGACTCGCGGGAGCCGGCGCAGCCGGAGCGATCGCTCCCGCCGCCTGCGGCGCCGCGGCCGAAAGCGCGGGCGAGTCCGCGGAGGCCTGGCGGATCCGCCGCGCGCCGGTGTCCGCGTCCGCCTCCGCTTCGCGCTTCGCGAGCTTGTTCTGCTTCTCATCGAGAGCGATCTCGTTCGGGGCCGCCGGCGGCGAGACCGAGGGGACGGACGCGTCCTTCTTCTCGGCGAGGCGCGAGGCCATCCCTTCCTCCCGCGCCTTCTCCTTCGAGTCGACTCTCGCGACGACATCGTCCACCGCTGTGACGGCCGAGGCCGCGGACTCGCTGGGAGCCGACGCGACCTGTTTCGCGCCGGCTTTTCCGGCCTCCGTAGTCGCGTCCTTCGCCTTTCTCGCCTCTGTCCTGGCTGCGCCGGGCGCGCGCGCACTCTCCTGGAAGAACACGTCGACCGGGCCGTCGTTCCTTTCCGCGAGGATCGAGGCGACCGGCCGCGGCGGGTTCATCACGGTGATGGCGACGGCAACGACCCCCATAACCACCATCGCGCCGATCGCCATCCCGGGGGGAGGATAGAAGCCGAACCGATGGAAGATCGACCCGCCCCGCGCGGCCTTCTCGGACACGTTGGAGTTCACGCGCGTGGAGAGAGCGAAGGGCGGCGCGGGCGCCGGCAGCGCGCGGGCCTCGGCAACGAGCCCCGCCAGCGCCTCCATTCGCGCGCGCGCCGCGGCGTCATTCGCGAGAACGGTTTCGAGATCGCGCGACTCCTCCGGCGAAAGGTCGCCGTCGAGCGAGCGGGAAATGAGGAGGTCGAGCTCCTCGCCTTCGAGGCGGGGGATGGACGGACGGGCGCTCACGAGAGTTTCTCCTTGAGAAGCGCGCGGCCGCGCGCGAGACGGCTGCGCACGGTTCCGATCGGAACCGCGAGCACGTCGGCGACTTCTTCGTACGAAAGCCCCTCGAGGTCGCGCAGGAGCACAGCCGCGCGAAATTCCTCGGGCAGCGCGCGGATCGCCGCGCGAAGGCGCACCCGGCGCTCCTTGAGGACGGCGTTCTCCTCGGGGCTGGCGGCGGGGTCGGTCGCGTCGTCGAGGCTCGCGAAGGGGTCGTCCTCCCGGGAACGGCCCTGGGTGAACACGGCGCGGAGGCGTCCGAGCGTTCCCATGCGGGCACGCGCGCGATTCAGGGCGATCGCGTAAAGCCACGTCTTGAGGCTCGAGTCGCCGCGGAATTTTCCGAGCCCGTGATAGGCGCGCAGGAACGTCTCCTGCACGACGTCTTCCGCGTCCGCGGGGCCGACGAGGCGCGCCGCGAGCGAGAAGACCATCGTGGAGTAATAGCGGACGATCTGCTCGAACCCGAGGACGTCCCCCGCGAGAAAACGGCTGAGGGCGATCTCGTCCCCGGGCCAGTCGCGCTCGACCGGATGGCGTTGAGCCGGGACCGCCGCGGTCTTCACGGGCGCCATTCTCACACGCGGTTCCTCGCCTCGAGAGGCGTCGAAGGCGAGAATCCGGGCCGGCATCGCATGGTCTCCACGGTGTTCGACCTCGTGGGCGGCCGGAAGTTCCCGGGAACCATCCGTTCACGCCACGGGAAGGAGGGCGGCAGCCGTGACGCGGTGTCGATACTCGAACATGCGTTCGATGTCCGGCCTCACGAGTGCGCGGTCGGCAAGCCTCCCGCCGACCATCGCGAGAGGCACCTCGTAAGTCACCCGGTCGAGGAGCCGGTCTTCGAAGAAGAGGTGCTCGTGCCGCCACGACGCGAAGGGCCCCTTCTCCTGCACGTCCACGAAGCGCGTCTCGGGCTCCCAGGTCTCTATGAGAGAGATCCACGTCAGCCAGAGGCCGAACTGCCGGACCGAGAGGACGACGCGGGCACCGGCATACATTTCCTTCGGCCGCTCGACGATCCGGATCTTCTTTTCGGGCGGCGTGAGCCGCTCGAGCGCCGCGGGGTCGCGGTGAAACTCCCAGAGGGCTTTGCGCGTTACGCCGGGAAGGTCGAGGGGAAACTCCAGATGCGGCATCCCGATAGCCTACGCCTTGCGTAAACGTTCCGATTTCGAATTGACTTTAACTTCCCGGGCGTGATGCAATTCTTTTCGTCCAGCCGATTGCGCCATGTTTCGTTCTCACCATCTCCCGAACCCGCTTCCCGCCTGATCGACGCGAGAGGCCCTACCAGACCGCATCCGTTGCGAAGGATTCTCATTCCATGAAGCTTTACGTCGGAAACCTGTCCTATTCCGTCAACGACAACACGCTCCGTTCCATGTTCGAGGCGTACGGTGCCGTCGAGTCGGCCCGCGTCATCTCGGACCGCGACACCGGCCAGTCGAAGGGATTCGGCTTCGTCGAGATGTCCGATGCCGACGGACAGAAGGCCATGGGCGCCCTGAACGGCCAGGAGCTCGAGGGCCGCGCCCTCCGCGTCAACGAGGCGCGCCCGCAGGAGCCCCGCACGGGCGGCGGCGGCGGCGGCGGCGGCCGCGGTGGTTACGGCGGCGGGGGCGGCGGCGGCTACGGCCGCGGGCGCTACTGAAACGCACTTTCCGCTTTTTTATTCTCTTGACCAAATGACCCGACGTCTCTAAGGTCGCCCGAACATGTCGAACCGCCCCTCCCCCGTCGTCTTCGTCGCGGATCCCGCCGCGGTTCGAATTTGCATGTGCATGTGTTCGATGTCCGGCGCTCCCATGCGGGAGACGGACGGCGGCTTCGCGAGGTCTGAACCGACCTAGATCCCGCGAAACCAGGCGAACCGGGAGCACAGGCTCATCGGATTCCCCAACCGGCCCTCTCACGCGAGAGGGCCGGTTTTTTTTGTGTCCGAAATTCTGAGACGAACGAAAAGGAGCGACCAATGTCGACCACCACCGAGCCGAAACCCCGCTACCGCCACGGGACCCTCGCCGTGCACGCCGCGCAGGAGACCGCCGACCCGGCCACGAACGCGCGGGCCGTGCCGATCTACGCGACGACGTCCTACGTGTTCAACGGGCCCGAGCACGCCGCGAACCTCTTCGGCCTGCGCGAATTCGGAAACATCTACACGCGCCTCATGAACCCCACGAACGACGTCTTCGAGCGCCGCCTCGCGGCGCTCGAAGGGGGCGTCGCGGCGGTCGCGACGGCCTCCGGCCAGGCGGCCCAGACACTCGCGATCCTGAATCTCGCACAGGCCGGCGATTCGCTCGTCTCGTCCTCGGCGCTCTACGGAGGCACGTTCACGCTCTTTCAGCACACGCTGCCCCGCCTCGGCATCCGGACGAAGTTCGTCGACGCGAACGACCCGCGGAAGGTGGCCGCCGCCATCGACGACACCACGCGTGCCGTTTACGTCGAAACGATCGGCAATCCCAAGCTCGACGTGCCCGACTTCGAGGCTCTCGCCAAGGTCGCCCACGATGCGGGGGTCCCTCTCGTCGTCGACAACACGTTCGCGACACCGCTCCTTTGCCGTCCCATCGAGCACGGGGCGGACATCGTCCTCCACTCGGCCACGAAGTGGATCGGGGGCCACGGGACGGCGATCGGCGGCGCGGTCGTGGACGGCGGGACGTTCGACTGGGGATCGAATCCCCGCTTCAAGGCCTTCTACAAGGATCCCGAACCTGCGTACCACGGTCTCTCGTTCGCGGACGCGTTCGGCGCGGCGGCCTTCGCGATCCGCCTCCGCGTCGTCCTCCTGCGCGACATCGGCGCGTCGCTGTCGCCCTTCAACTCCTTCCTGTTCCTCCAAGGCCTCGAATCGCTCCACCTCCGCATCCAGCGCCACAGCGAGAACGCGCTCACGGTCGCGCGCTTTCTCGAGGCTCATCCCGCCGTCTCGTGGGTCCGGTACCCCGGCCTGCCGTCGCACCCGGCGCACGAGCCCGCGACGCGGTATCTGCAGGGGGGCTACGGCGGCGTCCTGACCTTCGGCGTGAAGGGCGGCGAAGAAGAGGCGAAGAAGGTGATCGCGAACCTGAAGCTCTTCTCCCTCGTCGCGAACGTGGGCGACGCCAAGAGTCTCGTGATTCACCCGTGGTCCACGACGCACGAGCAGATGGCGCCCGAGGACCGGACGACCGCCGGCGTGACGCCGGATCTCATCCGTCTCTCGGTCGGAATCGAAGACGCGCGCGACCTGACCCAGGACATCGACCAGGCTCTTCGTCAGGCGGTGCGAACGTGACGGCCTCCGGCGCCTCGCGCTTTCACACGACCGCCCGCTTCACGCTCGAGTCCGGCGAAGTTCTGCGCCAGGTGCGGCAGACGTACGTCCTCGAGGGCACGATCAACGAGGCGCGGGACAACATCGTTCTCGTTTTCCACTCGCTGACGGGGTCTCCCGAGACGCTCGGCGGGTGGAAGGGCTCGGTCATCGGGCAGGGCAAGGCGATCGACACGAACAAGTGGGCGGTCCTCTGCCCGAACCTTTTGGGCTCGTGCTACGGCACCGAATTCAAGAGAGCGCGGCCCACGATCACCACGCGCGACCAGGCGCATCTCGTCTCTTCACTCATGGAATCTCTCGGCGTCTCCTCCGTTGCTCTCGTAACGGGCGGATCCCTCGGGGGAATGGTTGCTCTCGAGTTCGTGGCTTCCTTCCCGGACCGCGCACGCGCCGCTGTGGTCTTCGCGGCGCCCGCCGCGCACACGGCCTGGGCGATCGGCTGGAACCACGTCCAGCGCCGCGCGCTCGACGCGGGCGGGGCGGAGGCCGGACTCGCGGTCGCGCGGATGATCGGGATGCTCACGTACCGCACGCCGGAGGAATTCGAAGACCGCTTCGGCCGGCAGGGCGGGCCGGACGAGCCGTTCGCAGTCCAGTCGTACCTGTCGCGCCACGGCGCCAAGCTCGTGGCGCGCTTCGACGCGAAGAGCTACCGGACGCTCCTCGGCGCGATGGACGCTCACGACGTGGGCCGCGGCCGCGGCGGCACATCGGCGGCCCTGGGTCCCGTCGCGGCCCGCGTGACGGGCGTCGGCATCCCGGGCGACGGCCTCTACCCCGACGACGTCGTCAGGGGCTGGGTCGAAGAGGCCGGCGCGTCGTACGCGGAAGTCCGCTCGTCGCACGGCCACGACGGATTTCTGCTGGAACCGGAATCGGTGGGAAGAGTGCTCCGGGAGGCCCTTGGCGTAAACGAGGCCGCGAGCGAAAGCGGCGCGCTCAGTCCACAGGCGGAGGAGGAGGGAGAGGAGCGGGCGTCTTCTTCCTGGGCGGCCGCGCCGTGATGAGGAGGCCCGTGCCTGACATCGGAGAGTGGCCTGCGGTCGCCAGGTCGCCGAACTCGACCGCGGGCCCGAGCCGGTAGGGCGAGGGTTCGCCGATCGTGAGAATTTCGTCGTCGTCCAGCTTCAGGATGGGTCGCGCCTTGGGTTCGGGCTTTTCTCCGCCCACGGGGCGCGGGTCGGAATAGCCGAAGACGTCGATCGCCTCCTTGAGGCCGATGAGTTTTGTCGGCGCCACGAGCGACGCGCCGGAAACGATGAAGGGCACAGCGCTCTTCGAGATCGTCCTGCTTCCGCTCACGATTTCGAGGAACGCGCTGCTCGGAAGGCCGGGCGGCACGACGAAAGCCGACACCCCGTCGGCTTCCTTGATGACGCCGACCGGCTTGCCGCCGATCAAGAGCCGCGCGCCCGGGGGCACGCCCGCCTTGATGACGACCCGCCCGCCCACGGCTCCCACCTTCGGCTCGAATTCGAGGCGCTCCTGGGCGCGCGCGGGGTTGCCCGCCAGAACGAGAAGAGGAACCGCGGCGGCGCAAATGAGCAGGCGTCTCACACGTTCACTCTACGCCCCGGCGACGGGAGCCGCAAACGGACCGTGAGAGGATGGAAGCCGTGGCGGCTTTCCCGCTGGCCCTCGTGATGGGCTTTCTCGCCGGGTTCATCGG
>JBDTML010000348.1:0-21695 GCA_039934255.1 Acidobacteriota bacterium | reverse complement strand
GGAAGCTTATGGCCGCGAGCGCGAGGATGATCCAGTAGTACGCGGCCTTCGAGTTGAACGCGGGGATGTAAAGGATGCCTTCGGCGCCGTTCGTGAGCTGCTTCCAGTTGACAGCGATCAGCCTGAGAACCTCGGAGAGGGCGAGGATCGAGAGGGAGAAGTACGGGCCGCGCAGACGGAAGCAGATCCACCCGAGGACCGCGCCGACGAGGGCCGCGGCGATTCCCCCGAGAAGGAGCCCCCACCATGCCGCCGCGACCGAGAGGCCCGATTTCACCATGATCGCCGAGGTGTAAGCGCCCACGCCGAAGAACGCCGCGTGACCGTAGGACACCTGGCCGGTGAAGCCCCCGAGAAGGTTCCAGCTCTGCCCGAGGAGGACCCACAGGAAGACCATGACGAGCATGTGCAGGACGTAGGTGTTCGAGACGAAGAGTGGGACGACCGCGAGGCCCACGAGGGAGGCGACGGCCAGGAGCGTCTTCTTCGCCACGCTCAGGCCCGTCCCTTCCCGAGGAGACCCTTAGGCAGGAAGATGAGAACGAGAACGAAGATGATGAAGCCGAACGCGTCCTTGTAGCCGAGAGAGATGTAGACGGAACCGAGCGACTCGGCCAGGCCCAGCACGAGGCCGCCGAGGACGGCCCCGGGGATGTTGCCGAGGCCTCCGAGGACCGTGATCACGAAGGCCTTGCTCGTGAACGGCCCGCCGATCTGCGGGTAAAGGTAGTAGACCGGGTCGAGAAGCGCGCCAGCGGCGCCCACGAGGGCTGCTCCGAGTCCGAACGTGATGTAGGTGATCCGTTTCGTGTTGATGCCCATGAGCGACGCGGCCCGTTTGTCCTGGGCGGTCGCGCGAATCATCCGGCCCGTGTCCGTCATTCCGAGGAAGAGGAAGAGGGCCACGCCGAGAAAGACGGCGATGGCGAATGCGACGAGGAACGGGTAGTTGAAAGAGAGCGAGACCGTTTGCCCGCCCATCTTCACGTCCCAGTAGATCGTCTTCGAGGCGTACGTGACCGGTACCGAGCGGTAGTTCGCCGAGAAGAGCAGGAGCGCGAGGTTCGAGAGAACGAGGCCGATGCCCACCGTGAGGAGCACCTGGTTCTGGGGAAGCACCGAATCCGCGTTCATGACCGGCGTGATCAGGAACTTCTGGATCGCGACCCCGAGAAGGAACATGACCGGACAGACCACGAGGAGCGAGACGTATGGGTCCACCTTCGCGAGCGTGAACATCCAGTACGTGATGTACATCGCGACCATCATCAGTTCGCCGTGGGCGAGGTTGATGATCTTCATGACGCCCATGATGAGAGACATTCCGAGCCCGATCAGGGCGTAGAGCCCCCCGAGCAGGATCCCCGAGATGAGGACCTGCGCGAGAAGCTCGATCTGTCCGGCGACCTGGGGGGACATGGGCTCGTTCCCGTCCCCTCGTTACTTGCGGTCGCGCCAGCGCGGGACGGGGTAGACGTACTTCGCCGAGGCGCCTTCGGGCGGCCAGATGGTCTCGAACTTGCCCTTGATGACCTGCAGAACGAGGGTCTCCATGCTGTTCTGGTTCGTGAACTTGTCCCACGACTTGAACTTGACCGGGCCGAAGGCCGTCATCATGTCCGTCGCGGCGAGGGCCTCGCGCAGGTCCTCGGGCGTGTTCGCTTTCGTCCGCTTGAGAACGTCTGCGAGAACGTATGCGGCCGCGTAAGCCTCGACGCCGTGATAGTCGGGTTCCTTGCCGTACTTCTTCTTGAAGTTGTCGAAGAAGTCCTTGGCTCCGGGGTACTTCGCCTGCGGAGTCCAGAGGGTCGCGGACATGCAGAACTCGGAGGCCTCCGCCGCGTTCTGGAGGAACTCGGGAAGCGTGTGGCCGGCGCCGCCGCCGATGAAGGCCTGCGGGTTGATGTCGAGCTCCTTGGACTGGCGCATGAGGAGCGAGGCGTCCATGAGGTACGAGACCATGTAGACGATGTCGGGGCGGAGGGACTTGACCTTCTGCAGGATCGGCTTGAAGTCGACGCCGCCCGCCTGGTAACCCTCGGAGAGGACGACGTTCACGCCGTGCGCGTCGCAGTATTCCTTCATCGCTTTCGAGGTCGAGTTGCCGAAATCAGTGTTCTCGTAAAGGATCGCGATGGTCTTGGGTTTGGCGACCTTCTCGAAGAAGCCGAAGACGCCCATGTTGTAGAGGCTCGCGGGCGGGTTCAGTCGGTAGATGTACTTCCAACCCTGCTGGGTGATCTTGTCGGCCGCGCCGGTGACCACGAGGTACGGAACCTTGTACTTTTCCGCCACGCCGGCGACGGCATACGAGCACTGGCTCGTGTACTCGCCGACGACGATCGGGTACTTGTTGGTCCCGATGAACTTCTCGACGATCGCGGTGGCGGTCTCGGGCTTGCCGCCCGAGTCCTGGATGTCGAGGACGAGCTTGACGCCCTTCACTCCACCCTTGGCGTTGATCTCCTCGACGGCCATCTCATAGGCCTGCTTTTCCATCTCGCCGAACTTCGCCTCGGCGCCCGTGAGGGGCAGAGGGACGCCGACGGTGAAAGTCTTGCCCTGGGCGAGCAGCGGCGAGGCGGCGAGGCCTGCGGTCAGCAGCGCGAGCGTCACCAGTTGCATGGGGCGTGGTTTCGTCATCATCCACCTCCGTTAGGCCGTTTGTACGTAGCAGCGCATATTTGGCCCGTTGCCCCGCAACCTTGCGATGATTCGGATGAACTAATCTCGCCTGAGGGGGAAATTATGCTGGCGACCAAATGCATCGCGATCATCGGATCCGGGACGATGGGGCGGACGATCGCCTCGGGGCTCCTCAAGTCGGGTCTGGTGAAGCCGAGGCAGGTCCGGGCCACCGCCCGGACGCGGGCGAGCGCCGAAAAGGTCGCGGCGGAGCTGCACGTGGCGTGCACGACGGCCAACGCGGAGGCGGCCGCGGGAGCCGACCTCGTCATCCTGTGCGTCAAGCCGAAGGACATCGCGAAGGCGGTCGAGAGCCTCGGCCGGGGCGGCAAGAGGCCCCTCGTCCTCTCCATAGCCGCCGGCATCAGCACGGGCTTCCTGGAGGGCCTCTTCGGGGACGCGACTCCGGTCCTCCGTGCGATGCCGAATACCCCCTGTTTGATCGGGAAGGGCATGACCGTGCTCTCGAAGGGCAGCCACGCGACCGACGCGCACATCGCACTCGCGACCGAGGTCTTCGCTCCGCTGGGACGCGTCCTCGAACTCGAAGAGAAGCACATGGACACCGTGACCGGCCTGTCTGCCAGCGGGCCGGCATTCGTCTACATCATCATCGAGGCGCTCGCGGACGGCGGCGTGATGCGAGGGCTGCCCCGCAGCGTTGCGACGACCCTGGTGGCCCAGATGACGCTCGGAGCCGCCGAAATGGTGCTGACGACCGGGCGGCACCCGGCCGCGCTCAAGGACGACGTCACGACGCCTGCCGGCTGCACGATCGCGGGCATCCTCGCTCTCGAGGACGGCCGCATCCGGTCGGTGCTGGCGCGGGGCGTCGAGACGGCGGCGCGGGTGGCGGGGGAGCTCGGGAAGTAGAGCGGCTAGTCGGTCTCGACCGCCACGTCGGCCCAGGATTTCGAGAGCTCCGTGCGGAGCGCCTCGGGCGAGCTGCCCTCGACGCGCATCACGAGCTCGCGTTTCCCGGCCGGGACCTTCAACGTGGACGTGAGAATCGAGAAGATCGTTCCGCCCAGGGCGCGCACGGCGTCCGCAACTTCGCGAATGCTTCCGGCGCGGTCCGGGATCACGAGATTGACGCGCGTGCGTTTCTTCCCCGCGCCCGTGATGTCGACGAGCGCACGGAAGACGTCGCCTTCCGTCAGGATCCCGACGAGCGTCCCCTTCGCGTCGAGCACCGGCAGGCCCTCGACTCGCTTCTCGAGCATGAGGGCGGCCGCCTTCTCGATCGGGGTCTCGGGCGTGACCGTGAAGGGCTTCTTCGTCATGATGTCGGCGATCTTCAGCTTGTCGAGGACCGCGTGGAGCTCCCAGATGTCGAGCGTCGTGGCGCGGGAGGGGGAAACGTCTTTGAGGTCGCGGTCGGACACGATTCCGACGAGCTTTCCGCCCCCGTTGACGATCGGAATCCGCCGGATCCGCTTCTCTTTCATGAGGTGGATCGCGGTCGAGATCGAATCGGTCGGCTGAAGCGTGAGGACTTTCGGGGACATCCACTTCGAAACGCGCATCGGGAATCCTCCGTCGACTCCTGCATTCAACCCGGAATGACCGGGCGGAGCGATGATTCCCCTGAATCAGGTCGCGGGTTTCGAGGGGCGCACGGACTCGAATCCCGGAGGCAGGGGGCCGAGGCCGAGTGTGACCTCGAGCTCCTCGGCGGCGACGGGCCGGCCGAAAAGGAAGCCCTGGACGTCTGCGCACCCGAGCCCCATGAGAAGGGCCGCCTGTTCCTCCGTCTCGACGCCCTCGGCGGTGACGTCGAGTCCGAGGTTGCCGGCGATCGAGATGATCGTGGCGACGATCGCCTTGTCCTTTTCGTCATGGGCCATGCCGGCCACGAAGGACTGATCGATCTTCAGGCGGCGGATCGGGAAGTGCTTCAGATAGTTCAACGACGAATGACCCGTCCCGAAGTCGTCCATCGAGATGTGGACGCCGAGGTCGTTCAGCTCGGAGAGGATCCGGCCGGTGTGGATCACGTCCTGCATCGCGATCGATTCCGTGATCTCGAGCTCGAGGAAGACGGGAGCGAGCCCCGATTCCTCCACGATGCGGCGTACGGAGGCCGCGAAATCCTTCTGATGAAACTGGCGCGCCGACACGTTTACCGACATGCGGAGGCTCGAGGCGCCGCGCGCGTGCCACGCCACGAGCTGCTCGCAGGAACGGCGAAGGACCCACTCGCCGACGCGTGTGATGAGGCCGATGTCCTCGGCGAGAGGGATGAACTCGCGGGGCGAAAGGATCCCTTTTTCAGGGTGGCGCCAGCGGACGAGCGCCTCCACGCCGATCGGCACGCGGGTCGCGAGGCGGAGGATCGGCTGGTAGTGGAGGACGAACTCGCCGCGGGGCAGGGCGCGCCTCAGCCCGCTCTCCATGACCGCGCGCTCCTGTGATTGTTCCTGCATCTTCTGCGTGAAGAACTGGAAGCTGTTGCGGCCCGTCTCCTTCGCGCGGTACATCGCGGTGTCGACGTTGGCGACGAGCTTCTCGGCGTCCTCTCCGTCGCCGGGGTAGAGGCCGATGCCGATGGACGCCTCGACGAAGAGCTCGCGTTTCTGGATCAGATAGGGCTCGGAGACGACCTGTAGGATCTTCCGCGCCATCGTCGCCGCGTCGGCCTCGCGGCCGATCCCGTTCAGGAGGAGCAGGAACTCGTCCCCGCCCACGCGCGCGACCGTGTCGTCCGCGCGGATGCAACACCGGAGACGGTCCGCCACCTTCACGAGAAGCTCGTCGCCCGCCGAGTGTCCGAGCGTGTCGTTGACGCGCTTGAAGTGGTCGAGATCGAGAAACATGACCGCGAGGGACAGGCGGCGCCGCTGCGCGTGGAGAATTGCGAGGGAGAGCCGGTCGTTGAAGAGAACGCGATTCGGCAGGTCCGTGAGGGCGTCGTGGTTCGCCTGGTGCCAGCGCTGGTGCTCGGCGTGCTTGCGGTCGGTGATGTCGATGAGGCTGCCCTCCATCACCGCTTCGCCCCCCCCTTCGGGCTCGAGGAGGCTCTCGTTCGCGAGGACCCACACGGTCGTGCCGTCGCGACGTTTCAGGCGGAGCTCGAAATTGACGAGCACCCGCTGGCGCGCCAGCCGGACCAGAAATGACTCGCGGTCCGAAGGGTCGGCGTAGAGATCCAGAGCGGAGACCTTCAACACGTCTTCCCGCGGGGAATAACCGAGGATCCGCGCGAACGCGGAATTGCAGTCGAGAATGCGGCCGTCGAGGGTGGTCCGGAAGAGGCCGGCGAGATTCCGTTCGAAGAGGAGCCGGAACCTCTGCTCCGAGGAACGGAGGGCTTCGTCGCGGCGGCGCAGCAGGCGGGCGATCAGCGCCGATGCGGCGACCGCGAGGGCGCCCAGGAGCAGGGTCATCGCCAGGATGGCGGCGACCAGCCGGCTGCGCACCCAGCGGGTCGCCTGAAGGACCGTCGCCGAGAACGCGTCCTCGATGATGGTGGCGCGATCGTTGAGCCGGTCGATTTGCTTCGCGAAACCCGCATGTACCTCGGGTGGGAGCGGCCGCGGGTGCTCATGGATCCGCGCCCCGAGTTCCAGCATCTCGGCCACGAGCAGATCCCCGCGCTCCCAGACCTCGATCGCGCGGGAAAAGATCGACACCTCGTGAAACCGCAGGTAGAGGCGGGTCATCTCATCCACGTTGCCTCCGCCGTTGCGCCCCTCGAGGAAGCCCTGCTGGGCGGCCGCGAGGTCCGGCCGGGGCTGCTCCAGGGCCAGGCGCGCCTTCCGGTCCCCGAGCGTCACGCCGAGCCGGCCCACGAACCGCCTGTAGTCGGATTCGTCGCCGGTGTCGAGGTATCGGGAAAGAGCGAGCGACGCGTCTTTCTGGCCCTTGGCCCAGTGGGACTCGGCACTCACGAACGATTGCAGTCCGGCGAGCAGGTCCAAGCCGGAAGCGCCGACCGCCACGAGCGCCACGATCACGACGAGGAAGAGGCCGACGACGATCGCAATCCAACGCGCCACCGGCAAGGGGGTCTGGGCGATCGCCGTCCCCGCAGCGCGAGGCGTCGACGCGATCCCCTTTTCCGAGTTGGACACGCGGAATTATAGCGGGCGGGCGGCCGCGGGAGCCTCACCGATGTTGAGGCCCATCGTGCCGAGGAGCCGGCTCTCGTATCGCGCCCCCGTGAGCCCGGCCTCCTGCATCAGCCCGCGCACGCCCCGTTGAGCGGGGTAGCGTTTCAGGGACTCGGGAATGTAGAGGTAGGTTTCGGGATCTCCGTGAAATAGCCATCCCATGACGGGCATGACCGTGTGGAGAAAGGCCTGATACAGGGCGCCGGCCAGAGAGTTGTCCGGCTTCCCGAAGTCGAGGACAACGACGCGCCCGCGAGGCGCGAGGACACGGCGCATTTCCCGAAGGGCGGCGAGCGGATCGGCGATGTTCCGGAGGCCGTACCCCACCGTCACGGCGTCGAAGGCGCCGTCCGGGAACGGGAGGCACAGGGCGTCTCCCTGCGCGAAACGGCTCCGGCTGTGCGTCTCGAGACGGCGCCGCGTCGCGACCCCGAGCATGGGAAGTGTGAAGTCGACGCCGATGACGCGCGAGCCCGGCGGCGCCTTCTCCTCCGCGAGGAAGGAGAGGTCTCCCGTGCCGCAGCAGAGGTCGAGGATGCGGGCCGGACCCGTTCGTCCTTCGAGCGCAAGCCGGATCGTGTCCTTCTTCCATTTCCGGTGGAGCCCAAAGCTCATGACGTCGTTCACGAGGTCGTAGCGCGCGGCCAGGCGCGAGAACATGGCGCGCACCTTCGGGGCACGCTGATCGTCGTACGAGAGATACTTGTTCGGCACGGAGGGATTGTAGGTGGAGCGGTTTCTCTTCGATGGTCCGGCGCGCGCCGCGCGCACGCTCGTTCTCGCGCACGGCGCGGGAGCGGCCATGGACTCGCCGTTCATGAACGCGATCGCCCGAGGTGTGGGCGCCGCGGGCACCAGGGTCGCGCGCTTCGAGTTTCCCTACATGCATGGGCGCCGCGAGAAGGGGAAGAAGAAGCCCCCCGACCGCGAGCCGGTGCTCCGCGAGAGCTGGCACGACGCGATCCGCACGCTTTCGAAAGCGGAAGGTCCGGGTGCCCTCGTCATCGGCGGGAAGTCGATGGGCGGCCGCATCGCGAGCATGGTCGCGGATGAGGCCGGCGTCGCGGGCCTCGTCTGCCTCGGCTACCCGTTCCACCCCCCGGGACAGCCGGAAAAGCTGCGCGTCGCGCACCTCGAAGGCCTCGCCACGTCCGCCCTGATCGTGCAGGGCGAGCGAGACGCTTTCGGGACCCGCGAGGAAATCGCCCGCTATCGGCTTTCGAAGAAAATCCGGATCTTCTTCCTCGCTGACGGCGACCATTCGCTCAAGCCGCGTGTGTCGTCCGGGCGGACGGAGGAACAGAATCTGCGCGAGGCCATCGCGGAAGTGGCCGCTTTTCTCGGAACGCGGGCTGGCTAGAAACTCCTTCTGAGCGCCAGGAACGCGGCGACCGCAAGGGCGATTCCAAGAAATGCGAGCCGAGACGGTGCAAGGGCGGGAACGGCTGCAGCGAAAGAAGGTACCTCGGGAAACGGGCCGCCGCTGCACGCCGTGACGTTATCGCTGTCCAGCGTCACGGTGCCGGTTCGTGCGAGAACTCTCCCGTTCACGCTCGCGCCGGTGTTCAGCGTAGCGCTCACGAGCGCGAGAACGTTTCCCGCCAGCGCCGTCGTGGTGCCGATCGTTGCCGAGCTGCCGACCTGCCACCACACGCCGCAGGCCGAAGCACCGTTCGTGAGAGTGATCGAGGAGCCGCTCGCCGTCGTGAGACCGCTTCCGACCTGGAAGATGTAGACCCCTGCTCCGTTCAGGATGAGGTTTCCCGTCAACTGCGCCGTCGACGAGAAGCAGTACACGCCCGGACCGAGCGTCGGGACCGTTCCTCCGGAACCGAGCACGAGGCCCGTCAGGTTATTGAGGACGGGGCAGGCCCGTCCCGCGGCGTCGTTGTAAGCCACGGTGAGACTGGCCTGGGCCTGTTGTGCGGCCGGGTCGCCGAAGTGAAGGGCTCCGATCGCATTCCCCGGGGGGAATCCCGTGATCGACGCCGCCGGCCATACGCCGACGTCGCCGATGACGATCGTGGGGCCGGTATTCGTTACGTTCGGCGTCGCACCCAGGACCGCGAATTGCGCGGCGGACCCGAGCGAGACGTTCTGGGCCACGAGCTCGGAGGGGACGCAGAGAAGCGCAATGACACATGAGAAAGCCAGGAAAACGGCCGCCTTGATCTTCATTTCTATAACTCCCTGGGTCCCGGTGAAGGATCCACCTAGTTTTAGGTGAATTCCGTCAGACGCTTGTTCTCTCAGGACGTCACAGTTGCAAGCAAAAAGCCGGCCAGCGGCCGCGGGTTGTTCGTCGATCAAGAACGGGTCGCGCGCGTCTCCCCGACGCTCATCACCCAAGTCCGGTCAGCGTGGTAGCCCGCGCGATTCGCGGCTGCGCGGAAGCGGCCGGGCGGTTCGAAGGGGGGCTCGTCCGTGAGGACAATCGTGCCCCAGTGCATCGCGACGAGCGTGGACGCGCGGACGTCGCGCCCGAGCGCAACGGCCTCCTCGGGATCGCAGTGAACGGCCCGCATGATCGACGGCGGCTGGTACGCGCCGATCGGCACGAGCGCGACGTCGAACGGCCCGTACTGACGGCCGGTCTCGGCGAAGACCGGACCGTAGCCCGTGTCACCGGCGAAAAAGAGGCTGAGAGAAGGCGAGACGATCGACCACGAGGCCCAGAGCGAGCGATTGCGGTCGAAAGGGGTCCGTCCGGAGAAGTGGATGCAGGGCAGGCAGGAGAGCGCGACCGGGAAGGAGGATGCAAAGGAGGACGAAGAAGAAGATTTTCTGAGAAGGGTGCGATCGCCCCATCCGAGCTCGCGAACGTCCGAGTATCCCCGCGACGTGAAGAAAGAACCGAGGCCTGCGGGGACGAGAGCCGCCGTCTTCCCTCTTCCTTTCGAGGAAATCTCTCTTACGGACCTTTCATCGAGGTGATCGTAGTGATTGTGGGAAATCACGATCGCGTCGATCTTCGGAAGGCCTTCGAGAGAAATCCCCGGGGGAACGTAGCGCTTAGGCCCGAGACCGGCGACGGGGCTCGCGTAGTCGGACAGAAACGGGTCCGTCAGGATGCTGAAGCCGCCCGTTCGGATGAGGAAGCACGCATGGCCCAGCCACGTCAGGCTCTCCGGACCCGCTGCGGCGAGCATGGCCTTCGCCTCCGCGAGCGGGATGACGTGGCCCGCGGGCACCGGCGGCGGCCGGTCCAGCGCGCGGCGGAGGAAGAACGGGACGAAGTCCGCCGGGCTTGCGATCTGGGGCGGGCTGCCCGGCGGGTTCCGAAAACGCACGCCGCAGGATAGCGGCCTGCCCACGGGTTAGCATCCGGTCCGTGCGACGAGTTCTCGCGGCCGCTCTTCTCGCGGCGTCGTCTCTTTCCTCCGCCGCGCCGGAGGCGTTCGACGAAAAAGCTGCCGCCCGGTTCGCCGGCCTCGCGCTCGCGTGCGTCGGAAAGGAGTATCCGAACAAGATCGCCCACACGATGGAAGGCGACGAAGACGCGAAACCGCCCAGGCTGCTGACGCCCGTATTCTTCGGATGCTACGACTGGCACTCTTCCGTTCACGGGCATTGGCTCCTCGCGCGGCTCGCCCGCCAATTTCCGGAGAGTCCTTTCGCCCGTTCCGCGCGGTCCGCGTTGCGCGCCTCGTTCACTCCGGAGAAGGTGTCTGGTGAGGTGGCGTATCTCACCGGAAAGGGGCGGGCGACTTTCGAGCGGCCCTATGGGCTCGCGTGGCTGCTCAGGCTCTGTGCCGAGCTTCGAAGCTGGGACGACGTGGAAGCCAAAGCCTGGGCCAGGACGCTGGAACCGCTCGAGCGAGCGGCCGCCTCCAGGCTTGCGGAGTGGCTCCCGAAACTGGCCTACCCGATTCGGGAGGGCGAGCACGCGCAGACCGCCTTCGCTTTCGGGCTCGTCCTCGATTGGGCGCGCGTCGCCCACGACGAGCCCATGGAGACTCTCCTCACGGCGCGGACGCGAGACCTCTACGCGAAGGATCGGGCCTGTCCGATCGGATACGAGCCGTCCGGGCAGGACTTCCTCTCGCCCTGTCTCGCGGAGGCCGACTTGATGCGACGCATCCTCGCTCCTCCCGCCTTCGCGACGTGGCTGCGCGGATTTCTGCCGGCGGTTCCCGGCGAGGGATCGGCGTGGCTGCCCCCCGCCACGGTCACGGACCCTTCCGACGGGAAGCTGGCCCACCTGGACGGCCTCAACCTCTCGCGCGCGTGGATGCTGGAGGGAATCGCGGCCTCCCTGCCGCGCTCGGACTCGCGACTCCGGGCTCTCCGTTCGGCGGCCAGGGCACACAGGGCCTCCGGCCTCGCCGCGGTCACGGGCGCGCATTACGAGGGGGGACACTGGCTCGGCACGTTCGCGGTCTACCTCGTGACGAGGAGCGGCCTCCCCGGCCGGGATGGCATTTCTCGATGACGATGCCGCAGGTCGTACTCCTCCTGGGCTCCGCGGTCGCCGCCGGGATCATGAACGCGCTGGCAGGGGGCGGCACCATCCTGACGTTTCCCGCCCTCCTTCTCGCGGGCGTTCCGGCGATCCAGGCGAATGCGACCTCCACGGTCGCGCTCGTGCCGGGCGCCATCTCGAGTCTCGCGGGATATCGCCGCGAGGTGGGAGCGCATCGGCAGTGGCTGACACGTCTCCTGATCCCCAGTCTCCTCGGCGGCGCGCTGGGCTCGGTGCTGCTTCTCCTCACGCCCGAGAGGGTCTTCGCGCGGCTCGCCCCGTATCTCGTGCTCTTCGCGACCTTGCTGTTCCTGTTCCAGATCGTCTGGTCGCGACGGGAAGCAGGCGCGTCAGGGGGCGAACGCACGTCCTGGGGGCTCGCGTCGGTCGCGCAGTTCTTCGTCGCGATCTACGGGGGCTACTTCGGCGCGGGTGCCGGCATCCTCATGCTCGTCATTCTCGGTTTCCTCGGGCTTACGGACATCCACGCGATGAACGGACTCAAGAACTTCTTCGGGATCTGCATCAACGGCGTCGCGTCCGCCTGGTTCATCTTCAAGGGCGTCGTGATCTGGCCTCTCGCGCTCCTCATGATGGCCGGCGCAATCGCCGGCGGCTGGATCGGGGCGGGCTTCGCACGGCGCATCGGGAAGGAAAGGGCGCGTATCGCGGTCGTCGTGATCGGGTTCGGGATCACGGTCGTCCTCTTCCTCCAACGTTCCTGAACGCGTCCGGGCGCACAATCCCGGCCAAAAGGAGACATCACATGCCTGCTCGCACCGCCAGCGCCGTCTGGGAGGGAGATCTGAAATCGGGGAAGGGGCTCATGCGCTTCGGGAGCGGAGCCTTCGAGGGCCAGTTCTCGTTTGCGTCGCGCTTCGAAGAGGGCACGGGTACGAATCCCGAGGAGCTTGCGGGCGCCGCACACGCCGGGTGTTTCTCGATGGCCTTCTCGAATGAGCTCGCGAAGGCGGGGTTCGTTCCGACCCGCGTCGCGACGACCGCGAAGGTCCATCTCGAAAAAGGGGAGGGTGGGTTCGCGATCTCGCACATCGACCTCGATTGCCAGGCAAACGTCCCGGGAATCGACAACGCGAAGTTTCAGGAGGTCGCCGCGGCGGCCAAGAAGGGCTGCCCGATCTCGAAGCTCTTCACCGGGGCCGAGATCAACCTGACGGCAAAGCTGGTTTAGGTTTCTGCACGGCGCTCCGCGCCGCGACCGGATTCGGAATTTCTTTGAAGTGAAGAATGGGGACCTTGAAACAACGGGAGGCAATTGCGCGTATTCCGGTAGGACCCTTAATCGAACAGGAGGCCTAAATGATGAAAATTCGCCGCAGCTTTATTCCTTTCTCAGGAGTTCTTTCTCTTCTATTCATTCTTCCTTCTTCCCCGGCATTCGCCGACGACAAGCCGAAAGCCGCGAAGCCCGCCGCGGCCGGCGCCGCCGCGATGAGCCAGGACGAGATGATGAAAGCCTGGACGGCGTTCGCGATGCCCGGCGCGCCCCACAAGACGCTGGAGACGTTCGTCGGGTCCTGGGACGTAAAGACGAAGATGTGGATGGCGCCCGGCGCGCCGCCGCAGGAGACGACGGGCACGTCGGAGAACAAGATGATCCTCGGCGGGCGCTACCTCGAGCAGCGCTACGAGGGCACGATGATGGGCCAGCCGTTCAGCGGCATTGGCGTCACCGGCTACGACAACTACAAGAAGAAATTCACCTCGACGTGGGTGGATTCGATGGGGACCGGAATCATGGAAATGACCGGCACCGCGGACAAGACCGGCAAGGTCATCACGTCGTGGGGAATGATGGACGACCCGGCCGAGAAGAGGTCCATGAAGGCGAAGACCGTCGTAACGATCGTCGACGCCGACCACCACACGTACGAGTCCTGGCACACCCTGCCGGATGGGAAAATGACAAAAGACCTCGAGATCTCGTACACGCGGAAAAAGTAGTCAGAGCCTCTTCAGCGCGGCAAGCGCTTTCTTCAGCGACTGGCGGCGCCTGAAGAACTCGGCCCACGGGTCGCGCTTCTTCAGGCGCTCCGCGAAGTTTCCGATCGTGAAATTTTCGGCCCGAATCGAGGGCACGACCTCGCTCCACGAGAGCGGGGTCGAGACGGGCGCATGCGGGCGCCTTCTCACGGAGTAGGGCGAGACGACCGTCTGCCCGAGCGCATTCCGGAACGAGTCCAGGAACACGCGGCCCTTTCGCGCCGCGATCCGCATTTCCATCGTGAGGTCCTTGGGCCAGGCGGCCGCGAGCCGCGCCCCGAGCTCCTTCGCGAACCACGTCACCTCCTCCGTCGTCGGACCTCGCGTGATCGGCACGAAGATGTGAAGGCCCTTGCCGCCGGAAGTCTTCACGAAGGAGACGAGGGCAAGGGCATCGAGGGCCTGTTTCACCTTCAGAGCAGCGCTCACCGCATCCACGATCGACCCCGAGTCCGGGTCCAGGTCGAAACAGACCCAGTCCGGCAGGTCGAGGGCGTCCGCCCGGCTGCCCCAAACGTGAACGGCGATGCAGCCGAGGTTCGCGAGTGCGAGCTGCGTTTCGAGCTTTCCTCCGACGACCGTGTTCGTGACCTTGCGATCCTTCCCGTGGCGCACGGGGACCGTCGGCGTGCCCTTCGGCATCGATGAGGGCATCTCCTTCTGGTAGAACGGCTCACCGAGGAGGCCGTCGGGTGCGCGCTCCAGCGAGAGCGGCCGGTTCTCGACGTAGGGCTGGAGCTTCGAGAACACCCCGGCGTAGAACGCGATCAGGTCGCTCTTCGTCCAGCCTTCTTCGGGCCAGAAGATTTTGCTCGGATTGGAGACGGGGACAGGGAACGAAGAACGGGAAGAAGACGAAGATTTCTTAGAAGGGGGTCGTGAGACTAATGCGCGCGCCGACGGCCGGCGCGGCTCCGGCGGCGGCTGTGCAGCACCCTTCTTTCTCTTACCATTCGCAGAAATCTTCTCTTCTCCCCTGGGCTTCGAGTGCCAGACTGCCGGGTTTTTCTTCTGCATCCGTTGGAGCTTCTTCGGGTTCGCCAGGAGCTTCTCGACCTCGCCGACGGGATCTCCTGTCGAGGCCTTCTCGACATCGCCGCCCTCGTCGATCGCGATCTCCGTGAGGAGGCGGTTCGAGACGACGGAGCGCGGGCGCAATTCGGCGACGTCCTCGTCGGAAGCGAAGGTGTCGCGATGCTTGATGAGAAGCCAGGACGGTTTCTTCGACGAGCCCCAGCCCTTCGTGCGAACGAGGACCCATGACCCCTTGAGCTTCTCCCCGTGAAGAGTGAACTTCAGATCCCCCTTCGCGAGAGCGGCGTCGACGTCGGGCGTTTCGGGCGCCCACGTTCCGCGGTCCCAGACCATTACCGTTCCGCCGCCGTATTCGCCGGCCGGAATGATTCCCTCGAAAGCCGCGTATTCCAGAGGGTGGTCTTCGACGTGGGAGGCCATGCGTTTGATGGCAGGATCGAGCGAAGGCCCCTTCGGGATGGCCCACGACAGGAGCACGCCCTTCCATTCCAGGCGGAAATCGTAGTGGAGAGCCGTCGCTCTGTGCTTCTGGACGACGTACGCAAGAGTCCGGCGCGGGGTCGGTTTCTTCGCGCCCGCGGGCTCCTTCGTCACGCCGAAGCGGCGCTTCCTGCGATATTCCTCGAGGGCCATACGCCGGACGATACGGGGTGGAGCGGCGGGTGCTAGCATAAATCTTCGTTGACCAGGGAAGACGACCAGCAACCGCTCGATCCGGACGTCCGGGAGGCGCTCCTTGAGCTCCAGCGCTACCTCTCCGACAGCCTCGCGCCGCTGATGGTCGCCGACGCGGTCAACCTCCTTCTCGACTATCCGGCCGATCTTGCGGCGAACGAGATCGAGGGCTGGATGACCGCACAATTCCGGAGCGCGAAGCCGGCGGCGGTATCGGACTACCTCTACCACGCCGTCGGGAAGATCCACGCAATGGGCCAATACCAGCTCGTTCCTAAGGATGCCCTCCACCGCTACCTCGAAGAGCTCAAGCCCCTCGTGCTCGCGACCTGTCCCGGAGCCGACCGGGCGCTTTTGGCACAGAACCTCGAACGCCTCGGCAGGTCCGAGACCAATTTGTCCGCGCCTGTCGAAATCCTGTCACGGCAGGCTGGCCTTGCGGGCGGCGAGAACGTGACGGCGAGGCGAGGCAGCGGCGAGGGACTGGCCCAGGGGCCGTCCCACCTGCACGAACTCTCGCACCTGATCGAGCGGCTCGGGCCCCTGCTCGCGTCGGGGGGCCTCCCGATGCCGGGCGAGAATGCCGGGGCTGCCCCGGCCAGGTCCTCCGCGGGGCGGGGCGGTGGCGCCGCGACGGCCGCAGCCGGCGCCGCGCTCGTCGCGGGCGCCGCCACGGCCGCTCTTCCGGGAGCCAGCGCGGAGAGGCGCGACGTCCTTCTTTCCCAGATCCTCACCGTGGCCGCGATGGCCGCCCGAACAGACGGCGAGCTGCGCGGCGCTCTCGACAAGCTGCGGAGTCTAGGAATCGACGTTGCGACGTCCGAGCTCTTTCGCACGCTCGGACGCTCGGTTCCCCAGTGGCCGGCCTTGCCACCTTCGACGCCGGTCGAGCAGGCGCTCTCGAATGCGAAGGGCGCGCCGACAGCCGCGATGCGGCGCATCGTCACTCTCCCCGACAATCCGGAGGAAATAGGGCGCCGATTCAACGACATGGTGAGCGCTGCCGTCGAGCAGCTCAACCAGGGCTCTCTCGCCCGGGCGTCCCGCATGCTGGATGCGGCCGAAAAGATCGTCTCCGAGAACCATGTCGAGGCCGCAACGGTCGAGAGCGTGCGACGAAGAGCGCAGGAGGCCGTGGACCTCGAGCATGTGCGCTCCCTTGGCGAGGACCCGCGAAACCACGAAGCGCTCGGCCGGATCCTGTCGTTCTTCCCCGGCTTCACCCCGAGCCGGTTCATCGAGGAACTGCACGGCGAAGAGAAGCGCGAGCGCCGGCGCCTGCTGCTTTCCCTCCTCGAGATTCAGGGCGCGGAGGCGCGGGCGACGGCGATGGCCCTCCTGCACGCGTCGCGGTCGGACGATCCGGCCCACGACTGGCATTTCAAAAGGAACCTCCTGTACCTCGTCCGGCGCATCCCGCGTGCGACCGAAGAGCCGTCCGAGGCCGAGCTCGACGTGCTCGTCGCGCTGTCCAACCCCGCGTTGCCCCCGCCTCTCGTGAAGGAAGCCATCGCGAGTCTCGGGACCGCGCGCCATGAAAAGGCGGAGGCGGCGCTCGTCACGATCGTTCAGGGGCTCGAAGCGATGCTCGCAAGAAAGGTCGACGCACCATTCGACGAAGCCGAGCTGCAGCCCCTTCTCGATCGCGCTGTCTCGGCGCTCGCGCGATTCGGGAGCGCAACCTCGCGCCGGATGGTCGTGGAACACGGTCTCAAGCGAAAGGGCGGCCTGGGAGACGCCGGGGCCCGTCTCGCCGAGCTCTCGGGACAGGATCTTTCCTCGGACCCCGACCTCGTCGCCCTCCTCCTCAAGAGCCTCCGGGCGGAGCTCCCTTTCAAGGT
Source organism: Acidobacteriota bacterium (assembly GCA_039934255.1). GTDB lineage: Bacteria > Acidobacteriota > Thermoanaerobaculia > UBA5066 > UBA5066 > Fen-183. The sequence goes on along the minus strand of JBDTML010000348.1, from coordinate 4,881 downwards.
GTTCGGTCTCACGCTCAAGAAGCGGGACGAGAAGATCGGGCCGATCATCGAGGCGCTCTCCTCGACGCCGCTGCCCCAGGTCCGCAAGGCCCTCGAAGAAATCGTCGAACGCCATCCCGGAGCCGAGTACGCGAAGGTCGCCGCGCGAACGCTGGCGACGTTCGACGCGCCGAAGCCCGACGAGGGCGTGGCCGCGAGCCTCTCGGGCGATCTCGCCACCTTCGAACTGCCGGCCCTCCTGCAGAGCCTCGCGGCTTCGGAGGTGACGGGCACGTTGACTCTCCGGAACGCGCCAGGCGCCGTCGTGGGACGCCTCGTGATCGAATCCGGGCGGATCCGGTCCGCGGAGATCGGCGCTCTCAGAGGAGACGACGCGGCCTACCAGCTCTTTGAGCGCCCGGTCGGAGGATCGTTCGCGTTCGTGAAGCAGTCGAACCTGGAGCCCCGTGCCGAGACCGAACCGCCGGCTCGCGAGGTCGTTTCGATCCTGCTCGAAGGGATGCGCCGTTACGACGAATTCCAGCGGTTCGCCGCGCTCGTGCCGGACGAAACCGTTTTCAAGCAGACGGGTTCGAAACCCACTCCCGAGCCTGAAGAGCCGGACGCCTCGTTCCAACAGGGGGTCTGGGCCAAGGCCTTGTCGGGACTGGGCGCGCGGGCGATCGAAGCGGCCGTCGCCGCCGACTCATTCCGAATCCGACGGCTCCTGGCGCGCTGGGTCGAGGACGGAAGCCTGAAGCCGGCCTGAGAATCCGGCTTCAGGACGGTCCCTGTTCCGTCTAGCCTTCCTTTTCCTCGTACTGCTCCTTCAGGGCCTTGACGACGGTGGGGTCCGCCAGCGTCGTCGTGTCGCCCATCACCCGCCCTTCGGCGACGTCGCGGAGCAGCCGGCGCATGATCTTGCCGGAACGTGTCTTGGGGAGATCCACGGTGAAGAAGAGTTTGTCGGGCCGCGCGATCGCGCCGATCTTCTTGACGACGTGTTGTTTGATTTCCTGCTGGAGCTGAGAATTCGAGCCCGTGGCCTCCTGCGTGCGGCCTTTCTCCTTGAGGATGACGAAGGCGGCGATGCCCGTGCCCTTCATTTCGTCGGTGATGCCCACGACGGCCGCCTCGGCGACGGCCGGGTGGTCCACGAGAGCCGATTCGACTTCCATCGTGCCAATGCGGTGGCCCGCCACGTTCATGACATCGTCCACGCGGCCCATGAGCCAGAAGAAGCCATCCGCGTCTCGCCGGGCGCCGTCACCGGTGAAATACGTGTCCTTGTCCCACTTCGAGAAATAGGTTTTGACGTAGCGCTCGTCGTCGCCCCAGAGGGTGCGGAGCATGGACGGCCATGGCTTCGTGATCGCGAGGTAGCCGCCTCCGACCTTCACCTCGTTACCGGCCTCGTCGAGAATCTTGGCCTCGATGCCGGGGAAGGGCGTCGTGGCCGACCCGGGGGTCGTCTTCGTAATGCCCGGTAGCGGGGTGATCATGATCGCGCCTGTCTCGGTCTGCCACCAGGTGTCCACGATCGGGCACTTCCCCTTGCCGATCGTCTTGTGGTACCAGATCCATGCTTCCGGGTTGATGGGCTCACCCACGGTCCCGAGGAGTCGCAGCGACGACAGGTCGTGCTTGCCGGGCCAGTCGGTGCCCCATTTCATGAACGTGCGAATCGCCGTCGGCGCCGTATACAGGATCGTCACGCCGTGGCGTTCGACGATGTCCCAGAAGCGGTCGCGGCTCGGCGTGTCGGGCGCGCCCTCGTACATGAGGCAGGTCGCGCCGTTCGCAAGCGGTCCGTAGACGACGTAGGAGTGCCCCGTGACCCAGCCGATGTCCGCGGTGCACCAGTAGATGTCTTCTTCCTTGAGGTCGAACACCCACTTGGACGTCGCGTAGGTGGCGGTCAGGTAACCGCCCGTGGTATGCACGATTCCCTTGGGCTTTCCGGTCGTTCCCGAGGTGTAGAGGATGTAGAGGATGTCCTCGGCGTCCATCTTCTCGGGCTCGCACCATACGGGCGCGTCGGCCATGAGGCGGTGCCACCAGTGATCGCGGCCTTCCTTGACGTCGATCGCCGTGTGCGTCCGCATCACGAGGACGACGTTCTCGATCGTCGGCGTTCCCTCGAGCGCCTCGTCGGAGATCTTCTTCAGCGGCACGACGTTTCCGCGGCGCCAACCTCCGTCAGCGGTGATGAGCAGCTTCGCGCCCTGGTCGTTGATCCGGTCGCGGAGCGCCTCGGCGGAGAAACCTCCGAAGACCACGGAATGGATCGCGCCGATGCGGGCGCAGGCGAGCATCGCGATCGGAAGCTCCGGCACCATCCCAAGGTAAATCGTGACGCGATCCCCGCGACGGATCCCGAGCTTCTTCATGACGTTCGCGAACCTGTTCACCTCGATATAGAGCTCGCGATAGGTGAGCGTGCGGCGGTCGCCCGGCTCGCCCTCCCAGATGATCGCCGCCTTCGTGCGACGGTGGCCCGCGAGGTGGCGGTCCACGCAGTTCACCGAGGCGTTGAGCTTCCCCCCCGTGAACCACTTCGCGTGCGGCGGCTTCCACTCGAGGACCTTCTTCCACGGCTTGTCCCACTGAAGCTCTTTCGCCCAGGAGGCCCAGAACTTCTCGAGGTCGCGAGTGGCCGCCCCGTAGACGGACGGAGACTTGGCGTTCGCCGTCTTGACGAAGGCGGCGGACGGCGCGAACTTCCGCTTCTCGGTGAGGAGGACGTCGATCGTGGTGGCGGCCGCGGGAACCTGAGGAACCTTCGTGCCGGATTCCTTCCTCGCCATGTGCTTGCTCCTTCGAGATTCGCGCTGGGACCGAAGAGCGCTCCGGGCTCACGCGGGGCGCCGGGCGCCCCGCGGAGCCGCGCGGAGAGGTGTCAGTAGTAGAAGATCTGGACCTGAACCGTGTACTGGTTCGTGGTGGCGGTGAGCGGGTCGTTCGGGAATTGCTTCCGAGTCCAGCCGCCCCTGATGTTGAAGTTCGACCCGTACGGATACCAGCCGAGTCCGGCCTGGATGAATTCCTTGTTGAGCTTCTGATTCACGTCGTCCTGGTACTTCTGGATCTCGTAGCGGAGGAACGGCATGACCTTCAGGCCGCCGACGAAGAGGCCGGTCTCGATGAACAGGTCGTCCTGCTTGAAGAGTGCGGCCGTGGGGAAGGTGGCGCCGCCGTCGTAACGGATGAAGTCGGCCTGCGCGGTGATGCCGTTGCCCTTGCCGACCGGGTAGTCGAGGAACACGTCCGCGGAGTAGGCGGTGTAGTCGCTCTGCGCGTCGAAGCCGGCGCCGACGGCCAGGATCTTCTTCTTGCCGAAATACGTGCCCGGGTAGAACTGGACCTTCTCCACGTCGAAGAAGTTGTACTGGGCGCGGCCGGCGAAGCGCAGCGAGTTCTTGACGCCGGCGGCGCGGAAGCCCGAGTAGGAGCCGATCCGGTACTCGAAATGGTCGCTCGCGAGGTAGCCCTTGACCTGGAAACCGGTGTCGCGTCCGACGGAGGACTGGGTGGAAGCGCTCTCCTGGAAGGACCACGTTCCGTAGTCCATGGAAACGAGGTTGACCGCGCTCGAATTGCAGTTGCGGCAGAGCGGAATGAGGATGAGGCCGCCCTGGAGCCGGAACTCGTTTGCGATTGCCCACTCGAGGTAGGCGTCCTGGACGATGAAGCCCGTCCCCGGCTGCTTGAAGGCCGTGCCGGCCGTCGAGCCCCCGACCGTCGTCTTGCCGAGATTCGGGTTGTCGGTCATGAAGAAGAACGTGACGTCCTTCGCGACCTGACCGCCGACGAAGAGTCGGGCCCGCCGCAGGAACAGATTCTGCTGGAACCCGGTCGTGTTCCCCGCGGTGTCCGACTGGCCGCTCCAGTCGGCCCAGCCCTGAAGCAGGATGCCGAGCCGGAAGTTGACGGTGTCGTTCACCTTGATGATTGCCTGTGCATTCGCGATTCCCGGCAGGAACGCGATGAGCAAAGCAAGGGAAACGAGAGTGAAGCGATTCAGACTGATCCTTGAACGCACACCATCCTCCTTCACGTCAGCACGCCCACGAGCGGCACGACCAAAGCGCATCTATGCGAAAACGATACATGAGGGGGAATCCGCGTCAACAGGAATCTTCGATCGGACGCTGATGCATTTGCGTTAACGCCGGCTCTGGGTTTTCCCTTGACTTGGGGCGAGACTCTGAAAGACTTTCGTCAAGTTCTGTCTCTAGCGAAATCAGGTTTCGGAGTCTGCTCCGCACGAGGGTGCAGCGGCGCCCCAGCCTCACCGAGGGCCGGTGCCGTCCGTCACACAAAGCGGGGCGTCCTCCGAACTCAAAACGGCCGAGAGGCCACAGGATGGAGGGATATCGATGAGTACTGCGGCACCCGCGGAATCCGGCAACCGGGTCATCAGTTCGGCCGAGGAACGACGCGTCATCGTCGCATCGTCGGTTGGCACGGTCTTCGAGTGGTACGACTTTTACCTTTACGCCACTCTGGCCCCTTTCTTCGCGACCCTCTTCTTTCCGAAGGGAAACGCCACGGCGGCCCTCCTGTCGGCCTTCGTCACGTACGCGGCCGGATTCCTCGTCCGCCCGTTCGGCGCCCTCATCTTCGGCCGAATCGGTGACCTCGTCGGCCGCAAGTACACGTTCCTCGTGACGATCGCCGTCATGGGCGGCGCGACGGCCGCCGTCGGGTTCCTGCCCACGTTCGAGAGCATCGGTTGGTGGGCTCCCGCGATGCTCGTGAGCCTTCGCCTCCTGCAGGGCCTCGCCCTTGGCGGCGAGTACGGCGGCGCGGCGACGTACGTCGCCGAGCACGCCCCCGACCACCGGCGCGGCTACGCGACGAGCTGGATCCAGACGACGGCAACCGTCGGGTTCTTCATGG
>JBDTML010000347.1:0-1697 GCA_039934255.1 Acidobacteriota bacterium | reverse complement strand
AATGGGAGTGTGACCAGGGGAAGAGCGGGCAGGATGAACCGCCCCCACGGATTCGTCGGCGAGAAATAGCGCAGGGAGTTCGTGACGATGCAGATCGACAGGGCGAAGCCGGACGCAGCGAGGAGGAACGCGGACCGCCCCGGACTCTGATGGGAGAATTTCCAGCTCAGAATCGGCAGGGCGAGGAAAAGCCCGACACAGCCCCACCGGGCGATCGCATAGAGCGCGTCGGGATACGAGACGTCGGCGTAACCAAAGACGCCCCAGTACATCTTCCAGGAGAGAACGTCCTGATCGAACGCGAAGTTGTTCGACCAGAAGCTGGCGAGGTGCGTGAAGACTTCGTCCGGATAATCGAGGCGCGTCTGCTCGAAGAGGACGGCTGTCCAGCGCGTCGCGAGGAACATCCCGAGGAGGAGCGCGACCATGAGGCCGGACCGAATCCAAGCCGCCCGGGCGCGGGTCCGGGCATCCCAGTCGCGAGCCCGGAGAATCGCCAGGACGAGGACGAGGCAGACGACGAGAGGCGCCGCCGCGGCGGCGAGCAGGAGCCAGAGAGAAGGATCCTCGAAACCGCCGAGCTCCTTCGGCAGCCTCGCACCGAGGCTCGAGATCAGCCGCCGAATCGCGCCCGTCGCGAGCGCCCACACGAGCGCCATGGTCGCGCAGCCCCCGAGGGCGGCGATCGTCCCGACGGCCGGCGTCCGGCCCCTGCCCGCGGGCAGCCGCCACGCGGCTATCACGGCGAGCGCGGTCGTCACCACGAATGAGGGAACGGCGAAGAAGACGAAGTCGTCCCAGACGCCGATTCCGGCGAAACAGACGAGCGTGAATCCGGCGGCGAGGGCGACGCGGGCCCGGTGCTCCTCGACGAGGACGCTCGCGACGAGGCACGCGGCGAGAAACTGGCCGATCCCGATCGCGAGCGAATAGTTCGAGCAGCCCGCGACGATACCGACGGAGTAGGGCCAGAGCGCGACTAGGCCGTAGAAAGGGATAACGTCGGGAGCGAACCGGGCGAGAAGGCGAAGGCCCGCGAGGAAGACCGCGAGCGACAGGATCGCGGACAGGACGACGTAGGCCTCGACACGATCGAGGACGCTCATCCGGCGAAGCAGCGGTCCCGCGAGGCGAAATGAGTTGTAGTAGAGCGGGGCCCGGATGCGCGGATCGATGAGGTATGCATCGGCTGGGGCGCCGCCGTTTTCCTTCGCCTCGGAGGTGAGCGTCTTCGACACGGACCTCCGCGTCGCATCCCGGTTCGCCGGCATGAGGCCGGTCACGGGCACGTCCGGAAGGCCGACCCACGAGGCGTAGCCGATCGCTTCGTAAAGGATCGCGATGGATTTCGGGTAGGCCCCGGCCTTCTGGAACAGCGCCGGCTCGAACAGGACCGCCTCCACCGTGCCCACGTGCGTCGCCTCGTCGGCTCCCTGGAGGGGCGCCAGGCAGCACGCGTGCAAGAGCGTCACTGCTGGCACCAGGCACCCGACCGCCCTCGCATACCTGCTTTCCCACAGCCACCACCAGCCTGCGAAAAGAAGCGTGAGCGCGAGGGCTCCCGTGACCTGCAGCACCGAACTGCACGAGATGAAGAAGAAGAACCGCGCCAGTGTCTCGCCCGCGGCGACGGGGGCCGCCGAGACGAAGCGGTAGCGAAGAATTTCGCCGATCGGTTGCGCGGCCGGTGAGTCGGG
>JBDTML010000346.1:0-2370 GCA_039934255.1 Acidobacteriota bacterium | reverse complement strand
AACACGCTGTCGCGCGCCGTGAAGATGGCGAGCGATGCCTTCGGCGGGAAGACGCCTGCCGAGATGTGCGACGACAACGAGGTCCGCTCCGCTGCGATCGATGCCGTCGCCGCGTGGACGTCGGCATTCGAGAGCTACCGTTTGCAGGATGCGGCCGCCGCCCTGCGCGCGCTCGTGACGCGGATCGACGGCTACATCGCCGCGAAGGAGCCCTGGAAGAAGGTCAAGGTCGAGGGCGTGACGCCCGCGCTTCATCGCATCCACTACGCGACGCTCGAGGGCCTGCGCGTTGCGGCATGCATGCTCGCGCCCATCGCGCCGCGCACCGCGACGGAAGTTTTCCGGCGGCTCGGCATCGAGAAGAAGGCCGAGGACGTCCGGGAATCCGACCTCGTGTGGGGCGGCCTCCCGTTGAACGCCCTGCTCCCTCAGGCGCCGCCGCTGTTTCCGAGGGCGGACGCGAAAGAATATTTTGCTTCGAAGGAGAAGAACGTGGAAGAAGAGAAAGACAAGATGCCTTCGAAAGGCGTGTCTCAGGCGAGTCCCGCGGCGATCAGTCAGGCCGATGGAACGTCCGCTCCCGCGCCGTCACCGGCGGCCGGCGGCAGCTCGGGCGCGCTGACAGCGCCCGAGGCGGGACCTTCCCCCTCTTCTCCTTCTTTTTCCGAAGCAAAGATCCCCATCGACGATTTCCTGAAGCTGGACCTTCGCGTTGGGGAAGTGCTTGCCGCCGAGAAAGTCGAGAAGTCGAAGAAGCTCATGAAGATGACGGTCCGCATCGGCGAGGAGACGCGCTCGATCGTCGGCGGGATCGCGCTGGCCTACACGGCGGAACAGCTCGTCGGGAAGAAGTTCGTCTTCGTCGCGAACCTCGCGCCCGCGAAGCTCATGGGCGTCGAGTCGAACGGAATGATCCTCGCCGCGACGCTCCCGGAGACGGGGGAGCCTTCGCTCCTCATGGTCGACCCGGCCGTCCCCTCGGGAGCGAAGGTCAAGTAATGGCGGACGTCCCGGCCGACGCGGCCACGAAGGCGAATCTCGAAGCGATCCTCGCTTCGCCGACGTACATCCGGGCGCAGGAGGACCTTTCGTTCCTCGCGCGCCGCGAGCTGCGCGGCGTGCGGCTCATGCTCGAGCTCGAGAAGGCCGACATGCAGATGGACAAGGAGGGCATCCGGACAACGGTCGTCGTCTTCGGCGGCGCCCGGCTCAAGGAGGGAGACCGCTGGTACGCGGAGGCGCGGGAATTCGGGCGCATCGTCTCGACGTCGTGTCAGGCGAACGGGATGTGCGACTTCGTCATCACGACGGGCGGCGGCCCGGGCGCCATGGAGGCCGCGAACCGCGGCGCCTGGGACGTGGGGGCCAAGACGGTCGGCTTCAACATCCAGCTTCCGCACGAACAGTTCCCAAACCCGTACATCACGCCCTCCCTTTGCTTCAATTTCCATTACTTCGGCATCCGCAAGATGCACCTCCTCATGCGCGCGCGCGCCCTCGTCGCCTTCCCGGGCGGCTTCGGCACGCTCGACGAGCTCTTCGAAACGCTCACACTCGTCCAGACCGGGAAGATGAAGAACCTTCCCATCGTCCTCGTCGGGCGCGCGTACTGGGAGAAGCTCGTCAACTGGAACTTCTTCGTCGAGGAAGGGATGATCACCGCCGGGGACCTCGATCTGATCTCGTTCGCCGAGGGCGGCGCCGAGGCCTGGGCGGCGATCGTGGACTTTTACTCCCGGCGCCCGAACCTGCCCGGCCCGCAGCTGCGCTGATGACGCTCCCCTCGATGACGGCCGAATACGCGGACTCGCACGGCCATCTCACGATGGTTTTCGACGGCGGCGAGATGAAGGGCGCCCCACGAGCCCCGCGCCCCGACGAGGCGAAGCTCCTCGTGACGCGCGCGAACGACGCGGGCGTCACGCGCATCCTCGTCCCCTCGACCGACCGCGAGGACCAGCGCCGCGCCGTGGACATTGCCGAGCGCTTCGAGGGCGTGTACGCGGCCGTGGGGTTCCACCCCCACGAAGCCAAGGAGTTCGACGAGGACAGGGACGTCCCGCTCTTCGAGGAGCTCTGCGCGTCGAAGAAGGTCGTCGCCGTGGGGGAGATCGGCCTCGACTACCACTACGACCACTCGCCGCGCGACGTGCAGAAGCGCGCCGTGGCCGCACAGCTGCGCTTCGCGAAGAGCCGCAACCTCCCCGTCCTCCTCCACAACCGCCTGAGCGAGCAGGACCTCCTCCCTATCCTCGAAGCCGAGTACCCCGGCACGCCGGCGACACCCCGCGGCGTCTTCCACTCCTTCTGCGCCGACGTCGCGACGGGGGAGCGCGCGCTCGCCCTCGGCTATCTCGTGAGCTTCTCGGG
>JBDTML010000345.1:0-5533 GCA_039934255.1 Acidobacteriota bacterium | reverse complement strand
CCGCGGCGCTCTTCGAGCGGCGCGACGTCCTGATCGTGGCGTCGGTCTCGTGCATTTACGGTCTCGGCAGCCCCGAGTCGTTCGGGAAGATGGCGATCGAGTTCACGAAGGGCGCGAAGTACGGAATGACGTGGTACCTGAAGCGGCTCGTCGAGGCGCAGTACGAAAGGACGAACCTCGACCTCGAGCGCGGTCACTTCCGGGTCCGAGGGGACGTCCTCGACATCCAGCCGTCCTACGAGGACCAGGGACTCCGCGTGGAGTTCTTCGGCGACGAGATCGACCGGATCACGCGCTTCGAGATTGTCACGGGGAAGAACCTCGAAACGATCGAGCGGTTCGAGCTCTTTCCGAAGTCCCACTACGTCACGCCCGAGGAGATCCGCAAGAGGGCGCTCGGCTCGATCGAGGCCGAGCTCGTCGTGCGGCTCGAGGAGCTCCAGGGCCAGAACAAGCTCCTCGAAGCCCAGCGCCTCGAGCAGCGGACGCGCTTCGACCTCGAGATGATGCGCGAGCTCGGCTACTGCTCCGGGATCGAGAATTACTCGCGCCACCTGTCCGGGCGCCAGCGTGGAGAACCGCCGCCCACGCTTCTGGACTACTTCCCGGCCGACTACGTCACGATCATCGACGAGAGCCACCAGACGATCCCGCAGCTTCGCGCGATGTACCACGGCGACCAGTCGCGAAAGAAGACGCTTGTCGAATATGGCTTCCGCCTGCCTTCGGCCCTCGACAACCGGCCTCTTCAGTTCGAGGAGTGGCTCGAGAGGACGGGGCAGCGCCTTTTCGTCTCGGCGACGCCCGCGGCCTACGAGCTTGCCGAGACGGGGGGGGAAATCGTCGAGCAGGTTCTCCGGCCGACGGGTCTCCTCGACCCGCCGATCGAGGTGCGACCCGTCAAGGGGCAGGTCGACGACCTCCTCTCGCGGGTGAAGGAGCGGACGGCGAAGGGCGAAAGAACGCTCGTCACCACGCTCACGAAACGGATGGCCGAGGACCTGACGAATTACTACCTCGAGCTCGGCGTGCGCGTGCGGTACCTGCACAGCGACATCGAGACGCTCGAGCGCATCCAGATCATCTCGGACTTCCGCCGCGGCGTCTTCGACGTCCTCGTGGGCGTGAACCTTCTGCGTGAAGGGCTCGACCTGCCGGAGGTGTCCCTCGTCGCCGTGCTCGACGCCGACAAGGAAGGGTTCCTGAGGTCCGAGACCTCGCTCATCCAGACGGCGGGGCGAGCGGCCCGCAACGTGAACGGCATCGCGGTCTTCTACGCGGACCGGATCACGGACTCGATGCGCCGGGCCATGAGCGAGACGGAGCGCCGCCGCGTGATCCAGGGGGCGTACAACGAGGAGCACGGCATCGTGCCGGAGACGATCGTGAAGTCGCTGGACTCGCCGCTCCTCGCCATGTCGAACCTCGACTACTTCGAGCCGCAGGGCCTCGACACGCGGCGCAAGCCGAAGGACGCACCGTCGCTCGACCGCGAGATCTCGGACCTCGAGAAGGAGATGAAGACGGCCGCGAAGGAGCTGGAGTTCGAGAGGGCCGGCCAGCTCCGCGACAGGATCCGCGAGCTCCGGGCGATGAAGCTGTTCTAGCCGCGGTTGACCCGTCATCACATTTGGCTCCAGAATCGTATAAAGCACATGATGAAATCCATAGGCGCTGCCTGTCTCCTGCTCGCTACCGTGCCCGTGTGTGGCGGCGAATTCACAGGGCGTTTCACGCTGAACGAGAAGCCCGCCGCGGCGATCACCGTTACGGCCGTGCCCCTCGAGACGTCGATCGAGGAGGCTCGCCGCGAGGCGAGGGGCGGCCCGCGGCCGGAAGCGATCGGGAAGGCGGTGTCGAACGCGAAGGGAGAGTGGCGAATCGTGTTCGAGGTCCCGCCGGGCAAGGCGGGGAGAATCGTCGTCTTCCACTACGCCGGCCCCGGTGTCCAGCAAGGCACGATGCCGCAACACGGGGACACGGCTGACTCCGAGGACGTCGCCGAGACGGCGCTCCGCAAGGGCGTGACGCTCACGGGTCTCGTCGTCGACGCCGAGAGCCGTCCGGTGGCGGACGCGGACGTTGGTCATCCGACCGGTCCGGGATCGGTGCGGACGGATGCGGATGGGCGCTTCGCCCTGGACGGCGTTCCGGAGGCGTCGAATTCGCTGCTCGTGCACAAGACGGGCTTCGCCGTCGCGCTCAGGGCCGACGTCAGGGCCGGAGCCCTGCCGAAACCCGTCGTCCTGCGCCCGGGCCTGCCTTTGGCAGGCGTCGTTGTTTCGGCCGACGGGAAGACTCCCGTGCCTGGCGCCGTGGTGCGCGTCGAGGGGAAGGACGCTTCCACGTCCGCCGAGACGGACGCGGAGGGTCGTTTCTCGATCAGGGAGCTCGGAGCCGGCCGCGTCCTCGTGGCGGTCGACGGGGGCGAACGCGGCACGCGCGAGGTCACGGGTGTGGCGATTCCACAGCCCCCGGAGACTCTTCTCACCCTGGTTCTCGCGCCCGCCCCGGAACTCCGCGGGCGGGTCATCGACGCCGTGGCGCGCAAGGGTGTCGCCGGTGCTTTTGTAGAGGCGGTCTCGGGCCGCCGGCGCCTCTGGGCTCGCTCCGGCGCGGACGGCTCCTTCGTCGTCCGACCGGCCCCGGCCGGCGATTGGGCCATTCAGGTGGCCGCGCCGCGTTACGTCCGGACGATGCGACGCCTCTCTCGCGCTGAATTCGCCGGAAAGCCGGTCGAGATCCTCGTGCGGGAAGGCGCCACGATCGTCGGCCGCGTTACCGACGACCAGCGCCGGCCCGTCGCCGGCGCGAGGATGAAGACGGCGGAGGAGGGCACGCGCGTCCTGGCCCCCGCGGCGTTCTCCGTCACGGGCGACGACGGGACGTTCACGCTGCGGCGCGTGGCGCCCGTCGAGTCGCTGCGGGTGATTGCCATGCACCCCGACTTCGAGACGGCTTCGATTGGAGATTTCGGGCTCAGGCCCGGCGAGACGCGAGCCGGCGTCGCGTTTTCTCTGCGCCGTGGGGCGATCCTGACCGGTGTCGTAACGGCGGGTGACGCGCCCGCCGCGGGCGTGCCGGTCACGGTTTCTCCGGGTCGCGCCGCCCCGGGCTCACCCCCGCGCTCGCTCGCGGGACCCGGCTGGAGCTGGCCGCGTGCGACGACGGGCACGGATGGGCGATTCCGGATCGGAGGCCTCGCGCCCGGCGAATACAGTGTGACGGCCGCGAAACCCGGATACGCCCGCGAGACCAGGGATGTCGTGATCGCGGAAGGCCGCGGTCCGGAACCGCTCGCGTTCGCCCTCGAATCGGAGGCGGTGATCACCGGCGCCGTTCGGGGAAAGAAGGGTTCCGGCGTTCCGGACGTGAACATCTTGGCGATGGCCGCCGATTCGACGCTCAGGAGCGGTATGGGCGCCCGCACGCTCGCCGACGGGAGCTTCCGGATCGAGGGCCTGAAGTCCGGCGTGTCGTACAACCTCTTCCTCTACGGGATCGGAGGATCCAACGGGCCCCGCAAGACGCTGACGGCGCCGGGCGACGGCGTCGAGATCACCTCGACGGGATCGGGGCGCGTCGCGGGCCGTGTCGTCGACGCGGACGGCCGGCCGGTTCCGAGCTTCCAGGTGAGCCTCCAGACGGATCGGACGAGCGGCGGTACGACCTGGGTGACGCCGGTGCGGCAGGACGTGTCGTCTGAGACCGGAGAGTTCCTCCTGGAGAACGTCCCCGCGACGGCGCTCGAACTGCGGGTTCTCGCGAAGGGCTATCAGCCCGCGCGCATGGGCGGCATCGCGGTCGAAGAGGGTGAGACGCGATCGGGGGTCGAGGTCCGGCTCCTGCGTGGCGCTACCGTGCTTGGGCGTGTCGTCGAGGCGCGCAGCGGCAGGTCTCTGCCCGAGATCGAGGTTTCGGCGGAGTCGGCGCCGGCAAGCGTCACGACGGGTTCGGATGGAGCGTTCACGCTCGAGGGCCTCGCGCAGGGAAAGACGCGCGTCACGGCGAAGGGTCCGGAATACGCGGCGGCGAGCGAAATTGTCGAGGTGGGGGAGTCCGGCGGAACCGTCGAGATCAAGCTCTCGTCCGGCGCGTCCATCTCCGCCGTCGTCGTCGCACAAGGAGGCGAGCCGCTCGCCGGCGCGGAGGCGTCTCTCGCGGCGGGAGGACAGAACAACTACGCCTACGGAGGCACGAAGGCCACTTCGGGACCGGACGGTCGCATCCAGTTCACGCACCTCGCCCCCGGCCGCTACTCGCTCACGGCGGGAAGCGCCGGGAGGCGCTCAAGACCGGTCGAGGTCACGGTTGAGGCGGATCAGGCACGCGACGATGTCCGGGTCGTTGTGGGCGGAGGCGCGACAGTGATCGCGACCGTGACGGGCCTTTCCCCCGACGAGCGTCGCCAGCTGAGCGTCATGGTGTCGGGTCCCGGCCTCTACGCGTCCGCGAAAGAGCTCCCGGACGGACGCTTCGAGGTTCGGGACGTTGTCCCGGGGCCGGCCCAGGCGTATGCCCGGGTCGGAAGTTCGGGCGATCCGGGTGGTCGTGCCGTGAACCGGCCACTGAAGATCCCGGAGGACGGGACGGTGGATGTCGAGCTGCCCTTCGAGGCGGGATTCACGCTGACGGTCCGCGTGGTGCGGGACGGGCAGGGGATCGAAGGGACGAACGTCTACGCGAGTCCCGTTTCGGGACAGACGGGGACGAACAGCTCCGCCGTCACCGACGCATCGGGGAGCTGCCGCCTGACGGGCCTCAAGGCGGGCGCCTATCGTGTGATGGCGTACTCGATGTCGGGCTCGGGCTCGGCCCCCGAGCAGAAGATCGACTTGAGCGGCGACCGCTCGCTCGAGTTCGTCATTCCCTCGGGGCGTCTGGCGGGGCGCGTGGTCTCGTCCGGCTCTCTCCAGCCTCTTTCCGACGCCTACGTTTCGATTCGCACGACGAACGCGGACGGATCCTTCGGTCTGACTCACGACGCCACGACCGACGACTCGGGCCGTTTCCTCCTGCTCGGGCTCGAGGCCGGACCGCTTACGCTTACGGCGCAGCGCAAGGGCTATCTCGTCGAGAAAAAGTCCGTTTCAGCCGACGTGCCGGACGAGATCGTGGTCGAGCTGGCCCGTGGTGAAGGCCTGGACGTTCTCGGGCGCGACGGACTCCTCGGAACTCCGCTCGGATCGTTCTCCGTGCGCATCCTCGACGGCACGGGCGCGGAGATCGTGAGCTCGTACGTGCGGCTCGACAGCGCGGGGCGCGGAGAGATCCCGTCGCTCAAGCCGGGCGCGTACGGGATCGTCGCGACCGCGAGCGGGCTCGCGCCCGCCTCGTACGAGAATGTGCCGGTCCCGGGACCGACCCTCGTGGTCGCGCTCACGCCGGGCGGAACGCTCGACGTCGAGGTGCCTGCCGAGCGCCTCAAGGGCGCCGCGCTCAAGTGCCTCGTCGCGGGGCCGCGCGGTGCTCCGCTCTTCTTCCGCCAGTGGGGCAACCGGGGCGAGCTCTCGATCGGCGTCGCTTCGGTGCA
>JBDTML010000344.1:0-10291 GCA_039934255.1 Acidobacteriota bacterium | reverse complement strand
AGGCCGCGCTGAACCTCGCCTGCGTGGGCGCGAAGCCTCTCGCCGTCACGGACTGCCTCAACTTCGGAAACCCCGAGCGTCCCGAGATCCTCGGCCAGTTCGCCGCCGCGATTCGGGGCCTGTCGGAGGCGTGCCGCGCGTTCGAGACGCCGGTCGTCTCCGGCAACGTGTCGCTCTACAACGAGACGGACGGCGTCTCCATCCTTCCGACCCCCACGGTCGGGATGGTGGGTTTGCTCGAGGACGTGACGCGCACGGTGGGCCTCCATTTCGCGCGGGAGGGCGACCTCGTAGCGCTTCTGGGGACGACGCGCGACGAGATGGGGGCCAGCGAATACCTCGCGACGATCCTCGGCCGCGACGAGGGCCCGTGCCCGTCGCTCGACTTCGCGTCCGTGAGGGCGCTCGTGAACATGCTCCTCGAGACCGTTCGGGACGGCATGCTCACCTCGGCCCACGACGTTTCGGAGGGCGGTCTCGCGGTCGCGCTCGCCGAGGCGGCGATGGGCCCTCTCGGCCTCGGAGCCGAGATCGACGTCCGGACGCCTCTCGCGACCACGCGCCTGCTCTTTTCACAGACGGCCGGGCGCGCCGTCGTTTCGCTGCCCGCGGGGCGCGAGCGCAACCTCGTTGAGGCGGGACGCCGCTACGGCGTCGCGACCTCGCTTCTCGGCCGCGTCGTGCCGGGCCGGCTCGCTGCGTCCGTCAACGGCGTTCGCGCCTTCGAAATCGAAACGTCCGCGCTGAAAGCCCTGTCCGAGTCCGGATTCCCGAAGCTCCTGGAGGCTCAGGCATGAAAACGCGTCCCGCTCTCGCCGCGATCGCCTTCATCGTCGCCCTGTCCGCGTCATTCGGGGCCTGCGCGGCCGATCTGAAGATCGCCGAGCTGAAAGTCGGCGCTTCCGCGCCCGACTTCACGCTGCCGAACGCCTCGGACGGGAAGGCCGTCGCGCTGGCGGATCTCCTCGCGAAGAGCAAGGCGGTCGCCGTCATTTTCGTCGCGACGAAGTGTCCGGTCTCGAATGCCTACAACACGCGGATGGCCGCGCTCGGGAAGGAGTACGCCGCAAAGGGCATTTCCCTCGTCGGCATCAACAGCAACAAGACGGAGCCGACGGCCGAGGTGAAGGAGCACGCTGCGAAGCACGGTTTCACGTTTCCCGTCCTCAAGGACGAAGGAAACAAGGTTGCCGACGCGTACGGCGCGTCGCACACGCCGGAGGTCTTCGCGCTCGATCCGAAAGGAGCTCTGATCTACCACGGCCGCATCGACGAGAGCCAGGACGATCCGAAGAGCGTGAAGTCTCCGGATCTCAGGAACGCGCTCGACGCCGTTCTCGCCGGAAAGCCGGTTCCCACGGCCCGGACGAAGGCCTTCGGCTGCTCGATCAAGCGCGTGTGAGGTCCGCCGTGCGGCTCCAGCGGGCGGTGGCGGTTCTCGCTGTTATCAGTCTTTCCGCGGGGCCCGCGGCGGCCGAGACCGTGAAGCTCGTGAAGCCCGAACAGTATCGGTCGCGCGTCGTCGCGGCGAAGAAGGGCCGGGTCGTACTCGTGAACTTCTGGGCCACGTGGTGCGAGCCCTGTCGCGAGGAGATGCCGGCCCTCGTCGCCGCGGCGAAGGGGTTCCCGTCCAAGGACGTCGCCGTGGCCCTCGTGTCGACCGACACCTTGAAGAAGACGCCGGACGTTCAGAAGTTTCTCGTGTCCCAGAAGGTCCCTTTCGTGTGCTGGCAGGCGAAGAGCACCGACCCGCAACGCTTCATCGACGCCGTCGACAAGACCTGGAACGGCGCCGTGCCGTACACGCTCGTCTACGACCGCAAGGGCGAGCTCGCGGCCCGCCTCGCCGGACCGCAGACGGAACGGTCGTTCACCGAAGCGGTTCGCAGGGCGCTGGCAGCGGCTCCTTGAGGGCGCGCCAGAAGCTCGCGCGCCGCAAGCTCGCGCGCCGCAGTCCCGCGCGTCGGCCGCCCTTCGATGCGCTCTTTCTCGACCGCGACGGAACCCTCGTCGTGGAGCGGGGTTTCCTCGGCGACCCGAAGGACGTCCGCCTCGCGCCGGGCGCCGCCGCGCGACTCCGCGTCTTCGCGCGGGCGGGCACCGCGCTCTACATCGTCACGAACCAGTCCGGCCTCGCGCGGGGGTTTCTGACGAGGGAGCAGGTGGACGCCGTGAACGCCGAGGTCGTGCGGCGTTATGCCGCGCGGGGAGTTCCGTTCGCCGGCGTCCTCGTTTGCCCTCACCATCCCGAAGGCGCCGTCGCGTCCCTGAGACGCCGATGCCGCTGCCGGAAACCCGGCACCCTCCTCCACGAGCGCGCATTACGCGCCCGCGGCCTCTCGGCCCGCCGCTCGGCCGTCGTGGGAGACAAGTGGGACGACGTGGGCGCGGGCGTCGCCCTCGGCGCGGCGACGGCTCACGTCCTCACGGGACATGGCAGGCGCGAACGCCCGCTCGTTCTCGACCGCGCCCCCGATGCGATACTCGCGACGACGCTTGCCGATGCGCTCGATCAACTCCTGTCCCGCGCCCCCCGAGGGCGTCCGCCGCGGAGGTCCGCGTGACGCCGCGTGAAATCGCCGCTCTCGCGGGGGCCGCGCCGAGCGTCACGGTGGCCGTCGCCGGCGACCTGATGCTGGACGAGACCTGGACGGGCTCCGTCGAGCGCGTCGCCCCGGAGGCGCCGGTCCCCCTGCTTTCTCTCGCCTCGATGAGCCGGCGCGCGGGCGGAGCGGGAAACGTCGTCGAGAACCTCGCCGCCCTCGGGGCGCGCGTCGTCACGCTCGGCGCCGTGGGACCGGGCGAGGAGGGCGCCTGGCTCGCGCGGCGGCTCACGACGCTGCCGGGCGCGTCGGGCACCGTCGTCGTCGACCCTCTTCGCGCGACGCCCGTGAAGCGGCGCATGGTGTCGGAAGGTCGCCAGATGCTGCGAGTCGACGAGGAGCTCGCCTCGTCCCTGTCTCCGTCCGTCGAGCGGGAGCTCCTCGCTGCCGCGCGGCGAGCGGTGGACGCCGCCGACGTGCTGCTCCTCTCGGACTACGCGAAGGGCACCCTCACTCCGGCTCTCGTGGGGGCTCTTCTGGACGCGGCGCGCGCGAAGGGAATCCCGGCGCTCGTCGACCCGAAGGGACGCGACTACACCCGGTACCGCGGCGCGACGGTCGTCACGCCGAATCGCAAGGAGCTCGAAACCGTGACGGGCGAATCCGCGCGCGACCTCCGGGCCGTCGCCCGCCTCGGCACGCGCCTCCGGGACGAGCTCGGCCTCGAGGCGCTTCTCGTGAAGCTTTCCGAGGAGGGCATGCTGCTTCTCGAGCGGGGGAAGGAGCCGCGCCGGATCACGGCTCACGCACGCGAAGTCTTCGACGTGACGGGCGCGGGCGACACCGTGCTCGCCGCGCTCGGCGTGGCCATGGGCTGTGGTCTCGGGCTCTTCGAAGCGGCGGGAGTCGCGAACCGCGCCGCGGGCTGCGCGGTGGCGCGCGTCGGAACCGCGCCGGTCCACTGGGCCGATCTTCTCGAGAGCGCGTCGGGCGCTCCGCACGAGAAGCTTCTCGATCGCGCGCATCTTCCGGCCCTCTCCTCGATGCTGCGGCGGGCGCACAAGAAAGTCGTCTTCACGAACGGCTGCTTCGACCTCCTGCATCCGGGACACGTGAGGCTCCTGACGGAGGCGCGGCTGGGCGGCGACATTCTCGTCGTCGGCCTCAACAGCGACGCGTCCGTGACGAGGCTCAAGGGCGAGGGCCGGCCCATTCTTTCCGAGACGGACCGGGCGCAAGTGCTCGGCGGCCTCGACGCCGTCGACTTCGTCGTCGTCTTCGACGAGGACTCGCCCGAGGCGATCATCCGGGAGCTCAGGCCCCAGACGCTCGTCAAGGGCGGCGACTATACGGAGGCCTCCGTGGTCGGCGCGCCGTTCGTGCGTTCTTACGGCGGGGACGTCGTCCTCATTCCTCTCGTGGAAGGACGTTCGACCTCGTCGATGGTCGCGCGCCTGAAAGGCGGGCCCTGATGCGCGCGTATTTCGACGCCCTGGCGAATCTGGCCTCCGGTGCGTCCCTCTCGATCGGGCCCGCGGTGGACAAGGCCGCGCGGCTCGTGGCGGACGCCGCGCTCTCCTCGCGCACGACCTTCGCGTTCGGAAACGGCGGCAGCGCGACGCAGGCCCAGCACTTCGTGCCGGAGCTCGTCGTGCGCTACAAGGACGACAGGCCCGCCCTCCCGGCCGTCGCGCTCACGGCCGACGTCGCGATCCTGACGGCGTGCGCGAACGACTACGACTATTCCGTGATCTTCGCGCGCCAGATCGAGGCGCTCGGAAAGGCCGGTGACGTCGCCGTGGGTTTCACGACCTCGGGAAAGAGCCCGAACGTCCTGAAGGCGTTGGAGGCGGCGAAGGCGCGCGGCCTCACGACGATCATGCTCACGGGCGAGAAGGGACGCGCGGAAGCCGCGCGCTGGAATGTCGGCATCGTCGTGCCTTCGACCGAGACGGCCCACGTGCAGGAGCTGCACCTCGCCGCCCTGCATCTGATCTGCCGGTTCGTGGACGAGGAACGGGCCCGCAGAGGCTGAGGGCGGGTGGAGGGCCGGACAGGCGCGGCCCTGAAGGCCGCCGCGATCGCGCTCGTCGTCCTCTTCGCGGTGGACCGTTTCGTGCCCGCGGTTCCACTCTCGTTTCTCGCCTCGGAAGCGGCACCGCGGCCGAACGCGCTGAAGGAGCCCGTGCAGGCCGAGCCGGCCGAGCCACCGTTCGCCGAGAACCGCGGCCGGCGGGCGTTCCGGGTCACGCCGCGCGCCGCATATGACGTCGCCGCGCGCGTCGGCGCCACCGAGCGCTACCGGTCCGGCGCCTCGGGGAGCCTCCTGCCCTGGGATTTCGTCCTCACCTGGGGCGCCGCGACGAAAGAGCCCGCGTGGTCGCGCATCTCGTACCTCCAGACGGGACGCTTCTACAACTGGCGGTGCGACGACACGCTCGACGCCGGTTACGTTGCGTCGCACACGGCGAACACGCACCTGATCCCGGCCTCGCCACGTATCGCCTCGGCCCTCGCGCGGGTCCGGCGGGGTGACGTCGTGCGCCTCGAGGGCGACCTCGTCGACGTCGACGGCCCGGACGGGTTCGTCTGGAAGACGAGCCTCATCCGGACGGACACGGGGCCCGGCGCGTGCGAAACGCTCTACGTCCGCGCGGTCACGATCGGGACACGGAAGTACCGCTAGCCGGAACGACAGACTCGATCGCCGCGAGGACGTCCGCCGGCGTCACGCCTTCCATGCACGCGTGGTCGATCGGACACACGGCGAAGCGACAGGGCGCGCAGAGCGTGCGCCGGCGAGCGATGGCGAGTCGAACGGGCCGGCCATCCGCACGACGGCCGTCCCACGGCCGCGTGGCCTCGGGATCCGTCGGGCCGAAGACGACGACGGACGGCGTCCCCGCCGCGCCCGCCAGATGCGCGAGGCCGGAGTCGTTGCCGAGGAAGAAAGCCGCCTCCGCGAGGACGCCGAGAGCTTCCGGCAGCGACGTCGCGCCCGAGAGGTCGAAGACGCGCGCCTTCTTCGCGAGAGCCGCGGCCTCGACGTTGACGCTCTTTTCCCCACCGCTTCCGAGGAGGACGACCGGGAGGCCGCGCCGGGCGGCGAGGTCGTCGAAGACGGCGGCGAAGCGCCCGAGCTCCCAGCGTTTGGCGGCGTGAGCGAACGAGGCGACGTGCGCGGCGGCGAATGCCCCGCCTTTCCAGCCCGCCTCCGCGAGGCGCGAGCGCGCGGCCTCCCGGACCCCGGCGCTCACCGGCCACGAGACGTCGGGCGCGGCGGGGATCGCGGCGCCCGCAGCCTCCGCGAGGCGGAGGTGCTTCCAGACCTGGTGCGTGCCCGCGGCCAAGTCGAGGCGAATCGCCTTCGTGAGGAACACGTCCCGCCACTCGCCCCGATAGCCGATGCGTTCGGGCACGCCCGCGCGGGCGAGGGCGAGGGCCGACGAGAAGCTCGTCGGGAGGATGACGGCGCGGTCGAAACGCGCGGCCTGGACCTCGCCGCTTGTCTTTTCGCCTTCGACCACGACCTCGTCGACCTCCGGGAGAAGGCGGTAGAGCTCCGCAACCCACGGGCGCGCGAGGATCGCGACGGTTCCGTCGGGGTCCGCGGCTCGGAGAGCCCGAACGGCCGGCAGCGACATCACGACGTCGCCGACCCAGTTCGTGGCGCGCACGAGCGTTCTCACGCACTCTCCCCGAGCGCGCGCAGGAGTTCTGCTTCGACTCTCTCGACCGTGAGTGCGATGGTGCGTCCCGCGGCGGCTGAACGGCCCGCCTCACGGAGATGAGCCCGGCGGACGGGATCGAGGAGGAGGTCTCGCACGGCGCCTTCCCAGGCGAGGGGATCCAGCGACGGGACGAGGACGCCTGCGGCGCCACCCGCGACGATCTCGGGAACTCCGCCCACGTCGTGCGCGACGACAGGGCACCCGGCGGCCATCGCTTCGGCGAGAGAGAGAGGCGCTCCTTCGTTGTCGGTCGGCAGCAGCAGGAGGTGGCTCGCCGCGAGCCGCGCGGCCACGTCCCCGACCTGGCCCGCGAAGTCGCAACGATCCGCGATGCCGAGCGCCGCCGCCCGGGCCTCGACGGCGGGTCGCTCCGGACCGGCCCCGAGGAAGAGGAGCGTGGCGTCGAGACCGCCGCGCACGAGAAGCGCCAGAGTTTCGACGGCGGCGCGCTGCCCCTTGCGGCCGTCGAACGCGCCGACGTGGATGAGCCGGAACGGCGGAGCGGGCGCGATCGGCACGTTCACGAAGGCGCCGGGCGGGAGGCCGTCCGGCACGACGACGATCCGGCCCACGTCCACGCCCGCGGTGACCAGCGTCGCCTCGACGGCCTTCGAGACGGCGAGAAAGCGATCCGCGCCGCGGTACTTCGCGCGCGAGAGGGGATGGCCCGAGGGTCGAAAGGCGACGCGCCGGTGGACGACGAGCGGACGCTCCGCGCAGACGCGACTCCATACGGCCGCCCCGTGTCCGCGCGAATCCCCCGCGTAGACGGCGTCCGGCCGGAACAGTCGCGCGGCCCGCGCCACCGCCATGAGCAGCAGCGGCGACGCCTCGGAGCCAGCCGGCGCCTCGACGACGTCGATCGCTCCGCGCCCCCGGAGGACCTCCGCGAGCGGCGCCCCGCGCCGGCCGACGAACCGGATGACGTGCCCGCGGTCCGCGAGCGCCTCCAGAAGCAGGGCCGTCTGCCCCTGGCCGCCGCGCAAGCCGGGACCGAGGTCGAGGGCGAGCAACCTCACGCGGGAGAGGATAGCGCCCACCGCGATGGGCGCCTGCTAATGTCGCGGCCGTGCGCGCGCCCGTCTCGGTCGTCATCATCGCCAGGAACGAAGAGGACCGGCTCGGGGCCGCGCTGGACTCCGTCGCGTTCGCGGACGAGGTGGTCGTCGCGGACACGGGTTCGACGGACGGGACGCAGGATTTGGCGCGCCTGGGCGGAGCCCGCGTCGTCCCGATCGGGTGGGAAGGCTTCGTCGCCTCGCGCAACCGGGCCCTCGCCGAGGCCCGGCACGACTGGGTGCTCGTCCTCGACGCGGACGAGCGGGTGCCGGAAGCGCTGCGTGCCGAAATTCTCGCGGTCCTCGGGAGGGACGACTCGTCCGTCGCCGGCTACCGGATGCCGCGCCTCTCTCACTTCCTCTCCCGGCCGTTGCGCCATGGCACCTGGTATCCCGATTTCAAATTGCGCCTCGGTCGAAGGTCACGCGGCCTCAGGGCGGAAGGAGGGCGCGTCCACGAAGTGATGGTCGTCGACGGCCCCGTCGAGAAGCTCGTCGCGCCGCTCGTGCATCACCCGTATCGCGACCTCTCCGACGCTCTCCGAAAGGCGTCGACATACGCGCGGCTCGGAGCCGAGGATCGATACGACCGCGGCGCGCGCGGGAACGCCTGGGTGCTCTTCTTCCGCCCGGTTTTCGAGTTTTTCCGTTTCCTCGTGCTGCGGGCCGCGTTTCTGGACGGACTGGTCGGTTTCTATGTTGCGTTTCTTCACGCATTCTCGTATTTTCTGCGCGCCGCTTTTTTACTGGAAATTCAACGGCGCACCCCTGTTGAACAGAGAGGGCGCCAGAAGGAGATCACGACATGAAGCTCACGATTGGTCGTTCGTTCGGAGGCGCGTTGGCCCTTGCCGCGGCCTCGGTCCTGGTCCTTGGCGGTTGCGCGAAGCCGGAGGAGAAGGGCACGATGGAGAAGGCCGGCGCCGCCGCCGACAAGGCCGTCGAGAAGGTCAAGGACGCCTCGGCTGAGGCCGCGAAGTCCGTGAGCGACGACGCCGCCGCCGCCGCCACTTCGGTCGGTCAGGCCGCCGAAAAGGCCAAGGATTCCATGGCCGCCGCCGGGAGCACGGCCGCCGCCGCGGTCGAGAAGGCCGCCGACAAGGCCGTCGCCTCCGCCGACAAGGCGGCAACACAGGCCGCCGACAAGGCGAAGGACGCCGCGGCGGGCGCCGCGAAGGCCACGAGCACGGCCGTCGCCCCCAAGAAGTAAGAAAGTCCCTCGATTTTCATGGCGGCTTCCGGTATCCCGGGGGCCGCCTTTCGTTTGAAGAGCCTGGAAGACTCCGGTTCTCTCGCTCGGCTCGGTAACGAGATTGTTTCCTGCCGCGCGTGTCCGCGCCTTGTCGCGTGGCGCGAGGAATCCGCCGCCCACCCGCCGCGACGCTTTCAGGGGCAGCGCTATTGGGGCCGCCCGGTGCCGGGCTTCGGCGATGCCGAGGCGCGTCTCCTCGTCGTTGGGCTCGCGCCCGCGGCGAACGGAGGCAACCGGACGGGTCGCGTCTTCACCGGCGACGCCTCGGGAGATTTTCTCTTCGCCGCGCTTCACCGCGCGGGTATCGCGAATCAGCCGAACTCCGTGTCGCAGGGTGATGGACTGAAGCTGCGGGGCGCCTGGATCGCCGCCGCGGTGCGTTGCGCTCCGCCGGACAACAAGCCGACGCCCGCGGAATTCTCGCGCTGCCGCCCGTTCCTCGTCCGCGAGATCGCGGCGCTGCCGAACCTGAAGGTCGTCCTCGCGCTCGGGGCGCACGCGTGGCGGGAGTCGATCGAGGCCCTGACGGCCAACGGCGCGCCGAGGCCCAAACCGATCCCGGCGTTCGCTCACGGCGCGGAGGCGGCGATCGGGGAGAAGCGCCTGATCGCCTCGTACCACGTCAGCCAGCAGAACACGTTCACGGGGCGCCTGACGCCTTCCATGTTCGATGCGGTGCTCGCGAGGGCCAGATGAAACTCCCCCTGTCACCCTGCGTATCAGGCTCCATGAACAAGCACGCCCGCGCCTTTGCGATCCCCTTTCTTGCCGTTCTTGCCGCATGCGTCCTCGTTCCTTCCGCCCCCGCCAACGCCCAGCCCCATTACCTCCCCGCGAGCGGGGATAACCAGCGGGCTTTCGTCAGGCAGCAGGTGGGGCCCGTGGAAGTCTCGATCTCCTACGGGAGCCCGCGCGTCGTCCTGAAGGGCAACGACCGCCGCGGCAAGATCTGGGGCACGCTCGTGCCTTATGGCCTGACCGCCCTCGACTTCAACGACTGCAAGTCTTGCCCGTGGCGCGCCGGGGCGAACGAGGGGACGGTTTTCACGGTTTCGGACGAGGTGAAGATTCAGGGCAAGTCCCTGCCCGCCGGGTCGTACGGGCTCTTCGCGATCACGGGCCCGGACGAATGGACGTTCGTGTTCTCGAAGAACGCGACATCCTGGGGAGCGTACTGGTACGACCCGAAGGAAGACGTCCTCCGCGTGACGGCGAAGCCCGCGAAGAGCGAATACCACGAATGGCTCACCTACGAGTTCACGGAACGTGAGCCCGCGAGGGCGACCGTCGCCCTGAAGTGGGAGGATCTGCAAGTCCCGTTCGCGATCGCGGTCGAGGACGTGCCTGCGCGCTGGGCCGCAAAGATGAAAGACGCCCTGCGGGGGTACACGGGATTCACGTGGCAAACCTGGCAACAAGCGGCGGACTACTGCCTGACAAACAAAGTCAATCTCCCCGACGCGCTCGACTGGGCGCAACGGGCGACGGGGCCGAACTTCGGCGGCGCGGGCCAGGTTTTTGCGCAGACGACGCTCGCGCGCGCGCAGGCGGCGAACGGGCTGGAGGCCGAGGCCGCAAAGACGTGGGAGAAGGCCGTGAACCTGCCCGGCGCCACCCCGGTCCAGATCCACATGGTCGGGCGCGGTTTCCTCGCCGAGGGCAAGAACCAGCAGGCCCTCGCGATCTTCCAGACGAACGCGAAGCGCT
>JBDTML010000343.1:0-7681 GCA_039934255.1 Acidobacteriota bacterium | reverse complement strand
TACGTCGAGAGCCTCGTCGCCCTCGGCATCGACCCGAAAGAGCACGACCTCCGCTTCGAGGAAGACAACTGGGAGTCGCCGACGCTCGGCGCCTGGGGAGTCGGCTGGCAAGTCCTGCTCGACGGCATGGAGATCACCCAGTTCACGTACTTCCAGCAGGCCGGAGGCATCGACCTCGCGCCCATCACGGTCGAGATCACCTACGGGCTCGAGCGACTCACGATGTTCCTCGCGAAGCAGCGAAGCGTCTACGACGTCGAGTGGGCGCCGGGCGTGACGTACGGCGAGGCCCGCAAGCAGGACGAGTACGAAGTCTCGAAATACGACTTCGAGGTGGCAGACGCCTCCCTCTGGCAGACGCTCTTCGATCGGTTCGAGGCGGAGTCCGGGCGCTGTCTCGACGCGGGGCTCGTTCTTCCCGCGTACGACTTCGCGTTGAAGTGTTCGCACGCCTTCAACATCCTCGACGCGCGTGGCGCGGTCTCGGCCACGGACCGCGTCGGGGTCATCCGGCGCGTGCGCGAGCTGGCCGTCCGCTGCGCGAAGGCGTACGTCGCTTCACGAGAAGCCCAGGGTTTCCCGATGCTTCCGAAGACCGCGGCGCCGCCTTCCGAAAACGGTGCGGAAAATGGCTGAATTTCTCCTCGAGATTCTCGCGGAGGAGATCCCGGCGGGAATCCTGCCCGCCGCGCGCGAGGACCTCCTCTCGAGGGTGTCGGCCGCCTTCGCTGACGCGCGGCTCGGCGGGACGCTGACGGTCTACTCCACGTCGCGGCGCCTCGCGCTCGTCGGTGAGGGCGTGGCCGACCAGCAGTCCGATGCCGAGACCGAGGTCACCGGCCCGCCGGCCTCGGTGGGCTACGACGCGGACGGCAATCCGACGAAAGCAGCGATCGGGTTCGCGAGGGCGCAAGGCGTCACGGTGGAAGACCTCCGCGTCGCGACGCTCCCGAAGGGCCCGTACGTCGTCGCGCGCAAGGTGACGCCCGGCCGCCCAGCCTCCGAGGTGATCGGCGAGATTATTCCCGCGCTCGTCGAGAAGATGACGTTCCCCCGCATGATGCGCTGGGGCGACGGCACACCCCAGTGGATCCGGCCTGTGCATTCGGTCCTTGCGCTGCTCGACGGGCTCGTGATTCCGATGAGTCTCTTCGGTGTCGAGAGCGGCCGGACCACGTTCGGCCATCGCACGCTCGCCCCGGGACGCATCGTGACGATGGGAGTCTCCGACTGGTTCCAGAAGTTGCGCGCGGCGCACGTGGAGCCGGACCTCGCCGTCCGCCGTGCCCGTTTCCAGGACCAGGCGCACGCCCTCGCCTCGGAAGTCGGCGGCGAGCCGGCGGACGACCCGGCCCTCCTCGACACGTGGGCGCACCTCGTCGAGTCGCCGGGGGTCGTGCGGGGATCCTTCGACCCGGACTTCCTCGCGCTGCCGGAGGAGATCCTCGTCACCTCGATGCGCGAGCACCAGAAGATGCTGCCCGTGCGCTCCTCGGGCGCGCTTGCCGCCCATTTCCTCGCGGCCTGCGACCAGATCGCGGATCCGAAGGGGCTCATCGCCCGCGGTAACCAGTGGGTCACCGAAGCGCGGTTCTCGGACGCGCGCTTCTTCTGGGACGACGACACGAAGACGAGGCTCGAGGACCGGCTTCCGCGGCTCGGCAAGCTCCAGTTCCAGGAGCAGCTTGGCGATTACCTCAGGAAGACGGGCCGCATCCAGGATCTCGCGGAAAAACTCGCCGCCCGGGTCGGCCTGTCACACCTCGACGGCCTCCTCGTGCGCGCGGCGCGGCTCGTGAAGGCGGACCTCGTCACCGACATGGTGCGCGAGTTCCCGGACCTGCAGGGAGTCGTGGGCGGCCTCTACGCCCGACGCGACGGCGAGGAGGAAGAGGTCTGGCAGGCCTTGTACGACCAATACCGCCCGGCGTCGGCGGACGATAGCGTGCCCCGCGGCGACGTGGGATGCATCGTGGCGCTCGCGGACCGACTCGACACGCTCACGGGACTCTTCGGCCTCGGCCTCGTCCCCACCGGCTCGAAGGATCCTTACGCGCTTCGGCGCGCGGCCCTCGGCGTCGTGAGAATCCTCCTCGACAGGAAGTGGCGCCTGGACCTTCCGGCGGCCTGCGCGGACGCGGCCGCGCTGCACGGCGCCCTGCCACGCAACCGTGAGGACGTTCTCGCGGAGCTCTCGGCGTTCTTCCTCGAGCGTCTGCGGTTCCTCCTCGAGAAGAAAGGTCATGCCCCCGACGTCGTCGATGCCGTCCTGACCACACGCTGCCCCGACCTCGCGGACGCCGAGGAGCGCGTGGAGGCCGTCGACGCGATGCGCAAGGAACAGGACTTCCTTCCTCTTGCCGCGGCGTTCAAGCGGATGCAGAACATCCTGGCTCAATCACCTGAGGCGCCCGGGTACATCGGCGAGCCCGACCCCGCGAAGATGACCGACGATGCCGAGAAGGCGCTCGCGGGCGACTACCTGCAGGCGAAGGGGATGCTCGACGACCTCGTTGCGAAACGCCGCTACAAGGACGCGCTGTCGATCATGGCGTCGATGGGGCCGGCCCTCGACCGCTTCTTCACCGAGGTCCACGTCATGGCCGAGGACCCCGAGGTGAAGGCGAACCGCATCGCGCTCCTCCGCTCGATGCGCGACCAGTTCGTCCGCGTCGCCCGGTTCTCCGAAATCCGGGGGTAGCCCGGCAGTCGAGGGCTATTGGCGCGCGCGGAAGAAGGTGAAGGCCAGGAGCACGCCGACAATCCCAAGAGCCGCCTGAAGGACCGCGGGCTGATGCGCGAAGATCGAAAAGAGCCCCTGCGCGCCGAAGTACGCTGCAACCGCGAACAGCGCGGCGCCGGGGAGAGAGAGACCCAGACAACCCAGTCGGCCGACTTCCGCGTTTGGGAGGCCGATGCTGGCCAGCCACTCGTACAGAGCTCGCTGCCGTCCGATTTCAGAAAGATATGAATGGCAGTATCGGCATTTCTCCGCCCGGGCGTGCACGGACTCGCGACAATAGGGGCAGACCCTGATGGGATCGCTCGACGTGCTGCCGGCTTCCGGCGGCGGCTGGACGAGGTCCGAAGATGGTTCTGACGGCGTATTCATCGAACAGGCTCCTCGCGCACCGGCACGGTATCAGCCCGGCACTGTCATCGTCAGCGTGAGGTGGAGCAAGGCGACGAGGTCTCCCTCTGTCGCGACGACGCCCTTCTTGTAGCCTTCGGGGCTGCCCGGGGGGGCGTAGAGGCCTGGAATCGTCCGCGGCGCCACGAGCGCGAGCGTTACGGGATGGGTTCCTCTGAACGAGGTCTCCACGGGCACGATCGCGGTGGCGCGCGCGAGCTCGGTGGCGATGACCTTGCCGATCTGGATGTGGAGCACCTCCCTCGCGGGCGCGGCGAGGAGCGGGATCCGGCCCACGAACTGCCCGATGACCGTGTTCAGCGCCGCGCCGAGGATCGGCCCGACGGCGTTCGTGCGTTCGACGAAGAGGCGGGCATGGAGATTCACGTGACTCGGGAGCCTTACCGGCCCGCCGAAGAACGGAACGCCGTTCAGGTCCGGGGGCAGGTCCCGGGCGGAAACGGTCTGCCCGGACGAAGCCGCGAACGGAAGATGCGTGGACGCGAGCGCGGCGTTCCCGGCAGCCGCGGCGGGGTCCTCGAGCTGGAGGACGAGCGACATGTCCGTCGCCTTCACGCCCTCGCCGGGCCACCCGTTGTGCCTCACCTCGATCGAGACGAGGGAAACCGTGAGTGTCGGGGTGGAGGGAGATGAGGGTTTTTTTGCTTTCGGAGAAGAAGAAGAAAGAGAAGAAGGAGACTTCTTAGAAGGGGAAGAGGGGGAGGGGGACGAAGATCCCTTCGAAGAACGGGAGGAGTGGCGCCGCGTTTTCATCGATGCACCTCCGCCGGAAGCCGCGCATAGCTTCCCTTACCCTTCTAAGAAAATCTACTCTTCTGGTCCCCTCCTGCCTCTCGTCCCCGTAGAATCCCTCCCTCGCAGGAGGTTTTTCATGAAACGCTTTTTGACCCTTTCCCTCGCGGCGGTCGCTGTTTCGAGCCTGTTCCTGGTCGCACGCCCGCTCGCCGCACGCGAGCTCGCGGGCGTCAACATGCCGGACACGATGTCGGCGGGCGACAAGACGCTCAAGCTGAACGGTCTCGGTCTCCGGAAGAAGTCCATCTTCAAGGTGTACGTCGGAGGCCTCTATGTCGAAGCTCCTTCGAAGGACGCCGCGGCGATCGTCGCTGCCGACTCCCCGAAGGCCGTGAAGATGTCCTTCCTTCGCGATCTCAAGAAGACGCAGCTCACCGAGGGTTTCTCCGAGGGCTTCGCGGCGAATGCGAAAGAGAAGGCCGCCGCGCAAAAGGCTTCCATCGACAAGATGCTCGCCCTCGTGCCCGACGTGAAGGAAGGGGACACATTGTCCTTCGTTTACGTGCCCGGGAAGGGAACCACGCTCTTCTCCGGTGACAAGGCGCTCGGGACGTTCGAAGGCAAGGACTTCGCCGACGCGGTCTTCTCCATCTGGCTCGGCCCGAAGCCGCCCTCCGAGGACCTGAAGAAGGGAATGCTGGGTTGACGAACGGCGCCCCGCTTCAGAGCCTCCTCTCCGAAAAACGTTTCGATCTCGTCGAGTCTGCATTCCAGGACGCGCTCTCGGATCCCATCGGGAAGGCCGAGACGTTGCTTGCCGCCGTCCGCGGCCTCGTGCGTGCGGGCCAGAAGGCGCGTGTCCAGTCCGTGGCGGGGGCCGCCGAGGCGGCGTTGAAGAAGAAATCCTCCGACCCCGAGGTGGCCCGCCTCAGGTGGACGATCCTCAAGGAGGCGGTGCGGGCCGGCGCCACGCCCTCTACGCCGGACGGCTTCCACAAGCTCTTCGAAGAGGCCCTTGCCGCCGCGTGGCCCAATCGCCCGTCTCTCGTCGCCCTCCTCGGCCGCTTCAGGTTCCGCGAGGCGAAAGACCCAGGCGACGGGCTCCAGCGCGCCGAGAAGGCCGAGAAGTGGCTTCCCTTCGAGGTCGGTCACGTCTTCTCGATGGCGGGGCGGGGAGCCGGCAAGGTCGTCGAGACGAACTTCGCTCTCGACTCCGTCCGGGTGGATTTCGAGGCCGCCAAGGGCATCGCCATCCCGATCGGCGTCGCGTCGAAGAGCCTCGTGCCGCTCGCCGAAGGCCACTTCCTCTTCGAGAAATTCACGGCTCCCGAAGCGCTGAGGGCCCGCGTGATCGCCGATCCGGGCGCCGCGATGAAGCGCCTCATCGAGTCCTTCGGCCGCACGATGACGATGACCGAGGTCAAGGAGGCCGTGAAGGGCCTCATCTCCGAGGACGCGTGGACGTCGTGGTGGGCCGCGGCCAAGAAGAACCCCCAGGTCGTCGTGCACGGCAGCGGCAAGACCGCGACGGTCGAGTGGTCCGGCTCGGCTGGGGCTGCGGACGCGACGCTGCTGTCGCGCTTCGAGAAGGCGCCGCTCAAGGAGCGCCTCGACCTGTTTCGCAAGAACCAGAAGCGTTCGGCCCCGCTCGCGGCCGCGATGGCGAAGGCGCTCGCGAAGGACGCGGAGGCGCTCGAGGACCGGGATCCCGCGCTGGCATTCGAGATCGCCGTCCTCGTCGAGAAATTCCCCGGAGTCGCGCTCGCGGGAGCCGTGGAGAAGCACGTTCTCTCGCGCCCCCTCGCGCTCCTTCCGAGGCTCCAGGACCGCGCGATCCGCGAGCGTGCGCTGGAGGTCATCGTGAAGGAGAAGCCGGCGGAAGCGCCAGGGATTCTCGCCGAGTGGTTCTTCAAGGAGGAGGACTCCCGCACGATCGAGGCGATCGACCGGAGCCTCGCCGAGATCGACCCTGAGACGCGCGAACGCACGCTCGAGAAGCTCACGAAATCCCCCCGCTCGGGCCCGCGCGCGTTCGTGTGGTTCGTCCAGCGCTCCGCTCAGGACGAGGCCTTTCGCGCCCGCCTCAATCCGTCGGTCCTGACGCGTCTCCTGGACGCCCTCACGTGGGACGAGCTCGGCGCGGCCCGCTCCAAGGTCCGCGAGATGTTCGACCGTACCGGGCTCGTGGCGGGATGGCTCGTGAAGCAGGCCAGCGTCGAAGAGGCCCGCGTTTTCCTCGAGGCCCTCACGCGCCACCAGGAGCTCGAGCCTCACCGGCGCGACGGCCTTCTCGCGGCGGCCGAGATGCGGTTCCCCGATCTCCGGAAGACGGACGACGACACGTTCTTCGTCACGGCGGGCGCCATCGAAGGCAAGCGCAAGGAGCTTGAGAACATTCTGAAGGTCGAGATCCCCGAGAACACGAAGGGCATCGCGCTCGCGGCCGCCGAGGGCGACCTCTCGGAGAATTTCGAATACAAGGCGCGGCGCGACAAGCAGCAGCTCCTGTCCGCGCGCGCGGGGAAAATCCAGTCCGAGCTCGGCAAGGCGCGTGCCCTCGATCCGGCGACGATCGACACGACCGAAGTGCGGCCGGGCGCGCGGGTGACGATCAAGGGCGCGAAGGGCACGCGTGCGCTCACGCTCCTCGGGCCCTGGGACAGCAAGCCCGAACAGGGCGTCTATTCGTACCTCTCCGACCTCGGCCGGGCGCTGCTCGGGAAGACGGTCGGCGAAAAAGCGACGGTGCTCGGCGAGGCGATAGAAATCGTCGCCATAGATGTGTTTTCGTAGAAGAGTAAAAGAGAAGAAGAATATTTTGCTTCGGATGAAGATTCGGATTCGGATTTCTTAGAAAGGTGGAACGAGCGATGCGCATGAAACACGGCACGGACAAGGGGGAAGCGGGGGCCCATGTTCTCTTTCCCTTTCTAAGCAAAATCTTCTTCTTCTTTTTCTTCTTCTGTGTTTTCGTTGCCATCCCTGCTCGCGCCGCGGGCGACGCCGTCCTCCCGAACGAGAACCTCGTGGCCGACGGTCTGCCCGCGATCCCGAAGACACTCGCGGACCGTGTCGCGGGTTGGACCGATTCGCGTGGCGCGATGTTCGAGGCCTGGCACCCCGTGCGCCGCGAAATGCTGATCGGGACGCGATTTGCGGACGTCGCCCAGGTCCACCGCGTGAAGTTTCCCGGCGGAGCACGCTCGCAGCTGACGTTCTACCCCGAGCGCACGGGCGGCGCGCGCTTCCGGCCGCACACGGGCGAGGGATTCGTCTTCAACAAGGACGTCGGCGGCGGCGAGTGGTACCAGCTGTTCTGGCGCGACGAGAAGACCGGCAAGGTCACGATGTTCACGGACGGGAAGTCGCGGAACACCGGCGGCGACTTCTCGCATTCCGGCAAGTGGCTCGCGTACCAGTCCACGAAACGGAACGGGAAGGACAACGACATTTACGTCGTTGACCCCGCGGACGCGAAGACCGAGCGGAAGGTCCTCGAGGTCGCGGGCGGCGGGTGGGGCGTCTCGGACTGGTCGCCCGACGACAAGACGCTTCTCGTGGGCGAGTACATCTCCGTGAACGAGAGCCGCTACTGGCTCGTAGACGCGGCGACGGGTGCGAAGGCCCTCGCGACGCCGGAGTCGAAGGAGAAGGTCGCCTGGGGACGCGCCGTCTTCGCGAAGGACGGAAAGTCTGTTTACACGACGTCGGACTCGGGAGCCGAATTCCACCGCCTCGTGTCGCTCGACCTCGCGACGAAGAAGATCACTGTCCTGACGCCCGGCGTCGACTGGG
>JBDTML010000342.1:0-8094 GCA_039934255.1 Acidobacteriota bacterium | reverse complement strand
ACGCCCGACATGAAGCGGACGAGGAGCGGGCTGAAGACGTGGCGCGCCCTGTCGAGAGGCTCCATCAGCCGGAAGGTGAAGGCGATCCGGCTCGATGCCTGGTGCGCGTGGAGTCGCGTGTTCACCCGGTAGACCCCGTCGGCGACGCGCGTGACGCCGGCCGTTCCGGTGTACGGGTCGTCGCAGATGAACCCGGCGCTGGCGAGCGCCCGCCAGCCCTTTTCGGGAACGAAGTCGTCGGCCCTGAGCACGGGTAGGCCGACCGGGACGTTGGACGCTCTTGCCTCGCGGATCGCCGCCGCGTACACGGCGACCCGGCCCGCCTCGACGTTCCGCCCTCCCACCGTTTCGCAGACTCTCTGCGCGAAATCGGGAGTCTCGGGGTCGAGCCGCATGAGCTTTCCCTCGACGTTGCACGGAAGCTCGAAGCTCGGGGAAAAGAGCGCCATCGAGGCGTCGACATCGAGCACCTCGCTGAGGCTGGCCGCCTGCATCGCCTCGGCCGTCGCCGCGTACCCGTCGCAGAGGAACAGATGCGTGTCTCTCGAGGCGTCCGCCCAGCTCCCGATGAGAAACGTCGGCGCGTACGTCCCCGAGTCGGTGAAGACCTCGAGGCCCGACGGGGTCTTCCAGCCGTCCTCGACGAGGTGGACGCCCAGCGCCGACCACTCGTCCCACAGGTTTCCCAGCCGGCTGACGCGGCTCTTTCCCCGGAGCGTCCAGACGTGGATGTTCCCGCGGCGAATTCCCGGGTAGGCCGACTCGATCGCCTGGACCACCTGCGCGCGCGGCGTCCGGTAGTCGAGCAGCAGCGAAACACGGTCGGCCGCCTCGGCCACGCGTCGCGGCACGGTGAGGCACCCCATGTACGACTCGTACGGGCGCGACAGGACGAGCGGCGAGTCGAAGAGGTGAAAGACCGACATCGGGCCTGACGACTTCCCCTCGGCGAAGCGCGTGGTGTTCTCGAGCGTGTCGACGGCGGCGCCCCAGATCGTGATCCCCCGTCCCTGAAGCCAGCTATAGAAACGGTCGAAGGTGTGCCCCGGCTCGTTCAGCAGCCGGCGGACTCTCCGGTCCACGATGCGCGCCACCTCAGGGCGGGCGTAAACGCGGCCGAAGCCGAGGAGCGGGTTCGCCCCCATCTCCGGGGTCTCTCCCGCCTTCGGCATCAGTCCCTCGCCGAGCGAGACCATGATCGCGTGGTTCTCGGGAAGGGTGCGCGTCAGGTGCCAAAGCCCTTCGCTCATCACGTAGGCGCTGATCGCGTCCGCCGACTTCTTCACCTGGTTCAGCGTCGCCTTGTCCTTCCCCGCTCCCTCGCCAAAGCCGCCGAAAAGGCGCGTCCCGAGCGCCGTGGCCGCGGAGGTCATCGCGAGGCAACGGGTGATGCCGCGGGGCGTGAACGCGTGCTCCGAGACCGGCTCGGGCTGGGCCCGCTCCACCTCCACGTCTTCCAGCCACAGGTGGAAGCGGAGGAGCACCGGCCGGGTGTCGAAGGCCCACTGGGCGACGAGGTTGCTCTTTTCGATGAGCGTCGTGCCTCCCTTCGAGGTCAACGTCACGTGTGCTCTTGCGGAGTATCTCAGAGGCAGAGTGCCGGCCAGGGCGTCGGCTGATGACGACCGCCTGGTGTGGAAGACGATCTGACTGATCGATTACCGGCTGCCGCAACAGATGGCGGGCGTGAACACGACGCAGTTCAGAGCGCCCCCCGCAGGACGGCCTTGCCGGATGTCACTTCGACGAGCGCGACGGACGTCATCTTCTCGGCCCCGCGCGGCAGGGGCACGATCGGGATCTCGCCGTCGCCGGTCAGATCTGCGGTAAAGCCGGGGCCGAGAAAGACGCGCCGCCCCGCCGTGAACCGGAGCCGATAGCTCACACCGGGCGCAAGGTACCAGCAGAAGAAGGCGGCCTTGCGCTCTCGGCGGTCGAGGAAGAAGCGGCCGAGCGGAACCCCGCGGCGGCGCCGTTTCCCGGGAGGCGTGAGCGTTACGGACGGGACGAGGTCCGCCGGACGCGAGACGAGGTGGAACGCGGCCTCGCGCTCGGCGCAGAAGACCGTGACGCGCTCGCGAAGGCGCTCGCGAAGGCGGGCGGGCGCCTCGACCTGCGGCACGCAAAGGGAAAGCGCCCAGACGACGTCCGCGAACCCTGCGAAGACACTGTCCTCAGTCAAGGGTCTTCCTCAGCCTGATGAGGCCCTGGCGGATCCGGGTCTTGATCGTCCCGAGCGGCTGGCCGAGCTTCTCGGCGATCTCGACGTGTGTGAGTCCCTTGAAGAACGCGAGCTCGACCGCCTCGCGCTGGACGGCCGACAGCGTCGTCACGGCCGCGCGCACGGCGTCGCGGGTCTGGCGGAAGGAGGCGACCTGGTCCGGAGCGGCCTGTTCGTCGAGGGGATCGAGGTTCACGGCGGGGTCGTCGAAGGAGATCGTCCGATCCTCGCGGCGGTGGCGGGCGCGCAGGCGGTCGATTGCGCGCGAGCGGGCAACCGTGAAGATCCACGCGGGCGGAGCTCCCCGCGAGGCGTCGTACCGGTCGGCCTGTCGCCAGACCTGCCAGAAGACGTCGAGGGCGACGTCCTCGGCCTCCTCGGGATTCTGGAGGATCTTCCACACGAGAGAGTAGACGGGCGAGGAGTAGCGCTCGTAGAGCGCGTCGAGGGCCGCCTGGTCGCCCTGCTTGATGCGGTCGATGAGATCGAGGTCGGGGACCGCCTCAGTCGCCTGGCCCGCAGACGCCGACTCCTGTTTCATCTGAGGCGGCAAGCCTAACAGGTCAGTATTGGGCCGACGGCGGAGCTTGCTGACCGACTCGACGAGCTGCGTAAGCATCGAAGCCATTCCGACGGCGGGCGCCCGTTCGGATCTCTGGAAATCTGCACCTCAGCCGGACGCGTAGAGGAGAGGACGGCGGAGATCGCCTCCGCCAAACGCACCCTCCACCCACTTCAAACACACTCAAGGAGTCACTCGTGAAAACGCTTCTCGGATCCGCGC
This sequence comes from Acidobacteriota bacterium, assembly GCA_039934255.1. Classification (GTDB taxonomy): domain Bacteria; phylum Acidobacteriota; class Thermoanaerobaculia; order UBA5066; family UBA5066; genus Fen-183. Next base: position 5,089 of record JBDTML010000342.1, on the reverse strand, counting down.
TCGTCCTCGCCCTTCTGGCGTCTCCGGCCTTCGCCGAACATCATTCGATGACCGCCACCAAGGACATTGTCGACGCCGCCGTCGCCTCCGCCGACCACACGACGCTCGTCGCGGCCGTCACGGCCGCCGGCCTCGTCGACACGCTCAAGGGCAATGGTCCCTTCACCCTCTTCGCGCCGACCAGTGCGGCGTTCGCGAAGCTCCCGGCCGGGACGGTCGACAACCTCCTCAAGCCCGAGAGCAAGGCGACCCTCACGAAGATCCTGACCTACCACGTCGTCGCCGGGAAGCTCGACGCGGCCTCGGTCGTGAAGGCGATCAAGGCGGGCAAAGGAAAGGCCACACTCACGACAGTCGCGGGCGGAAAGATCACCGCCTCGATGGCCGGCAAGAACGTCGTGATCACGGACGAAAAGGGCGGCAAGGCCACCGTGACGGCCGCTGACCTCATGGAGTCCAACGGCGTCATCCACGTCGTCGACTCGGTCCTCCTTCCGAACTGAAACGGTCTTTCGTCGGACACAGGGGAGCGGGCGTCAGCCCCTCCCCTTTTTCTTTTCTCCGGGTCGCTCACCGCCGCCCGAAGAATGGGGGCCTCAGTTGAATCGCTACGCCATTTTCGCTCAACTCGTCATCGCCTTGTCGATCGTGATCGTCTGGGTCGGCCGCTTCGACAACATCGTGAAGGAGTTCAAACGTTACCGCCTGCCGGACTTCCTTCGCACCGCCGTTGGCGCTGCGAAGATCTCCCTGGCCACCCTTCTGGTGGCGGCAATCTGGTATCCCGCTTTGGCCCTCCTTCCCGCTCTGCTGATGGCCGCTCTGATGGTGGGGGCTCTGTGGGCCCACTTCAATGTCCGCGACCCGTTGAAAGAGTACCTGCCGGCTCTCGGCCTTCTGGCCCTGTCTCTTTTCGTCGCGGGCGTTTACTCAGGAGTCATATCCGGTTGAGCCTCGTCACGGCTCCTTGAGGACCGTCATGGGACGCGTCAGCCACCTCTCCCGAACCCAGCTGGTCGCGCGGCCGCTCGACGAGGTGTTCGCGTTCTTCGCCGACGCTTCGAATCTGGAGGCGCTCACGCCGCCGTTTCTTCACTTCCGCATCCGCACACCCATGCCTGTGGAGATGCGCGTCGGCGCCCGGCTCGACTACGAACTGTCCTTGTTTGGAGTGCCCGTGCGCTGGCGCACCCGAATCACCGACTGGCAGCCCGGGCGGCGCTTCGTCGACGAGCAGGAATCCGGTCCCTACGCCCTCTGGCGCCACACCCACGAGTTCGAGGCGCGTGGAAGCTCGACGCTGGTGCGCGATGTCGTCGACTATTCAGAACCGCTCGGTCCGCTCGGCACGATCGCGCACGTGCTTTTCGTCCGGCGTACGCTCGACCGGATCTTCGACTTCCGGCGAGATGTGATTGGGCGCCTCCTCGAGCACCCGCAAGCCTAGCGGCTCCGTATTCGCCCGCTCCTTACCCTTCCGCGCGAGAGAGATGTGGCTCCGCGTCTAGATCGTCAGAGCAGCTCCGCCCGCCGCCGGCCCGTCGAGGGCCTCCCGGACGGCCTTTGCGAGCGCCGCTTCGGTGAAGGGCTTTTGAAGGAAACGGGCGCCCTTCTCGCGCAGGTTCCCGTTCGAGGATTCGTCCCAGGAGTACCCGGACATCAGGAGAACTCGGGTTGCGGGCCTTCGAGACGTTACTCTTTCGGCCAGCTTGTGGCCGTTCATGTCGGGCATCACGAGATCCGTCAGCAGCAGGTGAATCGCGCCGTCGTACTGCTCCTCCAGCTTCATCGCATCGGCACCGCTCCCGGCGACGAGAAGGCGGTAGCCTCGAGCCGATAGAAGCCGCCGCGCCAGTTCCCGAAGGGGAGCTTCGTCCTCGACGAGGAGAATCGTCTCGGTCCCGCTCTTCCCTTTCGCGGGCGTCTGCGGTCCCGGAGCCGCCTCGCCCTCCGACTGCGGAAGATAGATCCGAAACGTCGCCCCTCGGCCCGGCTCGCTCTCGACGGAGACGAAGCCGCCGCTCTGCTTCACGATGCCGTAGACGGTCGCCAGCCCCAGCCCGGTCCCCTTCCCCATCTCCTTGGTCGTGAAGAAGGGCTCGAAAAGGTGAGAGAGCGTCCCGGCGTCCATGCCTTTTCCGTCGTCGCTCACGATCAGGACCGCGTAGCGTCCGGCCGGAATTTCGAAGTTGAGGACCCGGAGCGGCGCCGCGAGATCCTCCTCGGCCAGCTCGATCGTCAACCGGCCGCCGTCCGGCATGGCGTCGCGCGCGTTGACGGCCAGATTCATCAGGACCTGTCCGATCTGGCCCGAGTCGGCCCTCACGAGAGCGGGCTTTTCAGGCTTCACGACGGCGAGCTCGACGTCTTCGCCGATGAGCCGTCGCAGCATCTTCTCGGTCTCGCCCACCACGGTGCCTAGATCGAGAAGCCGCATCTCCAGCATCTGACGCCTGCCAAAAGCGAGGAGCTGGCGCGTGAGCGTTGTGGCCCGCTCGGCCGCCTTCAGGATTTCGCCGACCTCTTCCCGGTGCGCCTCGTTGCCGGCGAGCGACGAGGCGAGCATCTCGCCGTACCCCTGAATCACGGTGAGCAGGTTGTTGAAGTCGTGCGCGACGCCGCCAGCGAGCCGGCCCACCGCCTCCATCTTCTGGGACTGAAGGAACCGGGCTTCGAGCTGCTTGTGTTCCGTGACGTCCCGGGCGTTGAGGATCACCCCCTCGAGCCCCGCGCCCGGCGGAAGGGCCACTCCGACAGCCGCGAGCGTCCGCCACGAGCCGTCGCGGTACCGCAGCCGCACCTCGAACGCCTCGAATCGCGACCCCTGCTCCAACGTCCTCCGGAGGCGGATCACCACCTCTTCGCGGTCGTCGGGGTGGACGAACGCGAGGACGCCCTTGCCTTCGACCTCCGCAGGGCGGTATCCGAGAACGCGCTCAACGGACGGGCTCGAATAAAGGAGCCTTCCCTCTTCGTCGATCACGGCCGTGACGTCGAGGGCGTTCTCGATGAGAGACCGGTGATAGACCTCGCTCTTCGCGAGAGCCTCTTCGGCCTGCTTGCGCTCGATGGCCGCCGCCACCTGCGCGGCCATGGACTTGAAGAACGCGCGATCGCGCTCGGAATAGCGGCCGGGCGTGTCGTAGTCCTGCACGGCAATGATGCCGACGACCTCGTCGCCCCTTTTCAGTGGCGCTCCGAGCCACGAGGGCGACGCAGCGCCGATCTCCTCCACTTCACCGCGGGCCCGGAGGTCGTCGAAGACCTCCTGGGTGACGAAGAGCGCCTCGCCCGTGCGACAGACATACGCCGAAAGGCTGCGGCGGAGGTCCACCGCCGGCGGAGTCGTGTCGTATTCGTCGACGAAGTAGAGAAAGTCGAACAGGTTCGAGCGTGCGTTGCGCAGGAGGACAAAGAAATTCCTGGCGTAGAGGACGCGGGAGAGGGACTCGTGGACGAGGGCCAGGTACGCTCCCAGGTTGGGCGTTGCGACGAGCCCCTGTGTCACCTCAAGGAGGGCCTGGCGCTCCATTTCCCCACGCTTGCGTTCCGTGATGTCCTGAACCGTGCCCATGATGGCGCGCGGAACCTGCTCGGTGCCGCCCTGGAGGTCGCCTTGACCGAGGAGCGTCAGAACGGTTCCGTCCGGGCGGACCGCGCGAAACTCCAGCGGGCCGGGATGCTTCCCTCCGAAACAGGCCTGGATCCATTCACCCATCGAGCCCCGATCCGCCGCATGGATCAGGCCGAGCAGAGCCCCGACGGTAGGAACGAAGCTCTCGGGCGCCACTCCGTAGATCCGGTACGTTTGGTCGGACCAGTGGATGACGTCCGTCCCTGGCTTCGCGTGCCAGCTCCCGATGCGCGCGATCCGCTGCGATTCGGTCAGAAGGTATTCCTTTTCGCGTAGCTCCGCCTCGGCCCGCCTGCGCTCGGTGATGTCGATCGACGACACGATGACTTGAGCCAGAGAGCTCTCGTAGCCCGCAACCGCCTGCCACCTAACCGCGACCCACTGGCGGCGCCCGTCGAGGGTTTGCATCGGGTTCTCGAGGTCGCAGATCGTGCGACCCTCGGCGATCAGCGCCATCTCGAGCGCGAGTGAGTCGCGGGCCTCCTCGACGAAAAGACTCCCGAGGCCCAACTGCAGCTCCTCCTTGGTCCGGGCGCCGAGGGCCCTGACGCCCGCCCGGTTGACGTCGAGGACACGGATCTTTCCGATGATGGCGTCCAGAACGGCGGGATTCGCGAGCAGGTGAGCCTTGATGTCCTCGACGCCCGAAGACTTCAGAGTCTCGAGCGCAATCTTCACCTCCGAGAAGTCCTCGAGCCAGAGGACGATGGGAGAGTCCTCGAAGAGGATCCGGTACCGCTCCTCGCTCTTGCGTAACCTCTCGTCCTCGCGCACGAGGATTCGAGAGACGAGCCGGGCCGTTCCCAGGACGGCGACGAGCAGCGCTCCGCCGAGGGAGAGGATCGCCAGGAGCGCCGCCCGCTGAAGCCGGCGCGCGGCATCGCCCAACGCGGAGGAAAAGGCGTTCTCGGCCCGGGTCAGCCGGTCGTCCAGGTCCGCGATCCGTCTCAGGTAGGTTTGACGGGCCGCCTCCGAAAGCGATCCCTTTCCGATCTCCCCTCGGATCTCCTCGCCCAGTCTGCCCAGCTCGTCGACGAGAACGTCGGCCTCCTTCCACTGTGCAACCGGCAGGTTCATGGCGCCCGCGGCGTGAAAGTGCCGGTAAAGGAAGACGAGGCTCTCGACGTCTTCGGGGCTGTTTCGCCCCTGGATAAACCCCGACGCGACTTTGCCAAGGTCGGGCTCCGGCTTCTCCATCTCGAGCCGGGCCGACTTGTCCCCCAGCGGGACCTGCAAGAACGCCAGGAAGGTCTCGTAATCGGCGGGCTCCGCGCTCCGGACGTAGCGCACGAGCGACAGGACAGCGCCCTTCTCGGCCTTGGACCACTGCGCTTCGGCCCCGGCGTACGCCCGGACGCCGGACGAAATCTTCAGACCGAGGCCGGCCACGAAAACCAGGATTCCGATGGCCAGGGTGAAAAGGAGGGCGAGGAGCTGGAGCACCCGCCTCGTCGA
>JBDTML010000341.1:0-2894 GCA_039934255.1 Acidobacteriota bacterium | reverse complement strand
GAAGCCGTGGCCTTCATCGGAGTAGACGACGTACGTGACGTTGCCCTTGTTCTTCTCGATCGCGTCGACGATCTGCTCCGACTCCTTCACGTTGACGCGCGGATCGTTCGCGCCCTGCCCGATGAGGAGGGGGCGGACGATCTTGTCGGCCTTGAAGAGCGGCGAGGCGTTCCTGATCAGCTCGGCGTCCTTCGGGTCGTCCGCGTTGCCCATGCGCACGTCGAACGTTGCGCGCAGCGGCTTCCAGTAAGCCGGAATCGAGGCGATGAGCGTCTTGAGGTTCGACGGCCCGACGATGTCGACCGAGCACGCGAACTTCTCGGGAGTAAACGTGACTCCCGCGAGGGCCGAGTAGCCGCCGTACGAGCCGCCCATGATCGCGACCCGCTTCGGGTCGGCGATTCCCTGCTTGACGGCCCAGTCGACGGCGTCGATGAGGTCGTCGTGCATCTTCAGGCCCCACTGACGGTTGCCGGCGTTGAGGAACTTCTTGCCGTAGCCCGTCGAGGCGCGGAAGTTCGTCTGGAGCACGGCGTATCCGCGATTTGCGAGCCACTGGGCGTAGGAGTTGTAGCCCCATGTGTCCCGGCCCCACGGGCCGCCGTGCACGAACAGGACCATCGGCAGGTTTTTAGGGGCGACGCCGACCGGCAGCGTGAGGTACGAATTGAGAGTCAGTCCGTCGCGCGACTTGATGGCGACCGGCTTCATCTCGGCGAGAGCCAGCCCTTCGAGCTTCGGCTGCGCCGTGAAAAGAAGCGTTCCCTTCTTCGACGCGCGGTCCCAGGCCCACCACGAAACAGGGCCGCGGTCGGACGTGAACGCGACGAGCCAGCGATCGTCTTTCTCGGTGCGATTGACGATGGAGAAGTCCCCCGCGTTCAGCTTCGCGATGCCGTCGAAGTCGGCCTGTACGGACGGATCGAGCACCTTCCACGACAGGCGACCGGGCGCGAAACCCACGGCCTGGACGGTGTGCTGCCTCGGCTGGATCAGGGCCGGACCGGCGTCGACGTCGGTCGAAACCGCCAGGACCTTTTCGGCGCCTGTCGCGATGTTGCGCTCGACGAGTCGGGCGGTGTCGCTCCCGATCGACGTCTTGAGGTACGCGGAGGCACCGTCCTTCGTGAAGTCCTCGAACTCGAGGATCTCGTCAGGTCCGACCTTGAGGAGCGATTTCCACGGCGACTTCACGTCGTCGCGGACGCGGATCTCGGTGCCGCCGTCGGCCGTCTGGGCCACGGCGGCGCGGACCTTGAACTTCGCGTCCGTGCCCCAGCCGGCGACGTCACCCGGGTTCTCGGTGTCCAGCGTCAGCGCGCCGGTCTTCAGATTCAGGCGCTGCACATCCATGAGCTGGCGGTTGCGGATGTTCGCTTCGATCAGAACCTCGTCCGGGAAGTCGGGGCTCAGGTCGGCGACGCCGGCGCGCACGCCCTGGTAGGGCGTGTAGTCGCGCACGTTGCCCGAGGCAAGGTTCGCGCCGAAGACGTGGAAATTCTCGTCCCCGTCGTTGTCCTGCTGGTAGAGGAGCGTGTTGTTGTCCTGCGCCCAGAAGTACTGGCGGATGCCGCGCTTCTTGTCGGCCGTGACCATCTTGTCGTCGTCCTTGCCCACGGTCTTGACCCAGACCTGGAGGACGTTCTTCTTGTCGGGAGCGATCCAGGCGAGACGCTGGCCGTCCGGAGACAGCCTCGGGTTCGACCTTTCGGGGTTCCCGAACAGGATGTCGCGGGAAATGAGGGGCGGGGTCTGGGCCGGCAGGGGGCCGGCCTGGGCGAGGAGGGCGAGGGCGGCCGCGGTCAAAACGACACGCGAGAACAGGGATTTCGGCATGAGAAGGGCGTCTCCTTTTTCCTCAATACGTTGATTTGAGCCCTCGGGTTCTCGAGGGGTCGCCCGCTTGAGGAACCTTAGGGTCCGTACCGGCGTAGTCCTCTTGAAATCGGGCTCCGCCCGGGAGGCATCGAAAATGGCCAAGTTGTTGAAAACCCTTCTCGGACTCGTCCTTCTGGCCGGGGCCGCGACTGGCGTCTACGCCTACAGCAGGGGTCAGAGGAAGGCCGATGGCGGCATGAAACTCGTCGATGCGCAGGTGGGGTCGATCACCGAGAAGGCCGTGGCCGTGGGCCAGATCCAGCCCCGCCAGAAGTTCTCGGTCAAGTCCAAGATCTCGGGCATCGTCCGCGTCTGCCGCGTCCAGGTGGGCGACCGGGTGAAAGCCGGCGACCCCCTCTTCGAGATCGGCCCCGACCCGACGCCTCTCGAGCTGACGGGCGTCGACCGCGCCGTCGAGTCCGCACGGGCGACCTTTCAGCGCGCGCAGCTGGAATTCGATCGGGCCGTGGAGTTGTTCCGGCAGGGAATCACCGCGAAATCGGACGTCGACCAGAAACGCGAGGGCTTCGAGCTCGCGAAAGTCGCTCTCAACAAGGCCGAGCAGGACCGCGACCTCACGCGCAAGGGCAGCCTCGCCAAGACGGCCACGACCGGGCTCGAGTCGATCATCCGCGCGCCGGCGGCCGGCACGATCCTGACGCGCCTCGTGAACCCCGGAGACCCCGTCGTTCCCCTCACGTCCTACCAGCCGGGCACGGAGCTCGCGACGATCGCCGACATGACCGACCTCATCTTCAAGGGGACGGTCGACGAGATCGACGTCGGCAAGCTGCACGTCGACCTCCCGGCCCGCATCAAGGTCGGCGCGCTGCCGACGGACGTCGTCACCGGAAGGGTCTCGCGCATCGCGCCGCAGGCGCAGCAGAAGGAGGGCGCCACGCTCTTCGACGTGGAGATCGAGCTCGAGAAAAACACAAAGATCACGCTTCGGGCGGGCTATTCGGCGAACGCGGACCTCATCATCCGCGAGAAGAAGGACATCCTCACGATCCCCG
>JBDTML010000340.1:0-4418 GCA_039934255.1 Acidobacteriota bacterium | reverse complement strand
TTCTCTTCCGCGTGCCGGTGGTCGGAGACGCTCCCCTCGTCGTCGCGGCGAACGGACGCCGCGTCGTCGTGGTCGGCGTGGACGGATGGACTGCGGCCCTGCCGGGAGAGGGCGCGCGTGCGTCCTACGTCAAGGAGGCGCGGGATCCGGCCGCCTTCTGGACGACGGTGGCGACCGGAGAGAGCGTGAAGCGCCACGGCATCGGCTCGCTGGATCTCGTGCGCGTCGCGGGCGTCGGCGCGCCCGTGCGCCCCCTCGCGGGCGCCGGGTGGTTTCTCCGCACGGTCCTTCCGGCCTTGCGTCTCGCGCGGCGCGAATCGGTCACGGCGAGCGCCCGGCGCGTTCCGGCTCTCTGGGAGGTCGCGAGCCGTGGGGGCATCCCTTCCCTCACGGTGAACTGGTGGACGACCTACCCCTCCGAGGAGGGGGGCGGGACGATCCTCGGGAACCATCTTTTCTTCGCCGCCCGTTCGGGAGGCTCACTGGTGGGGGAGGGCTGGCCGGCCGACGCGGCGGAACGCGCAGCGCACCTTGCCCCGCGCGTCGCGCCCGAGCCCGGCTCGCTCGAGCGCCTCGTCGCGGACGCCGGGGGACTCGACGACTTCGCGCTGGCGGCGTTCCGGGACGCCTGGCGGCGCGAGAGCCCGCGGCTCGCTCTTCTCTACCTGCCGGGGCCCGACATCCTCTCGTCCGCTCTCGCCGATCCGGAGCGCGGCGCGGCAGACCGTGTCGCGTTGGCCGCGGCCCTGACCTCGGAGACGGCGAAGATCCGCGCGTTCCTCCTCGACGCCGATCTCGAGCCCGCCCCCGATCTTCTCGTTCAGGTCCTCGACGCGGGCCGACACGAGGGGGGTGGCATCGTTCGCATGTCCGGGTCGCTCGCACGGGCGGGAGCCGAGGGGACGGCGACGCGGCTCGCCCCAGCGGATCTCGCTCCGACGATCCTCTCCGTCCTCGGGATCCCCGCGTCGCGGGAAATCGCGGGGCGCGTGCGGGGCGATCTCCTCGCGAAGGGAGCCGTCGACGGCGAGACCGTGGCGTCGTGGGGCCGCAGGCGCGCGGACACGCGGCCGCCCGTCGATCCGAAGGAGTACGTCGAGAACCTGCGCAGCCTCGGTTATCTCAGATAGGGCTGTCCGAGATCGCTCAGAGTCCCCGCGTATTCGTCATCATCGAGAGGAGCCGGACCCCCTTGGGGATGGACGAGAAGGCGTGGAACAGGAGGACGACGCCGTCGTCGGGCGCCCGCACTTCCACGACGGCGTCCGCCGAGCGCGGCGGCATCGCCGCGCAGCGCGAGGGGTCCACCATGCGGGCGAGGAGGTCGCCTTTCCTCACGGGCGTGCCGGGAGAGAGCGTGGCGTCCACGAGACCGGAGGCCGGGGCGTAGATCGACTTGTAGTCGTTCACGTTGCACGCCACGATGCGGTACGCGGGATCGTCGGGCTCGCCGTCGAGGACTCCGTAATAGCGCAGCGCCGAGGCGATGCGCTTGGCGTCCTCGACGCCCTGCGCCATCGAGAAGGCGTTCATCGAGCCGAGCTCCACGGTGAATCCATCCACGAAGCGCCGCACGTCCGTGCGATTCAGGCGGCGAAAGGCCTCCGCGAGGTCGTTCCACGGCACCCAGGATGCCTCGTCGAGCGCGCCGGCGAAGCGGGGGGGCACCTCGAGGACGAACGGAATACCGAAGGCGCGGGTCGCCGCCGTGGCCCCTTCGGGCGCGTAGAGGTAACGCGGCGCGCGGTCGCCGGTGTGGAGGTCGAGCACGACGTCGGCTTCGATCGCGACCTCCTGGATCGCGAGGGCGAACTCCTGGCGCGCCTCCATCCCCCACGGGTCGGCCGCGTCGCGCACGGCGCCGAGCGCGGCCTTCAGGGCCTCGCGGAAACCGTCGCGGATCTCGGAGAGCGTCGCGTCGCGGTGGACCGCGGCGAAGGCGTCCACGTCGACGTAGCAGGCGGAGCTTCCGCGCGAAGGGCCGGTCAGGTTGATGTAGCCGCGGTTGAAATTGACCCCGGTCGCAAGATCGTAGACGCCGGCGACGTAGTCGCCGATCTGCTGAGTCGCGGCGATCGGGTTGACGCGCGGCACGAGGATGAGGCTTCCGCGCGGAGGCTCCTTCTCGAGGAGGTCGAAGAGCGCGAGGATGGCGGCGTTCCCCTGCAGCTCGCCTCCGTGCACGTTGGCCTGGAGGTACGCGAGGGGCCGCGGGTTGCGCCCGTGGCACAGGAAGACCGGCGCCGTCATCGCCTGGCCGACGGCATTCGTGCGGAGGACGATCTCCTTGCGCTCCCAGCGGGCCATAGGTGAGGGAGAGTCTACTCGCCGAAGACCGCGGACACCGTGGGGCGCTCCCGTGCCGTCGCAAGACGCACGATCGCGTCGCCGGCTTCGACCATGCCCTCCTCGACGACGCGGAGGTAGAAGCCCGGGCGGCCCGCCGAAGCGAAGGTTCTGACGAAGGTCATCGAGCCGAACTTCGCGCCGAGCTTCGCGCAGGGCGTGCGCGGCTGCGTGACCTGCGCGCGCGCGCTTCCGATCTCGTAGACGTCCCCGATTCGCACTTCCGTCTCGAGGAGGCCCTCGGTCGTCAGGTTCTCGCCGAAGGCGCCCGGCGCGAGGTCCTTGCGAGAGAGGACGTCCGCCCAGTACGCGTAGTGCTCGAACGGGTAGACGTACACGGCCTTGTCCGGACCGCCGTGGTATCTCGGGTCGGCCTGGCCGTCGCCTTCGAAGCCGAGGCGCGCGAGCGGAATGGCTCCGGTGACGGGCTCCTTGAGGATGGCCGTGCGCATCCTCCGCTTGCCGAACGTGACGTCGCAGGGCAGGCCGACGTTGACGGAGAGAACTCTCACCGTGCGACCGTGAACGTCGTCGAGGACCGCCCGCTGCCCGTCCGCCCGGCGATGCCGCGCAGCTTCGAAAGGTCGAGTGTGACGGTGATCTCCTCGCCGGGGATGAAGTCCGAAGACGGCGAGAAGCGCAGAAGCTGTTCGTCCGGGATGTACGCCGCCGTCCCGCGGATGGCGCCGGACACCGTGCCGACGGCGAGAAGGGCGCCCTCCTCGACACCTTCGGACGCGAGCGGCATCGAGAGAAGGAACGTGACGGCGACGCGCCGGGCGGCCACGACGGAGCCCGGCGCGGGGAAGACGTCGACCGCGGCGGGTGCGGGCGGGCTCGCAGCGCCTTCGCCGCCGCCGGGGCTCCCGCCGAGCGGAATCGCGAACGCGATCGGAGGAAGGGGCGGCAGCGGAGGAGGCTTCGGAAGATCGCCCTTGTTGATGCCGATGATCGCGAGAACGACGAGGGCGATGACCGTGAGGGCCGCGACCACGATCCAGAAGACGGGGACCTTCTTCAGGACGACCGAGACGACCGTCCGCTCGCCCGCGATCACGTCGAACGCCTTGTCGGCGGGGTTGGCGAGGGCGACGATGTCGCCCTTCTCGTCGATGCGCTTCGAGATCCTCAGGCGATAGGTTCCCGGCGGGAGGTCCTGCACCGTGAACGTGGCGTGCATCGAGCGCGCGACGAGATCCTGGCCGCCGCCAGCGCGGAAGATCTCCGAAAGGACGGGATAGGAGACGCGCCGCTCGGCCTCGCGGTCGGCGACCCTTTCGAAGACTTGCACCGTGATCGCGCCCCGTGGCGGGGCGGACGGGTCGGGGGGGGCGGAAAGATCGGCGCGCGAGACGCCGATCGAAACGCAGCCGTCGAGCGCGAAAGGCGCCATGGCGATCAGAAGAGTTCGCGCAACCGAGAAACGAAGGTGGCGTCGCAGTGTCGGCCTCGCCCTGAGCATGCACCGATCTCCCCATTCGAAGAAAGTCCTTCTTCTCTTAGAATCCCGGCCCGGATGCCAGCCACCCCGAAGGACCTGCGCACGTGGTGGGTGCGCCTCGCGCCGCTGCCGGGTGGTAAGTCGTTCTTCTCGTTCATTTTCGGCTTCGCGATCCCGTACTCGGGCAGCGTGGGACCGGTGATCCGCGTCCTTCAGCCCGGCCGGGCCGTCATCGCGATGGGCGACCGGCGCGCGGTCCGCAACCACCTCGCGTCGATCCACGCGATCGCCCTCGCGAACCTCGCGGAGATGACGACCGGCCTCGCGCTGGGCTATGGGCTCCCGGACGGCATGCGCACGATCCTCGTCCGCGTCGAGTGCGAATTTCTCAAGAAAGCCCGCGGCACGATCACGGCCGCGTGCGACGCGCCGGTGTTCTCGGAGATCGTCGAGAAGGAGGTCGTCGTGGAGAGCGTCCTGACGAACGAGGCGGGCGACGTCGTGGCTCGCGGGAAGGCCGTGTGGCTCGCGGGGCCGGTGAAGGCGTGAAGACGGCGCTGACCAAGGACGCCGGCATCGAGGTGCCGCTCATCTGCGGCGCGATGTACCCGTGCTCGAACCCCGAGCTCGT